>NZ_JALKBB010000011.1:0-149282 GCF_023016025.1 Arenibacter sp. S6351L | reverse complement strand
GCTGTTTGTATAGAAGTTGCCGTATTGAATATGTTCCTGAGCCCCTGTACCAGGTCGAAGGCCACCTTTATATCCGGATATTGGGCGAACAATATCTTGCTTCTCTCGGATTGGTTTTCTGTCCAGTTGGAGGGAGCTTTGTACAATAGGTACCTGCTCCTGGCCAATAGCTGTTTTCTGGTGTCCCCGTTGCTGAATTCTTTTGGTACGAATGTCCCGTGCTTTGCCCTTGCCTGTTTTATCTGTTCGTTCTCCCGGTCTATGGTGTCCCACCTGTGGTTGATTCGGATGTCCTGAAGGGCTTCCAGAGCCAGTTTTTGTACGTGGAACCTGTCCGTCACCTGTACCGCTTTTGGGAAGCATTGTTTGGCGATGGTCTTCATGGAGTTGGCCATATCCAGGGTGATTTCCTTGACCTTGGCCCTTTTCTTGGCCGATATCTTTAACAGCTGCTCTATAATTGGTCCTACCTTGGTGCCGGAGAATATGGCCACTATGGACCCTTTCTTGCCCTTGGCTTTTTTATTGGTGATTATGGTGTAGAGTTCCCCCTTGGAGAGTGCCGTTTCGTCAATGGACAGATAAAGCCCTATATTCTCAGGGAATATGAGCCACTCCTTGGCATGTGGTCTCTTCTCCCATTGTTTGAACTCGCTTAAGTAATCCCGAAACTGGCGCTGTAGTTTTTTGCCATCGACTCCATAAAATCCGCCAATGGTATGGCAGTCATTAGCTTTGGTACTGACCAAGTACTTTTAAAAAAGCAGCGAACTCTACGGTCATACGAGTCCCCTGTGCCACTAGATCCCAATCTCTTTGCACGGCTTGGCCAGTGGCCTTGTCCAGCCAACGGCGCCGCCTGATGTGGAGAAAGACCGACTTTCCCCGCAGTGGAAAGTCCTGGACGACAATCTCTTTGTGAAAACCATGGGCTATTAAAGTGCGATGTTTTTCCTCTTTAGGGGTGTCTTTTTTTTCTTCAAAATATAAATGAAGCGCACCCTCCTGCATATTATGGGAGACTAGGTCAAAATGGGTCGTTAATACTTCTGGCAGTATAAACTTTAATAGGTCCAATGATAATTCCAAGGCGATCCTTTTTCCGCAAAGATCTTATTCTATTTTCAATTCACACACAACTTTTGGGATTGATCCGCGTTATGGTATGCCCCGTGTCCTGTCTCCCACATTTTTTCTCCCGCCTTTGTTGATTTTCATTTTATTCCTCCATATTCTTATCGGCTTTCACTTCGTCAGAAGTAGGGTTTTAAGATGCTTAAAACATAACTTGCTATCTTCTCCGAAGATAATATTGACAATTTCTTTAAATGATATATTTCTCAAAACGAGTTGGCTGGATCTCTTCCTACTTTAAATCAAAAAATACCTAGTGATTACGCAAATCTTAATTATCTAAATACATATACTCATATATTTATATTGGCATATTTGTATATATACATATATCATGATTTCAGAAACCCTTTAATAATATATTCTATGAATTAATTTATTGTTCCCCCGTGCAACCGAGAGACAATTCAACACTTCAACGGATAGGAATGGATGTGGGTAAGGTGAAAAAAAGCAAGGTGGTTCTCTCCGTTGGGCTTTTGGACGGCACAACCAGTCAGTAAAACAAAAAAAGCAAACAATAGTGGTAGTCTCATAGAATGTAATATACAATGGATAAATCCCAAAAGTGGTTTGTGAATTGGATAAAGATAGAATAATCTATCCTGGGGTTCGTGTTATGTTCCTTCAAACTGTGACGCAAATTAACATTCAAAATGTGATCCGCTGGCCGTTCCCTGATCGAAGTCGAAGGGTTGGACACTTATATCAATAAAATGAGGTCTCTCCCGATATTCATAGGGATGCGCCTTTCTGAGGAAGATCCTACCAAAGTGTAAAATACTTATTTAAACAGACCTAAACTTCACAAATTGCCGTTGTATTGATTTACTAAAAAAAAGGTACGAGAATCAATTTGAAAGAGCATAATTTATGAAACCTACATCCTTAAAAAGCATTCCCCATTTGATTATTATAATTCTAAGGTAATTTTTTCCAGTTTGTTTGCATGCGCCACTTTTTTGCCATCCACCAAAATGGAAAGCCCTTTATGAATGCCATATTTATCACCATTTTTATCATAAACAACAGCAATGGTTTTTCCCTTATATTGTATACCATCCAGCGCAAACCAATCCCATTTACCCTCAGGAACAAGGGGGTCAACGGATATTGACCCGTCCTCCTTCATTTCCAAGCCTACCAATCCAGAAATGACAAGGTCACAATAACTTGAATGATTGTAGTCCTTACCTCTTAAAATTGCTTGATTTTTATCCTTCCAATATTGCCTTGCAACCTTGTCAATATTCATATCCAGGGCAATGGCCCTCGATAACCAAATGCCCGAATCTGGATGTAAGCTCTCACCAATCCACGGTATACTTTCACCATATGGTAAAGTCCTATGCTGTGAATGGGTATAAATCTTCATTAGATCAAAAAAATCTCCTTTATCTATTATAACCTGATTATAATTATGCAGTAAATTTCTCATGCCACCTAGGGCCAGACTACTTGCAAACGGCCAACTAGACCCATCCCATTGACAGCGTTTAATACGATTTTTCATAAACAAATGGTGTCTCTTCTCTGCCGTTGTAAGGCCGTATTGCGCAAAAAAACCATCCGGATCCAGAGCCTGTTCCCATGCACTTTCATACCCCTTGTCCGGTAGGTTAAATCGCCAAGGGAAATAACCATACAATTCTCGAACATGACGGTTTGGACTGACCTCTCGATGGTTATAAGTCTTTATTTCATCACCTTTTTTTTCTAAGGGAAGCGTACAGAAAAATTCATCTTTTACATCCCAAATCTTATCCTGAACCAATGTTTTGATTTTTTCTGCTTTGACTTTGAACTTTTTGGATAGACCATTGTTCCCTATTCTATTGGCAATTTTTGAAATAGCGATGGCATCAGAATACAAATACGAGTTGAGTGTAGGACGCAAACCTGATCCGCTAATGGAGTGCCCCCCCCCATCCCTATCATCATATGACCAAAATAACCCCGATTCGTGCATGTTACTTTTCTCCCATTCTTCGTAGTTTCCGGCTAGTTCTGATAGTAAATTTTCAGCCAAAGAATAATTCCCTATGGTCGTACAATACTCATAGATACTTGTTGCAAACCACGAACTGTAATGCCGTGGCTCCCCATCCTCTGAAAACCAATATTTTAAGTAATCGGCAACATAATCCCTATTTTTCAACCATTTGCCTTCGTCAACATGAAGTCCGGATGCCGCGGCAATAGTGTTGTACTTTTTAGCATGCTTTACTTCGGGCAAAAACTCAGTAATCACATAGCCAGATGGCGTTTTTTTAATATGTTTTCTAAATACCCACCACCTAAAATAATATATCTCTTCAATTTCCTCATCGGGACACTCAAACCACGGAATATTTTCTTGCATCCAGTTCCAACTATCAGAATTGGATATCAAGGTTTTTATAGGCGCATCATCCACGGAATTGAAATATTCAGGGTAATGGGCAAAATCGTTGGGCTCTAGAACACTATTTTTCTGTGCTTGAGAGCCGATAAAACAACTTAGGCAAATAAAAAAAATACTTACTTTTTTCATATAATTTTCTTTTAAAATGATTTTTTAAAGTGCACCTACATTCCTTGGTATTCACAAAAATTCGCCTTAAGATACGGATACGCTAATTTCTCTCTACAACAGTCTTCAAAATTTATATAAAAATTTTGAATAATACTTTTCGTCCAGTTGTAAAAGCGTGGATGGGAAATTATGGCGGTTTGGGCTATCCGGAAAATGCTGTGTTTCCGGTCAAAATGCAGATTGGTGCTCATAGCATAAATTAAACTTACCAATATCCCTACCCTTTAAAAAGTTACCTCAATAAAATTGCAGTTTAAGCTCATTTGTATATACTTCTATGCTTCTTCCAGTTCTTTGTTCTGAAATCCGTGCCGCCAATCGATCTAACTTGTTACCTGCATTCAAACCCCAGTTATGGCCGTAACCCGTACCGAATTTTATTTGTTCATTAACATAATGAATGAAATCACCTATAATAGTAGGTATTGAAAAATCCAAGGGAGTCCCTTTTACTTCTGCTATTTCACCTGTTGGAATAAGCACTTTATTAACAGGGGTATATCTATCCGCATTTATATGTTATAATTATTGATTTAATATTATTTTTAGTGTTGATACATATCCTTATTAATCGCTCTCCAGTGAAAACAACCGTAACTAAGGGAATTGACCCAGAACGGGAATACATTCCTTTTCTTATTAATTTATATTAAACTAGATATGTAGTATGTTAAAATTAGAATAGTTTCTTATTTTATTTTTAGTTGTCCCTTTTGAATATAAGCGGGATTATATTCCCCTCGTTCGTGAAAACCTTCAAATTCACGCATGGTCGACATACGAGGGTAACTATCAAATATATCCCCAAATCCCAAAACCCTTGGGTCGCCTTGCCTCTTTAGTTCTGTATCAAGTTTTGCGTTTAAATCCTTTCTTATCTCTTCGTATTCAAGGTCTTGGGCAACATTGTTTACACAACCCGGATCTTTTTTAATATCATATAATTGTTCCGAAGGCCGTTTCTCGTAGGCCAATTTATATTGGGAAGGATATTTGGAATGTTGCTCTATTAAAAAGAGTTTTGAAGGGGAGTCATCCACATCATGAAATCCTGGGGATAAGGACTTAAAGCCTTTGGTCGGCAATTGGTTTTTTTCGGATGAAAGTACAGGGTCGCCTGCTGGCCATAGATCAGGCTTAAAATTATGTACATAAAGGTATTCTTGAGTGCGAATGGCACGCGCAGGATACCCCAAATTATCTGGCCTGGCATGGGTATGTCTTTCACGACCTGTCAAGACAAATTCCCGATGCATTTTGGACTGAACCTCAGGTAGTGGAATCAATATATTTGAAAGGCTTTTACCTGTCATTTCAGGTACTTCTTCAACCTTGGCAAGCTCTAGAAAGGTTGGTGCTAAGTCTATAAGGGCAACCAAGTCTTCCACTACCCTATTTCCTTTCATTTTAGAGGGCCAACAAATGGCCAACGGTACGTGGGTACCGTATTCCTGTAAATTAGCCTTGGCCGAAGGGAAGGGCATTCCATTATCCGCAGTCACCACAATAATCGTATTTTCGAGTTCCCCTTGCTCTTCCAAGAACTGTATCATTTTTCCCAAATGGGTGTCGAACCATTCTATTTCCAGGGCATAATCGGCAACATCACTTTTAATTAATTCGTGGTCAGGAAGAAATGCTGGGACAGCCGATTCTTCCATAGTTTTACCGGCCTTGATTCCTGAACCTTCTTCATAGGTTCGATGTGGTTCATGGCCGCCGTACCAAAAAAAGAATGGTTGTCCTTTTTCTTTTTGTTGAAAAAATTCTACGAAATTTCCATAGTAATCCTTGGATTGAATGCCAGTTGTTGGGACAGAACTCATCTTTTTATCATTGAATTCAGGTCCCACAGGGTTTTGTAGCCAGCCGGCATCTTTCCAATCACCTGGTCCCCATGGTTTTCCTGTGAAACCAATTTCATAACCTACACCCGCCAACAAATCTGTAAACACAGGATATTTTTTAGGGAAATAGCTGGCATGTGTACCTGCTTCCTCAATTTGCCAAATATTTTTTCCCGTTAGGATTGCCGCTCTTGAAGGGCTGCATTGGGGTGCCGCAACAAATGCATTTGTAAATAAAATACCGTCTTTGGCAACCTTATCAAAAGAAGGTGTTTTTATACCACTGGTTCCATAAGCGGAAGCATAAGGAAATGATTGGTCATCGGCTATGGCAAACAGGATATTTGGCTTCTGTTCAGCTTCGGGTTCTGCTTCTTTTTGAGCTTTACAACCCAAAAATAATATCGAACTAAAGAGTAAAAATATTGAAACAATTACCCTACGTTTTATGTACTTTTCCATTTTATTAAATCTTTAATTTCTATTTTACCGATTGTTCTTTACGCTGTTTTTCAAAATAGGTGTTTACGGAATTATTTTTTCCACTGAGAGTCCAAAGTGAATTGCGAACAGGCAGTCTTTGTCTGTGCTTTTTAATAATTGTACTGTAGGTAGTATCAGTGACAATATTTTGCCATTCATTAGGGTCGTTCGTATGATTGTAGAATTCCTCAGACCCATCCTCAAACCCTATATACCTATATTGCTCAGAAACCACGGCATGGTTGTTTCTGCCATAGGTTGTTACTGCAAAATATTCATTATTTGTATTTGAGTTTTCAAGCAGTGGCTTTAAACTTTTACCTTCATTCATTGCATTCGGAGGTAAGTGGCACAAATCGAGGAGTGTGGGATAGATATCCAACATTTCAACGGCTTGCGCGCGGACCAACCCCTTCTGTCCTTTGGGAACGGAAATAATCAACGGAGCATTAGTAGCTTCTTGCCATAAGGCATGCTTAGCGAAAGTCCCCTTCTCGCCCAAGCGATATCCATGATCAGACCAGAGTATTACAATGGTATTGTCTTTGTATTTACTATTTTCGAGGGCGGTGAGTACTTCCCCTATATAATGATCTACAAAGGTAACGCTGGCCAGATAGGCCTGCACGATATTTTTCCATTCCCCAGATTCAATGGCCCATTCGGTTGTTGGCATCATTGGCATTTCATGGACCTGTTTTGAAATAGCCGGTAAATCATAAAAGTCATCCTTTTTATAAGGCGGTGTTTGCACGCCATCAACAGGATGCATATCAAACCATTTCTGTGGCACATACCAAGGTACATGGGGTCGGACAAATCCTGCCACTAGAAAAAATGGCTTATCATAATCTGTTCCTAATTTTTCAACGGCCCATTTCGCAGTTCTATAATCCGGCATTTCACTATCGTTTTCAGGAAATGCCCCCCAATCGGTACTTGTTCCCTTTTTATCCCATTTAAAGTTTTTTTCCGGCTTTGGCCCAAAACCTTTTTCCCTTCCCGCAGCCTCATCAAAAACACCTTCAGGTGCGAAGTTGTGAAATATCTTTCCCTTGCCCATAGTATGATACCCATTGTTTTTGAAATATTCTGGAAGAAATACTACGTCTAGGGTTGCGTCGGAAGAACCACGGATTTTTTCGTCGTCAATCTGGCCATAAATCCCAGTAGTGGAAGGCCGTAACCCTGTCATCAGCGATGCCCGGGATGGTCCACAGACAGGGGCCTGGCAATGCGCATTGGCAAACAGCACTCCCCTTGCAGCCAATCTGTCCATATTAGGAGTTATCGCATTTGGGTGACCGCCCATAACCCCGATCCAATCGTTCAAGTCATCTACACAAATCATTAAGACGTTTGGTTGTTGTTCCCCTTTTATTTCCTTTTCTTTACAGCCAATCAAAACACCCAAAAGCAAGACTACTGGTATTAGACGCTTCATTTTCTTCATAATTCTTTCTTGACAAATTTCATATTTAGATTTAGAGAATATTTAAAAAATGGCCCACTATCTGCGGTCATTTTTTATACTCCTCGCCATCCCTTTTTGAATTTTAGCTGGGACCTCATCCACAACTTCCTGAAATGTAGCTTGCCCATTCATTATTTCCACTAATTTGGAACTTCCGCTAATCTTTCCCTTATAGTCTATACCATCAAAATTCAATTCGCCCGATGATATGAACGATGCCGTTCCTAAATCGTCATATATTTCAATTTTTGCGGCTTTAGCTACATTCATTTCTGCTTTAATATTCCATCCCGAAATGGAATAAATATTGGTAGTTTCGTCAAAAATCACCTCTTCACAAGCCGAATTTCCTGCTTTGGGTTTCACTTGAAAAATTGCCAAATAGCGCATTTTATTCGTCTTCTCATGTGTTACTCCAGAAAAATGCCATTGATCCACGAAATCAATTAATTCACCTTCTTGATTTACTTTTTTGTTCCAATTTCTCGCTGGAATATCAAACTTATCGGTGACATTAAAATCAATATCCATTGATGAGTAAAGTGAGACCAGAGCATTGGCATACTCGTTTTCAGCTGTAATAGTCTTTTTGTTTAAATCGATTTTTAATCCGTCATCATTGTGCAATAGCCAAGTCCATTCAGCTGGGTGATCAGCTTCCAGTTCATCATAAATAACAATGGTTGATGGGCGAAGCATTAGATAATGTCTTCTGAAACGCTTCATCCCTAAATCAACAGATTCCACATCAGTGGCAGAATATGCGTTTGATGCATCACCTACAGTATATGAAATTTGTTTTCCATGAAGAAATCGAGGCATCCAACCATAGGCTCCAGCATCAAATGGTTGCCCTTTACCATCAATTAAAATCCCGTTATGTCCTCGAGTGTGCTTGTGCCACCCCTGTTGATGTGGATCATTCATTTTTGGTCGGTATCCTGAATTATAAAAAAGACGTTTGCCTCCAAAAGCGATATTAAAATTGTTTTGTTCCGCATGCGCATGACCATTTGATCCGAAAGGACTACTTGTTGCCGATAACATTAAATTATTTTCGATGTTTTGTAAAGATGTATGCATATATGATACACCTATATCCGGAAAATGTGCCGCTTGTGGAAAATTAAATTCATCCGAAAGTTTTAGGAGCGGGTTTTTGTTCGCCCTTTGAATTCTAAACCAACGAAATTCCGCCTCTGCAGCAATATCTTGGTTTAGTCCTTTGGCAACTTCATTGGAATACCAGGCTGCGTGTGGACTATTGAGCATTCGCGCCGCAGCATCTGTATATCCCGCATATTTCATAGTAGGATACCAGTACTTGTCACCATCGTTTCCAAAACCATCACCCACGCTATTGGGAGGGAAGGCATATAGTAACCATTTTGGATTGTTACGAAACCAATCTGACCATTGAAAATCAATACCGGTGAGCTCACTAAAGCCTGCCGACATATCATAGATAGTTAGGGTATTCATTATAAAATAGCCAATGCCATTCGACCAAGCTCCATCAGTTTCGGCCATTTTCGGAAACTGGGCGATCCATATTTCGTAGATATATTCCAGCCATTGACCTGCTTCTGGCGTTTCTCCTGCCAAGGCTATTGAAGTTTGAAACATTTGATGTAAAATATGTTGCCAAACATGCATGGAAGAAGACCTACTTTCCACTTTTCCTCTCCATAACTTATAGAAGTTATTGGCCCGTGTTGAAGATTGATTTATAATACTTTCCCTTTCAGCTTCATTTAATAAATCCCAAAAAGTATCCACTGACAATGCTAAACTTGACATTATACCGGAGTCCCCGAAATTAGACAGATGTGTTATTCCATTTGGATCCCAGTCAGCCACTTCCAACATCCATTGTTTAGCAACACGGAAATATTTTACATCCCCAGTTAAGATGTAGGCTTGGGAAAGCGAATTGAGTGAGGATTGTACTTTCCATCCAAGAGCTCTACTTGCCGTTTGCGCTATCATGGAATCTTCATATTCATTTTTCCCTTTATGCTTTGGAAGGGCAGATTTTTCCTTTGGGGGAATTTCGTTCAACAGCTTATTTGCCTCAACCAAAACGGCTTTAGTTTCCATGTAGCTCTGTGCTCGCTCCCGTAGGTCGGCCAAGTCATTTTTCCTCACAAAAACCCTTGGGTGTTCTGAAGAAATATTTTTGAGTATTTTATCCAATTTTGGAGTCGCAAATTCTCTTGTCACCGCCGTGATTTTAAATGAATCTATTGCATTCCATTCCTTACCACTTTCCCTGTATTGCCAAAACCAAATACCCCTGTTCAACTTTTGATGTGGATTAAAGATGGCAAAAGGAATTTCCTTCTTTTCGATCAGATCTTGCGAAAAATCAATATTGGAAGATAGCCGAATATCATACTTTGTCCTTTTCTTTGCCGTAGGCCACTCTAAACTGGGAGAATTGAACGCCGGTTCTTCCCCTCCAGAGGGTGAAGCCCATACCCTATATTTGGGATAAATCATACTGCTGGTTACTTTTATTTCACCTGATGATTCAATGGACCTTTTAGAAGAGGTACATCCTAAAAAAAGTATGGAAATTAATCCCGCTACAATTCCTCCCAACCTCGAAAGATTAAATTTTCCCTTAATTAACATAGACATCATTTTATTTTCTTTGGATATTCATCACTCTGTTTGAAATGATGGGGAGGCGCCGCATTTAATTCAGCTTCAAATTTTTCTTTTAACAAAAATTCCTTTTTTGTCAACTCGGTATCCGCAATTGGATGTTTTTCATCAGCATCTATGCTTACATTATAAAACCGATTGTCACTGTATAGTTTATATGTTTTATTGCGAACAAACCGACCGTACCATTGTTTATTATTCGCCCTTTTCAAGGGGTCATAATGAATAAAAGCAGTTTCTCTAATCGGTTGGTTTACATTGGAAAAAAGGGGATAAAAACTTTTTCCGTCCGTTTTTTCAGGAATAGGCAATCCTGCAGCTTCCGCCAAAGTTGGAAGAAAATCACTGAATTCGAAGAGTTCGTTATAGTCAAATCCTTTCTTAATTTTTGATGGATTATAAACAACCATAGGCACATGTGTTCCCGCATCGGGCATGGTTCCCTTTCCTCCTTTAAATGCGCCATTTAATGTTTCGGTAGTTATGCTGTAATGGGTTCCATTGTCAGCGGTAAAGATAAAAATAGTATCATCTTCGAGGCCAAGCGCATTGATGGTATTGACCAGTTTTAATGCAATTTTATCAGTGTATTCAACCATATCCTTGAAGTATCTTTTATCTCCTTTTAGTCTCATACTTTTGTCTTTCCACTCCTTGGAGTCTGGTGTGGGCAAGAAAGGATTATGCGTTAAGATCATGGGGTAGTAGACTAAGAAGGGCCTGTCTTTATTACGCTTCATAAAATCTATGGCATAATCACTCACCACGTCGGGGCCATAGGCGTCTTCCAGCCCTTCAAGCTGATTGCCATTTTGGTACAGATTGGGATTTGCATAACGATTACCAGAACCCCCAATAAAATTCCATAAGCAATACTCATCAAAACCAAAATGTTGTGGGCGCTTTAGCATCTCCTTTTCAGGCGTTTCAAATTTTGAATTTACTCCGTTCAGCTGCCATTTTCCAACTACACAGGTTGCATAACCAGCATCTTTTAAAAGGTTTCCAAAAGTTTTTTCATTAACATCCAGATAACCAAAGGACTTATAATTCCGATAGTTATAACTACCGGTCATTATTTTTACCCGGGATGGTGTGCAAAGTGGTTGCGAAATGGCATAGTTAAATCGTATTCCTTCTTTACCTAATTTATCTAAAAAAGGGGTGTTGTATGAAGTACTTCCATTTGCACTCAAGCATTCGTAACCCATATCATCGGCCATCAACAAAACAATGTTGGGTGGTCTATCTTGTGCAATACTCAATATTGAAACCAAGCTTACGAATAGGGAGGGAATCAATTGTTTTATAAATTTCATTTTATTCTATTTTAATTTTCAATAAATGTTTAATTCGATTTATTTTCTACCAACCACTTACGATATTGATTCTCCAGTTCTTTTACCTTGTCAGGATACTTCGCCGCTAGATTATTTCTCTCACCAGGATCTTTCTCCAAATTCACCAAAAATAGTTTTTCTGAAAAAGTATATTCGCGTTGACTGGTATCGTACGGATTTCCTAATAATTTCCACTTGCCCTTCCGAGCAACCCACATGTCCTTAAACGCCCAGCAATACCCATCAGTGTGTAGCGTATTGGATTTGCCATTACTGATTATGGGCACTAAACTCTTACCATCTAATTTTTTAGTATCTAATTGAATACCGCACAATTCAGCCAGAGTTGGCATCCAATCCGTATTTACTGCGAATTGGTCGCGAACCTCAGCTGAAGAAATTTTCCCCGGCCAGCTAATGGCTGCAGGCACCCAAATACCACCCTCGAACAAACATTGTTTTGCACCTCGATAAATTCCTGTACTTCCCCCACCCCCATGAGCGCGTTCCTCTGTTGAATGTCCATTATCCGACTGAAAAACAATAATGGTATTTTCTACTAAGCCCAATTCCTCGATCTTTTTAATAAGTTGACCAATATGTTCATCTTGGGTTGATAGAAATGCAGCATATAAATCGCGTGGATAAACAACTCCTTTCTCACGATAATATTCAAGCCACTTTGTATCTCCCTGATATGGATAATGTGGCAGGTTAATAGCAAAATACATGAAGAAAGGCTGTTCTGTAAGTTGCTCCATAAAAGCAGATGCTTTTTTTACCATTAAGTCGGGAAAAAATTCACCATCGTAATGCACCTCTTTGCCGTTCTGGTATAGGTCGTGACGGTTTGGACCATTCCAGTAAAAAAAATGCGAATAATTATCGATACAACCAACCAGGTGCCCAAATGAATAATCAAAACCTTGTGCGTTGGGGCTCATTTCAGGTTGATAACCTAAATGCCACTTACCGATGTGAGCCGTGGCATAGCCGGCATCTTTAAACATTTCTGCCATAGTGTATTCCCCGCCTGGAAGCCCGTTTTTACTATTCGGATTAGCGCCGGCATTTCCAGGACTGCCGGCACGTTGTGGTGTTTTCCCTGTAAGCAAAGACGCTCTAGATGGGGAACAGATCGGGGAGGCATAAAACTGGGTAAATTTAACTCCTCCCGTAACTAATTTATCCATGTTGGGTGTTACCAAATCGGTAGCACCATAGCTATTCAGATCTACCGTTCCCTGATCATCCGTGTAAATTATTATTACGTTGGGCCTTTCTTGAGCATTTGAAGACCCATAAAAAGTAATGAATGCAGCTAATAGTGTACTTTTTATAAAGTTGTTTAATGTCATTTTATTTCAATTTAAAGAGGTAATCGCATTTATTATTAGTTAATAGCTAGTTAATTTTCATTCTTTAAGACTGCCTTATATTCCGGTCTATTCTTCCACTGTTTAAAATAGGGCCTGTACTCCTGCAATGTATTCCAATGTTCATTATAACCATTTGGTTCCAATAGCCCCTTCGGATAATCTTTTCCTTCAATACTTGCTTCAACCGATTGATTCCATTTAGTAAATTCTTTGATCATACGATCGGCTGTTTTCTTTTTTTTACTGATAATATTTCTAGTTTCATTAGGGTCTTTTACCACATCATACAATTCAAATTCTTTTTTACTTATGTCTTGCGAAATGAGTTTGTAGTTGTTGTCCACTATGGCTGCTTTGCCTCGATAGCGAAAAGGAATGGGTTTTTCTCTTATTTTTAGTCCGGTTGAAAAAAGTTTCTTTATACTACTTCCATCTATCGGGAAACCCATACTCGATGTAGGCAAATCAACAATATCCGCAAGTGTTGGAAATATATCCATAGTTGATGCTGGGTAGTCTGTTACCTGTTTTCTACTGATTCCGGCAGGCCATTCTATTATGCAGGGTACACGCAAGCCCCCTTCATAAATTTTGCCTTTATACCCCCGAAGTCCCCCAACCGTTTCTGGACCGAAATTGGGTAAACCACCATTGTCGCTATTAAACCAAACAAGGGTATTTTCCTCTAATTTCATAGAACGCAATCCCATTCGCAGATTGCCAATACTTTGGTCCATACTTACCAGTTCGCCGTAATGATTTTGTGCTTTTTCATCGAGGGTACCAAAGATTTCTTTGTCCCGTTCCTCTGCGCTCCAAGGAGCATGTGGACTACCATACCATATTACTACTAGAAGTGGCTGCCCATTGCCCTTCTCTTTTTCAATAAATCGAAGGGCTTCATCAACAATAATGTGTGACGACTCTCCTTTCATTTCTACAAATTCACCATTGCGACTCATTATTGGATCAATATCGAAGAAGTTGGTGACAGATAACCATTCGTCGAAGCCAAATTTCCCTGGATTTCTTTCATCGCTCGCTAAAATTGGTACCCCAGGTCCGCGCAGCCCGTTAAGATGCCACTTGCCGAAATGAGCGGTTTTATAGCCAGCTTCTTTTAAGGCCTGAGCAAGAGTTTTTTCTTGTTTGCACATAGCATAGCCATGCGCATAAACCGCGGTACGGTCGTTAGACCGTCCAGTTAAAACACTCGCACGAGTTGGGGAACAAACTGGAGCTCCAGCATAAAATCGATTAAAACGAATTCCGTTTTCAGCCATTTCATCCAAATTGGGTGTTTTTAAAATGGGGTGATTATTATAGCCTGTTTGCCCCCAACCCTGATCGTCGGACATCACCAATATAATATTTGGCCTTTGTGTTTCTTGAGCCGAAAGCACCTGGAATCCACCAATAATGAGTATAAAGAGAATTACTGTTCCTTTCATAATTAAAATTTTATCTACCCTTAGTATTCGACCACTAACGAAATCCGGTTATTCCTTTAGATTTATAACTTAAAGGATACAACGTCATCGTTTATCTTGTTTGTTTAATTCCCATACTTTAAAATTACTATACCTGAAATGCGTCCATTTCATTTGGCGAAACCCTATTTTCCCTCCGCCCAAGATCGTACCGAATTCTTCCCCATCATCCTTCCAGTCGATAATTTTGCGATCATCGACATAGCAAGTGATATGTGCACCATCTTTCACCAATCTCATTTTATGTATGGCTTCGGAGTTTAAGGGTATGCCCAATTCGCCGACCTGGACTTTATGGAAACCGCTATTTTTGCGTAGATGCGCAACTTCTCTTGCCCGTTTGTCCTTTCCATTTGCGTAGTATGAAATATGGTAGTTGTTAAAATATTCGCTTTTCGTGTATTGCTTGAAGACGCCGTTGCGCTTAGGAAACGAGGGGTCAAAAATACTTTCACCATTTATTCCTAAAGCTGAAAAGAAAACAATTACCAATCCAGCATCTGTTTCTTGATTTTGAAGTTCCCATTCCGCTATAAAATCCGATGGAAAATCCTCAGGGCACCATAATACGTGATGACCTTCTTCTTCCGGTGAATACATATGCATCCAACCGTCTTTATACTCTGTCTTTGCCGGACCTTCCATTACCCAGTCGCTCATTTGATATTCCGAAGCCATAGGGTTTTCATACAATAATTTGCCCTTTTCAATTTTAGCGTCAAAATCCTGACATTGCACATTTATTGTCCCCAATATCAAGACAACCCATATATATAATTTTAAAAAATGTATGCTCATTCCTTTGAGGTTTGATTACTTGCCATTTCCGATTGAAGTATTTTCTTTAATCTGATCAGTGCTTCAATATAATAGTAATCCGCATAAATAATGGGGATGTCAACTTCACCATTCTTAGGTTTGTTACCTGTACTGTGAAGTAAAAATGCATCATTTTCAGTGCTGCTTAGATAACTCGGCGAGGAAAGGGAACGGAGCATTTTCTCTGCCTCTGTCCTGTAAAATATCTTTGCCCGCGAATTCATTTGCAGATCCGACAGTTCTAAAAATGCCGATGCCACAATGCTAGCGGCCGAAGCATCCTTCACTGTATTTGGTATGGAGGGATCATCAAAATCCCAAAAGGGCACAAAATCGTTCGAAAGTCTTTTAAGATACGCCTCAGCCAATTTTTCGGCGGTTTTGAGATATTTTTTATTGCCGGTTTCCCTGTAACTCATGGTATAGCCGTATATACCCCAGGCCTGCCCTCTTGCCCAAACCGATTCATCTGAGTATCCTTGATGCGTAACTTTCTGTATAGCCTTGCCCGTTTTATCATCATAGACCAAAACGTGGTAAACCGTGTTGTTTGGACGAATTTGGTTATTTGCGGTTACCTTGGCATGGGAATCCGCCATTTTATAATATTCATTGTTAGTCCCTAGTTTTGATGCTTCAAATAACAATTCCAAATTCATCATATTATCGATAATAGTATTGTGTGGGTAGAATACCTTTTTGTGGACCTGTGCTGGCCACGACAGAATGGTTCCCACCTGTGGATTGAATAGATGTGATAATGAATCGGCGGCTATAAGAAGCGTTTTTTTGTACGCTTCTTTTTTTGTCAATCGATAACCATTTCCGTAACTGCAATTGAAGATAAAACCCATGTCGTGGCTTTTAACAGGTCTAGCCAGAATTGTTTCTATTTCATCGGTAAATTTTTCAGCTGCGGTTTTAACCTCTTCGTTTCCGGTACCTTCATAAACATACCAAAGTATTCCCGCCCAAAATCCACTGGTCCACCCTCCGGTAGGTTTTGCGTTCCAATGCTTCTCGCCGGTGTGAATTGTGCGTGGCGACTTCTTGTAATCTTCCAAATTATCCAAGGTTGCCAACGCCTTTTCCTCACAATGGTCAATTGCATTTTGCACCTCGGCCAGTGCCCATCCAGCGTATTCCTGCTTTTGGCCAAAAGAAACCGTTAAGGTGAATAAAAATGCTAATGCTAATAGGGAGTAGCTTTTCGTCATAATGTTTTTATATTGCTTTTCAATTTTGTCATTTACCCAATCCATTTTAAATAATGTTATCCAGATCAGCAATAAACACTTGTCTTTCTCCTTCGGGGGCACCATTAAAACAAACCTTTTTATAATTATGGTTCCATACGGGATGGGGGTCTAGTTTGTAATGACTTCCTGTTTCCCCTTTTTTGTAGGCTTTGCCATTATTGCCCACATTGGTGGCCACAGAGCATATCATCTGTTCTTCGTCTGTATTAAGATCTATTAATCGAATAGGAACCTCACCTTTTGGAGAAGAGATCCATTTTTGTTTGGGATAAGTATCTGCCAATAAATAACTAGAATCGGCATTGACACTAGGGTGTCCACTTCCTAAATGCATTTCTGAAAGCACCTTGAAATCCGATCCATCGTATTTAAATTGACAAAACAACATATCTTCATGACCCATCCATCGAGGTATACAGTTCATAATAATATGTTCGCCATCAGGGTGCCAGTTTGGATGGTTCCCTCCTCCTCCAAAACGAGCCTTTTGATTCCAATGCTCACGGCTTAGGCATTGTTTTAGGTTACTACCATCAACATTCATTGAAAACAGTGATGCATCCCTACCTTCATTATTGACCAGTCCCCTATAAACTTGTAGTATACGGGTGTTTTGCCTGTTAAATTTGGAATGAAATAGATAGGGTATGCTTTTACTGTAATAGGAAAGATCCTCTTCAGGTCCTTCAACCTTTTCAAGGAACTCGTTAAAGCCTACCAATAATTTCGTTTTATTGGTATCCAAATCCGTTTGCCACAGTCCTTCGGTTTTAATATCCGCTTCAGTGAAAGTAGCTGGTTTCCCAAATACCTGATCTGGAACGGCATATCCATATTGATGGATGTTCATTGTTAGAAGATTAGGACTTATTACAGATTTCTCATCTGGGGAAATATCGTATTTCGCTCCAGAAAAAGCTTTAGCAACTCCTGATTCCAAATCAATACGAACACAGACCGGCCTATCATCAATAAGGTCATTACAATACAGGTATCTATTGGATGTAGTACCCCATTGAACATTGGCTCCCAACTGAAAAGACCAGGCCTTAGTCTCATAAACGGTTTGAATAGTCTCATTTTCAAGATCTATAACGCAAACTTCGGCCGTATCTCCCCAAATGGGAGTTTTACCTTGATAAGGTAATTTTGTGACCGTTAATAATTTTTGATCAGGGCTCCATGGAACAACGTCATAAAACGTATGGACATAAAAACCATCATCAGGTGTTACACAGGTAACAGGGGCCAAAAAACGACCTGGTCTGTATGCCCTAAACTTGTAAGATCGTTTAGTTCCTTTTTTGGGAACAAAGGACCACAGGCCCGGAGCAATCATCATAGCTGAAAGGCCGGCCGAGGTTTTTTGTATGAAGGTACTTCTAGTCATCATTGTTTTGCAATTTTTAATCATTCTTACTCAGGCATAAAAATCCTTGGACATAAATTCCAATTCCTGATTTGTATATTTTTTTTCACTACTTAAGTGTTGATTTTATTCCTTATACCGATTGTATTTTATAATATTATTTATAGCTCCGGCAAGTTCTATTGGTTTTCCTGTGGAATTTATTATTCTATTAGAGGAAATGGTATTACCCGAAGCCGGAATATTCTGTATTGCACTTGTATTCCAAAGTGCCCTTTTTAAATGATTGGAATAATCTGTCCCTTTACCTTCGCCTAAAAAGATGCCATATCCACCAGTGTTTTCTATGGTGTTATTTTTCACCACACAATCCGTGGTAGTAATCCGGAGCGTTTTGGCATAGATTCCAGACCCCATGCCGTAACACATAGTAATTCCATTACCAGATGGATTTTTGATGATATTATTTTCAATCCTATGTTTAGAACCATAAATCCGAATGGCCGGTCCATTTGAATTACTAAATGTATTATTGACAACACTACAATAATGTCCGGCACGAAGCACAAATTGATTTGTGTTGATAAAGGTATTATGTCGATAAATATTATAATTACTCTTATTGCTCACCGTTTCAGCGTCACCCCGAATATTTTCAAAATGATTATTTTCTACTAAAGTATTTAACTTCATTTCCCCAAAATCATTATGACTACCTGTTTGGGAAATTTGGAGCGTTTCTGAGCCTTCACCTCCTGCATTTAAATTCAAATTTTTGAAAATATTATGATGTATATGAGTGTTTTTTGGAACTTCGTGTGGCGCAACTCTAAGTGTTAGTGTTTGAACCATATCATTGTTTTTGAACAAACAATGGTCAATTTCATTATTATCCGCGGCACCATTTAAAATAAACATCCTGCGCTCCCGACCCTCACCAGTAATATTAAGAAATTGACAATTTGCGAACCGTACATTTTGCGTACCATTAAGTTCCACAATCGATTTGCTAAAAGAAATATCTTTAAAAACAAATCCCTTAAAAATCAAATTACTTCCCGTTAGCTTAAAAATAGGCTTAGCCGCAGTCTTCGAAGTCGAAAACGAAACACCAAATTCACTTTGTGGCCGAATTGTAATTAAACTATCGGGGGTTCCTTTATTTGGGACCAAGACTGACCAATCCAAATAAACACCATTCTTAATAATCAGCGTATCGCCTGCAGAAATTTTTTGAATTGCAGCTTTAAATTCATTTTCATTGGATACGACCAAAACCGTGCTTTGTGGCCTAACACACGCATACATAATCTGTAGAATAATAAATCCAACTATCAGGTATTCCAAAAAAACTATGGCTTTTGAAACCTTCTTTTTGTCATTTGCATAAATGTTGTTCATCAATCCTTTTGTTAATCAGTGATATTTATAATTGTCTTTAACTTACCAGAGGCCATAATAAATTGTTAGGGCTCTCCTCCTCTGGGATATTATTTATTGTGAAACAACAACATATTCGTTTAAAACTTTACCGTCAGGATCATAATGTCGGAAAACCAAGGTAGGTTTTCCGTTTATGTGCGAAACCGTCCCCTCTAAAAATCCACCTACGACATTAAGGTAAATATGTTCCGGTAACAAATTCCCTTGCTTCCAACCCCCAGCATGTGCATTACTTCCCGGGCCACAACTAAATTCAAGGACTCCTGTTTTAGCATCCTTGGAAATGTATTGCCAATGACGATCACCACAAACGGTAACCATATTCTTTTGTTCACCTATAAATTTCCTTAAGGCATCTCCTGCATACTGAAAACCCATATTCGCATGATTGTCATTTTTCCTGCCCCGATCGGGACCAACAATAGGTGTAGGGCTAATTACCACTTTAAATGTAGCATCCGATTCCTTAACTGTTCTTTTGAACCAATCCATTTGTTCTTTTCCCCATATCGTTTTTTCCGGACCATCTGGGATAGAGTTTTCACTTCTAAAGTCACGCCCTTCTGGTAACCAAATTTGTAGGTCTTTACCCCAGCGGAACGTCCGGTATGTTTTATCGCCCATTGGGACCTCATCGAGAAAAATATGTGTTCCTTGCTCATAGGTAAATTCCCCCATAAATTTGGTTTTCATTCCTGGGTAAGCGTCATTCATCCAGGTATCATGGTCATCTTTCATAAAATAACTTGCTACCTGGCGATGAAATTCAATATTGTTGGGGAAACTATACATTCTATCCCAGTGCCAAAGAGCCAGGTCTTCCGTTTTCCCTAAATCATCGTAATAGACTATATCTCCGGTGTGAACAAAAAACTCAGGATCCAATTTTAAAGAACTTGGATAAATTTTATAACCAGTATCACTGTCCACATCCGAATAGGATGTGCCCGTAGTTACTATAAAATTCACATCCGAGATAACGTTTATTGCCGGTGCAGTTTTAAAGCTGCCCTTCATTGATGCACTAACTTTGTTTCCTTTTAGCGAACTGGCTTCCACCACCAATTCATATTCCTTTCCGGGGGAAAGATTGGATAATTTAAATTGTGTGGAAAATGCCGCTTTTGGATTCACCATTTGCCATTCTCTTTGTATCCAATTCTCCTCCTCCTTTACCTTATATTTTAAGCGAGCTTTACCATGGCTTCCTTGTGTTGCCCCTTGAATAGTTTTTATTGTATATCCGTCGGGAAACTGGACCACCGGAGTTATATCGGGCCTCCCCTTTCTTGCTATCAAAGTCCCCGTTTCCGGATCTTTATATTTCGCCGTAGGCATAGGAGCCTCATTTCCAACTCGCGAAGGCGTTTCCGTTAAACGAACCCAAACAATGGCTTCTGATTGGGTAACCTCCCCAATTTTAATTCCTGTTGCAAAATAAGGTCCTTTAGGGATGTTTGACTCACAAGAGACTAAGGCAATTAATGCTATAATAAATATTTTTATAAGTAGTTTCATATTCAGTTCCAATGATTGGCTATTATTTCATGGATCTCTGGGTTATTGGCATCCGTATCTTTTAATAAATTTCGTTGATGCATAATTTCAGATTTCATTTTCTTGATTACATCTTGGTATTCGGGATCGTTATATGCATTATGCAACTCATCGGGGTCTTTTTGCAGATCGAAGAAATCCCAATAACTACTAGGTTGTTCATCTGCGGTATAGTTGTTTTGTTTTAGACCATTACCATAAAAGAAAGCCAGCTTATACCGTTCACCCCGTATTCCAAAATGGGCGGGGCGTACTTTTTGGTGTTGCCAATAACGATAATAGCCATATTTGCGCCAATCTATGGGGGTATTCCCCTTTAAGTTTTCACGAAAACTAGCTCCCTGCATGGTGGTCGGATAATCAATCCCGGCATAATCAGCAAACAATGCCGAGAAATCTACATTTTCAATAATATCACTATTGCGTGTCCCCGCCGGTATCTCCTTTGGATAACGGATAACAAAAGGCATATGTATTGATTCCTCGTAAATCATACGTTTATCAAAAAATCCATGTTCACCCAAAAAATATCCCTGATCAGCAGTGTATATCACTATTGTATTTTCGGCCAATCCAATTTTATCAAGATAATCAAGTAACTTTCCAATATTATCGTCGATAGCAGCCCCGCAACGCATAAAATCCTTTATAAACTTTTGGTAGGTTTTCATTCTGGCTTGCCCAGAACTCAATCCATCCACCGAAAAAGGTAAGCCTGGATAATGCATATAAGGTTTTCTATCCTCTGGATTATTAGTTGCGCTTAAATATCGCTGCAGTAAATTATCAATGGATTGCCCATCAAATGATCTTCCAGTGGTTTCTGCTCCTTGATCATAAAAAGAAACCGGTATTGGAATTTCAACATCATTATATAAATCCTTAAATCGTTCGGGATAGTCATAAGGCTCATGTGTTGCCTTAAAATGGCACATGGCCATAAATGGTTTTGTTTTGTCCCGTTTGTCGATCCAGTCGATAGCCATATCAGCAATAACGTCGGTACTGAAACCTTTGTGGGGAATCCCCCCATCTTTATAATCTTCCCAGTTCTCCTTTGTTTTCAATATAGGATCCCAATACCTACCCTGACCAGGCAGTACACAATAGTAATCAAACCCAGAAGGTTCTTTTTTAAGGTGCCATTTACCAATTACTGAAGTTTGATATCCCCCCTTTTGTAAGTGTTTGGCAACATTATCATGTTCGGATAAAAGTCCTGAACCCAAGGTCGTTACCCCATTTACATGACTATATTGGCCGGTAAGAATGGATGCTCGGCTTGGAGTACAAATTGAATTGGACACCAAACAGTTTTCCAGTACACATCCTTCATCCGCTAAACGCTTTATATTTGGAGCATGTACATAATCTTTTAATATACCTCCATAAATTCCCCATGCTTGGGAAGTATGATCATCGGACATAATAAACAGGATGTTAGGCCTGTTGGTAGATTTCAAATCCTTGCCAGATTTGCCCACGATGGTTGATTTTGCTTTTTTTACTTGAGCCACCATATCGTGAGGGATCCAAAGGGCCAGGAAGCCTAAAGCAAGAAAGAAATAATTTTTTGTATCCATTTTTTATCAATACTATTAATTGGTTCCAATAATTTCAAATTCCTAATTGGTCTCAGTAGACATAGATTTAGGTAGTTTGTTGGAATCACTGCCCCAACTTTTATTGGGTTCCTTGCCCATATTTAAAATAAGCTTACCTCCCTTTATCAATTCATCGTGATAAAACCATGCCTTGTCCAAATCATTTCCATTCAAATTTGCGGATTGGATATATCGGTTTTGCGAGGAGTTATCTTTGGTTTCAATTATGAACTCACCTCCCGGGTAATACTGTTTATTGAGCTTGATTGTTATTTTATCGAAAATTGGACTTCCAATTTCATAACTGGGTCTTAGCGCGGCTCCTCCCCTCATCTCAAACAATCCCATTTTCAACAATACAGACAGGGATCCCATCAGCCCTTGGTCCTCATCACCGTTATATCCATTTTGCGGATCTAAATGGCTGTAAATTCTTTCCGTTACTTCACGGGTCCAATACTGTGTCAACCAGGGTTTTCCCGCATAGTTAAAAATAAAACCGACTTGCATGGATGGTTGGTTGCCGTAGTTAAGATAGGTGTTATGTAGCGCTCGACTAACGAATTTGTCTGATTTGAATGATTTCGAAATAAAATCGTGTGAATTGCTAATCTGAAATTGTTGGTTTAATTTCAGCGCTGCTTTTTCATTACCACCCATCAAATCAAAAAGTCCTTGCATATCGTGAGGCACGAACCAAGTAGATTGTGTGGCTGTACTTTCCACAAAGCCATAGTGGCTCAAAATAGGATTGAATGGCTCCATCCAACTACCGTCTAACTCCCTTGGCCTCATCCAGCCAGAACTATTGTCCCACACATTTTGATAATTTTTGGCCCTGTTGGAGAAAAGTGTGGCATCTTCATTTTTACCCAAAGCCTTTGCCATTTGTGACAAACACCAATCTTGATAGGCATATTCCAAGGTTTGGCCCGCTCCCTCGTTATGGAAAGCGTTATTCTTATCTGGATTGGGAAACGGAACATATCCGTTATTGATATAATAGGTGAGACCACCACCTAATTCTGTGTTGTGTTCATAACCGGCTCTACCCATAATACCACCGGGTAGTGCATTTTTACGCATTCCTTCATAAGCCTTGTCTATATCAAAACCCCTAATACCTTTCATATATGCACTAACAATAAAAGGTGTAGACGATGCCCCGGTCATTACGTAGGTGTAATTTCCCCCCGATGGACCCCGTGGAATGAGTCCACCGTCATCGTACATCATCAACATAGAGTTCACAAATCCCTCTGAAACTTCAGGATACACTAAATGCCATAAGGTATTAATGGTCCATTGAGCACCCCAAAAGGAATCGGAATTATAATGATTGAATTTCGGTTTTCCACTAGCATCCACTGGTATTTGTCCAACACGCGGAGATTCTCCGGTCATATCACTATACTTCCCATTAAAATCGCTGATAATACGTCGGCCTTGCAGAGCGTGCCAAAGATCAGTATAAAAACGAGACTGTTGTTTTTCGGTACCACCATCAATTTCGATACGGCCCAACCAACTATTCCATTCATTGAAGGCATCCGCTGCTACCTTGTCAAAATCCCAATGAGGGAGTTCACTTTGCATATTTAGTCGAGCTTGCTCTGTACTTACATACGATATGGCCACCTTCATTTGCACGGTCTGAGCTTCATTGCCTTTAAAATTAACATAGACCCCTCCGTCACTACCTTCGAACTTTTTGGTCTTGTTCAATAATTTTCCATTTTGCCATGCTCGCATAGCCTCGAAAGGGGTATCAAACTTGATGGAATAATACACATAGGTCGCTTTAGGCCTTCTTCGCGTTGCCTCCATTAGCGCATAGCCAGCAATCTCATTTCTACCGACTTGTTTGGCATACCCTTTTTCTGTGCCACTTGGTCCCAGCATTGCCCCTAGATCGAGCAACAGGTACTTCTCTTTTCCTTCGGGATAAGTATATCTATGAAAACCAACACGTGTAGTGGCCGTTAGTTCTGCCTTTATATCGTAGGTTTCAAGGTCTACGGAATGATAGCCTGCCTTCACCACCTCATTTTCGTGGGAATAACGTGATCCGTATTTTTCGGCTCCCAAATGTCCCTTAAAATCTCCGGTTACAGGTAGTACCGGAATACCGGACAATTGCCAGGCGTGAATGTGGCTAAAAAAGTTTATGGTATCCCTGTTATAACGGTATCCAGAATCCCAGGCACCTCCTACCCCCATATCCGGGCTAAGATTTACCATTCCAAAGGGCCGGGTTGCCGATGAGAAGTAAAACCAGCGTGAATTCGCCGCATCCAGCAAGGGATAGACCATATCTGCCGGCTTTTTCTCTTGCTGTGCTATAGCTGGCATAACCGCTGCACTTACAACGATGGCCAGCAGCATTATTTTCATGTGATTTTTCACTTTCTTAGTGTTCATTATAATCATAAATTTCAAGTGTTTGCATTTAAATCTAATCTTTTGGCTAGTACAGAATAACAAAATTGTCGGCCATTTTTCCGAGTTTAGTTTCATCCATTTCTATTCCGAAACCAGGGCGCAGCTTTGTAATTTCACTCATCCCTTTGTTGTTTATTCTTGTTGACATTTGCTTTACACATTTGGCAAATACCTCCGACTCTTGTGGTTTTTCAATGGCTTCGACCCAAGATGCGCCTAGCCCAATGGCTAATTGTTGCCAAAATGTACAGGCCGGACCAATTAGGCTGCTATCCCCGATCATTAGACCGCGGTCGGAAGCCATGATTCTCCTGCCCAATTCAACGGCCTCCTTAAAAGTCCCCATGGTATCGGGATGAATATTGAAATAATCCCCCATTTGAGGAACAAACGTATCAAGTGCCTTATAGGCAGGCCGCATCGGGCGATCAGGTATCAACGAAAAATCACCAACTTTGGACTGTAAGGCTATCCACTGTTCCGATGTTAATTCGGCCGGGTCTTCCATAGCATCCAATCCTTCTGCTTGTAACCCCTTTAAAATTATGGCCAATTCATCAATACTCGTCCAGGCTTTATAACCCCTGTTGGCATCGGCCATTAAAAAAGTCTCTTTACCAAAAGAACTCCGAAGTGCCGTGGTCAGTGCCAAATCGACCGAGGCTATACCGAACATTTTTACTTTTACATGGCTGGCCAATTTTTGTTCTTTGGCAATTTCTGCTTGCTTCAAAGCCAGCTCTACTTCCTTTTCCAAAATACAGAAGAGACCAGGAACAGGATTTCGACCTTCTAGACCCCATAATTCGATGGTAGGCTTATTGGCCACCTTGCCCACCAAATCGTACAGAGCAATAAGTGCCGGCTCACTCTGTTTTGCATTCCAGGCACCCCTAAGAAATTTATTACGGACATATCCTATAGCCTCTTCTATTTTCAAACCTTGTAACTCCTTAAGGAAAGCCCCCCATGAAGCAATATCAAAATCAAGATCGTTTTTATTGACCAACGCTTCTGCCCAACCAATGTGATTACCTGATTGAAATTTCAAAAAAACATGTTGTCTGTTATACCAGACCGAATGACTGAAGTTTCGGGCTTTGGTTACATTGATTAGAAATAAGGTGACCGAGTCTACCCTTTGAACGGACTTTGTTCCACAGCTGCCAAAAATAATGCCTGGCAAAAGTGAAAGTATCAAGGATGCCCCTAGTGATTCTGTAAATTGCCTTCTACTTAACCCCATAATATGTGACTCTTATTTTGTTTTTATGTAGGCGTATGGAATTATGCAATTCCCTACTGTTTAAAACCATATTACTAAGCTTCTTACCATCATTCGTCGTCGTCAGATGATAGTTCCAAATCGTCCATTAAACGATAGTATGCTCCTTCAATATCCCGTATTCCGGTTTCCGCATTTGTTTTGGTCAGGAACTTATTTAGTTCTGTTTCCAGTTCTCTTGCTATTTCCGGATATTTTTCGATTATGTTCGTGGTTTCACCCAAATCTTCTTTTATATTGAACAGCTCAACTTTTGGTGTGTTCTTGTATTTTGTCTCCTTGGACCAATATTTAATTAGTTTAAAATCGCCTTTCCGTATGGCACTCCGTGGTTTGCGGTGCGACCCTTGATGAAATATTAGATATTCGCTGTTCCGCTCCACTTTTTCAATTTTCTCATTGAGTAGTAATGGAACCATATTTCCACCATCAATTGCATCTGTCATTTCAACATTTCCCCCAGCCAGCTCAGTAAACGTGGGCAAAAAGTCTAAACCAGTTACTGGAGTTCTGCTTACCCTGTTTGCTTTAATTCCAGGGCCTACAGCCATAAACGGAACCCTTATACCACCTTCGTAGAAGGAGTGTTTTCCATCGCGTAAAGGAAGATTTCTGTTGTGTTGCGTTGAATAATAAGCATTTACCAGTTCCTTGTTTTCATCGATTACGGCAATTTGATTTAATGATAAACGTCCGCCATTGTCGCCCATTAAAAAGATGTAGGTATTGTCTTCGATCTCCATCTCTTTAACAAAATCCATAATCATTCCCACACCGGTATCCAAATCTTTCAGCATGGCCCCAAATTCCGGATTTGTATGTCGTTCTCCCGGTTTTTTGTTCTTAAAATATTCATAGGTTTCTTTTTGTGATACCAATGAAAGATGGGCGGCATAGTGGGAAAGCTGTACATAAAAAGGTTTCCCTTCGGCAACACTCTCTTTCATAAAATCTTTAGCACGTTTGGTGATTCCGAAAATATCCTTGGCATTCTTATCGTCCCAATGTCCGCTTGGCTTACCGGCCCTTTTAGCATTTGAAGGATTTTCTTCCTTATTGTCTTTCATATATTTATCCGCGGCCTTTGTATACTCTTTAATATTTAAAAACCCATCACCAAAAATTTCACCACCACTATTGGAAGTCATTCCATCATTGTAGTCGAAACCGGCATCTTTAGGTTCCATGGCAATGTGCCACTTGCCAAAATGAGCTGTTCTATAAGCGGGATTAGCTTTTTTAATGGCTCTTGGAATAGTAAGCCAATTGGTTGTTTTTTTATACCAGTCAGCATCTTTATTGTAAATGTGCCTAGCCCCGTTCTGACCAAACATTAAACTGTTACGCGATGGCGAACAGATTGGGTTTGGTGCATATCCCTCTGTAAACAGCACCCCTGATTCAGCCAGTAAATCCATATTCGGTGTTTCATAATAGTCACTTTTCGATTCGGGAATATTCGGGTCGGCCCGGTGCGAAGTTTGTGTCCACCCCTGATCATCCGTCAGAATAAATATGATGTTGGGGCTTTTTTGTTTTTCTTTCTTAGCAGGGCTTACCCCCATGCATGAGCTCAATAATAGCAAAACCCCAACTAATAAAATGTAACTTGTCTTTCTTGGTGTCATAACACTTTTATTCTTGGTTTTGTTTGTTATAGATTCCTTTGGTAGGCTTCTGGGCATTGGTGGGTATATAGGTTTTAAGCCTTTCCTTTAATTCTTTGTAATTTTTATCGTCAGCAATATTTGTCCATTCATGAGGATCTGTTTCATGGTCATACAACTCCTCTTCTCCGTTTCCGTAGGAAGTATATCTAAACCGGTCATCCCTTATCGAATGAAAATCTGGCGTTAAACTTGAAATAGCTGGGCTGGTTCTTTTAGCTTTGGGATCGATTAATTGGGGAACCAAGCTTTCACCCTCCAAAGCATCAATCGGGGGTAAGCCGCACAGTTCAATCAAGGTGGGATAAATATCTATGAGGCTAACAGCTTGTCTACATTCGTCATTCCCAGTATTTTTTGGGTCATAAATTATAAGTGGAACCCTGGTTACTTCCTCCCATAAGGTGGCCTTACGCCAATGTTCCTTTTCCCCGAGCTGCCATCCATGATCGCTCCATAATACAATAATGGTGTTATCAGCGTACTTACTGTACTCCAGGGCATCAAGTAATCGACCAAATTGTGCATCGGCATAACTTACCGAGGCCAGATAAGCCTGAACGGCTTCATGCCATAAATCTGCTTTTTTAATGGCTTCATGTTCACTGTTTCCTTCTGTATTATGCAGGTCGTTATCATTACTAAAATTGGATGTTGAATAGGCAATATTTTTTCCTGATAAGGGCACATCGTCCAAATCTTTTTCTTTAACCAAGGGTAATTTTACCTCCTTCAGGGGGTGTTGATCAAAGTACTTCTCGGGTACAAACCAAGGGATATGCGGACGATAAATGCCACAGGCCAGAAAGAACGGTTTGTCATGGTCACGATTAATTCTGTCTTTGACCCAGTCAACGGTTTTGCTATCGAAGGTTAAGGAGTCCGGCGAGGAAAAAGAGCCCCAGGCAATATTACCGCTAAGTTTGGTTATGTTTTCCTTTTCTGGATTCTCCCGGTTACCCACTACTCCATCTTCTTGATGTCTTCCCACAAATTCGTGCCAATCGGATTTCTCATAATGGAACTTGTGCAAAATCTTACCAGCGCCTGCAACAAAATATCCGTTTTCCTTAAAATGTCTATTAAGGGTTCTTTTGCTTTTATAAAGATCTAAAGGTGTATCTGTATTTTTGTAAACTCCTGTAGTAGTAGGTCTTAATCCGGTTATTACCGAAGTTCGTGAAGGGCAGCACATGGTGGCCACACTATGGGCATTACTGAATAGCACCCCTTTTGCTGCCAAGCGATCAATATTGGGGGTAATGCTCTGTGGATGTCCGAACATAGCACCTTCCCAATCGTTTAAATCATCAAAAGCAACGAATAAGACGTTTGGTCTTGCAGTCTCATTTTTTACAGAAGAACATGTACAAAAAAGAAAGCCTAAACACATACTCAGTACTAAAAGTAATGTGCTTTTTGATTTTGAAATATCGCTAATCTTCATTTTGGATACTATCATCTTTGTTATTAATTTTTATTTAACTCCTACTTCAATGGCCCATTCCTGATAGGATTTTTTCATGGCTTCGACTATCTCAGGTTTTTTCGCACTTAAATCGGTTAATTCAGTGGGGTCATATTTCAAATTGTACAGTTCCCAATCGGTAGTACTTCCCTTTACCAATTTCATATCTCCCGATCTCATTGCTTTTGCCCCAGCAAATTCCCAATAAAAAGGCTTATCCCTGGTTATCAATTGATTATTAAGAATAGGTAAAATACTCTTTCCTTTAAGGGGAATCAACGGTTCTCCATTGGAAACCTCGCTATAATCTACCCCTGCCACTTCCAAAAAGGTGGGCATAATATCCAATATGTGACCGAACTGTTTTGATTCTATTCTGGATTCTTTTATTTCCTTCGGCCAATAAACAATGCAAGGAGAGGAAATTCCTCCTTCATGCATCCAGTTTTTATAATATCTGTATGGTGTATTTGAGGCATTGGCCCATGGTTCCCTATAGGCCTTGTACGAACCCTTTTCTCCAATGACACTTCCGCTAATATCCAGATTTCGGCCTTCGACACTTTCGGCACAACCTCCATTATCCGAAACAAAGACAATAAGGGTATTATCCAATTCCCCAGCCTGTTCCAACTGCTTTATTACTTTGCCGATGCCTTGATCCATTCGATCTACCATTGCTGCATATACCTGCATTCGCAAAGCCCAATCTTCTTTATTCTCAACGGACTCCCAAGATGGTATGGTCGAAGTACGTGAAGATAATGGGGAGCTACTATCCACAATGCCCAACTCCAGTTGTTTTGCATATCTGTTTTTTCGTAGCTCATCCCAGCCAATATTATACTTACCTTCATATTTAGCAATATCATCGGGTAAAGCATGCAACGGCCAATGTGGAGCGTTGTAGGCTAGATATAAGAAAAAGGGTTTATCCGGATCATTTGTTTCATGGTCGGAAATAAACGATGTAGCCTTGTCCGTAAAAGCATCGGTCATGTAAAAACCTTCGGACGGAGGATTCCATGATTCTCCATTATATGCCATGATTCGCTTTCTTTCTTTTTGATCCAATAACTCATAGTAGCTGCTTGCACCACTTATCAAACCAAAATATTGATCAAAGCCTCTTTTGGTTGGCCAATGTTCCTTACGTTCCCCTACATGCCATTTACCTGACATATAAGTAGCATACCCAGCCCTTTTTAGGCCTTCTGCAAGGGTTATGGTTTGGTCGTTTAAAAAACCTTGATAGGGTCCAGGTTTTATTTCCTTTTCCGGATCGGATACCATACGTCCCATGCCGGCTTCATGATGATAAACACCCGTTAATAGGGATGCCCTTGTTGGGCAGCATTTAGCCTCATTATAGAAATTGGTGAAACGAATCCCCTTGGATGCCAAAAAATCCAAGTTAGGGGTGTTAATTTCACTTCCATAACAGCCAATATCTGAATACCCCATATCATCTGACATAATCAGTACAATGTTAGGGCGCTTATCCTTAGGTTTTTCTGCAGAGCAGGAACTAAGTGAAACTGCTAATACCAGTATTCCTAAATAAAATACAATTCTAATTCTATTATTTATAATCATAGCTTTTTCCTAATCTTAATATCCCAGTAATAACCTCCATTTTGGGTCCTTTCTATACTTGTTGGGCGATTTTGATAAAAGCCCATTTTTTTTTGCTTTTTTTGTCTTCAATTTCAAACTTACCCAACTATGAACATCATATTATTCCACATCACTTCTCTTTCAATGATTTCGAATATTTTCCAATTCATCCAATAGTTCTTTTACCAGTTCAGGTTTTTCATTATATAAGTTGTTGGTTTCAGAAGGATCCTCTCCTATGTTGTACAGCTGCCCCATTGGATCGCCCACATTTGGTTCTATTACAACTGGTATAGAAAATCCACCGGAACCTCTTTTTTCAATGAGTTTCCAGTCTCCTTTTCGGACAGCAAAGAACCCCTTGGATGAATGATGTACAATTGGCATTGCTTCAGTGTTACTTTTATTTTCATCCAATAAAATGGGATAGATACTCTGACTATCCTCCCCGGTTCTATCGTTTAACTGTATACCAACGATATCACCGCAAGTAGCCATCAAATTCGTCAATGTGGTTTTAAAATCACTCACAGACCCCGCTTTAACCTTCCCTGGCCAACGTACTATAAATGGAATTCTGTGACCCCCTTCATAAATATCCGCTTTCATACCTCGATAAATGTCAGCGGCCTTATGATCAAATCGTTTTATAAAATCGGGCTTCCAAAAAGGGCCATTATCACTGGCAAAAATCACAATTGTATTTTCCGAAATTTTACTTTCATCCAGACTTTTCAGGAAACTTCCTATCTGGGCATCCACCATTTGTACAAAATCCCCATATTGACCTGCTCCTGAAGTACCATCATAATCTTTTTTGGGCACCCAAGGTGAATGAGGGGCTGCCAAAGGCAAATACAAAAAAAATGGTTTTTTATTCTTTGAATTCGATTGGACGAACTCTTTGGCCTTATCAATGAACTTAGGTAATACGTCATAGAAATCAAAGCTTTTAGTGATACGCCCCGGCCGCCAAAATGCCTCTGTGGCATAAGACCCGGTATCAAGATCGTTACCAGGTGTATGTTCGTTAGGCAATTCCGTTAATACATCATTTTCCATATAGCAATAGGGTTCCATATCCAGGGAGGCGGGCAAAATATAACTATAGTCGAACCCATGGTTCAATGGTCCATCTGTCGGTTTTTTTGTGAAATCCACCCAATCTCCGTTCATTTGGGTAATAAGGCCTAATTCGCTTTTTTGAACAGACGCGCTGTTTATGGAATCTTTATATTCCTCTTTTAAGACCCAGTCTAGGCCAAGGTGCCACTTTCCGATTACACCGGTAGTATATTTATGCTCCTGTAATAAGGAGGCTATGGTAGTTCTATCTTTCTCTATAAGGGCTTGTCCATAACCACGCAACACTCCTGTTGGTAATTTGGTCCGCCAACAATATCTTCCCGTTAAAATTCCATATCTGGTTGGCGTACAAACCGAAGAAGGTGAATGTGCATCCGTAAACCGCATTCCCTCTGAGGCCAATTTATCAATATTGGGAGTCTTTATTTTAGAATCCGGGTTATAAATGGATACATCTCCATACCCCAAGTCATCGGCTAAAATATAAACAATGTTAGGGGGGTTAATGGGGTCCTTGCTTTCGGAACAACCCAACAAAATCAATATTCCCATGAATAAATAAGCGGTGCTATTTTTGATTTTCATAAGATAAAAAATTTCTATTTCTTCTTGGGCACATCATTCATTTTCAATTTGAATACCCTCTGGTTTATTTTGAATACCATAGACGTTGTTACTTTTGAAATTGAACCCCTATTATGTCCGAATTTGTACCATAGGAAATCACTTTTTCTAATTCAAAACCATCTACAGAAAGTTCGCTTATCTTTAAACCCTTAACGTCCTTAATAATAAATTGTTCATTATTTGATAGCGAGGTGATGCTCCCACCTTCTATATTTAGGCCTTTCACATCATCAAAGACATAAGCTGGCCTAAAATCTAGTTCTCGGACACTTAACCTCACATTCTTCATTTCCAAACCTGTTACGTGTCTTATATAGAGTCCCCACGAGGGAAGTTCTCCGAACATAGAGAATTCCGGGTACGAAGAAGCTTTTTCGGGTATAGTGTTAAGACGCCAAACCGGTAAGTGGGCATAACCTTTATTTCCACGTCCAGGATAGGAGATGGAGATGTTTTCCAACATAATATTTTCCACATCATGTCCTGGCAATCCGGAAATTGAGGCAGGAAAAACGTTGTGAAAAAACGGGGATTCCGGACCTCTAATATTATATTTAAGATCTGGTTTGGAAAATGGAATATGAACGTTTAAATTTTTAATCCTTATATTTTTGATGGCACCTACTTTACGATCTACATTTCTATTTCCTAACTTAATAAAGAGGGCATTCCCTGTAGTGGTTGCAGATACATTGGTAACAGCTACATTTTCTATGGTACCCCCATCAACCGCCTCGAAGGCCAGAGCGGATCGAAAGGTATCAAAAATCGTTATGTTCTCTATTTTAATATTCCTGAATCCACCAACAGATGCAGTACCAAATTTTATAGCACTGGCACTGGATCGAATGGTACAATTTGCGATATAAATATTATCGTTCAGGAAACCTTTCGAATGCGATTTAAGACAAATTCCGTCATCGGCCGCGTTTACATAACAGTTAGTTATGCGAACATTTTTACAGTCACTTATATCCATGCCATCATTGTTCCAATAGGCATCGCTATCCACCCGAATCTTATCGATAATAAGGTCTGTACACTTATCATACGTCTGTACCCAACAAGCTGCATTCTTCAATGTTATCCCAGATATAGTTATATGCTCGCTGTTCACTACTTCAATAAGCTGCGGGCGCATAACCTCACTTGGCCTTTTCCTACGGATGTTATAATGGGTACTATCGAGTTTCCCGACATGAAAAAGACTATCTACTTTTAACGCCAGCTCTTGGCCCTGACCATCAATAGTGCCTTCACCGGTAATTGCAATATGATTCTGGCCATCTGCCAAAACCAGTGATTTCCATCGGTTTATTCCCTTATAATCATATGGATCCGTACTTCCCAGAAGTATGGCTTCCTTTTTCAGGTGTAGTTCAACTCCTGTTTTAAGGATGATACTGCCCGTAAGGAAAACCCCTTTGGGAACAACTACCTTTCCGCCGCCTTTTTTATGGGCAGCATCTATGGCAGATTGAATTGCGGATGATGCCAATGTTTTCCCATCATTCCTGGCTCCGAAGTCTGTTATAGTATACTCTTGGGCCAAGACACCGGTCGAGACGACCAGAATTAGAAAACTAGTAATTAATTTCGTTAAAATAGTGTTGTACATGTAACTGGAAATAATTTTAGAGTTTATAATATTCCTCCCAACCCCTGCGTGGTTGTCCTCCTCTTAGCATCATGTTGGCAAGGGGATTGTTTGTAATCTGTTTTGTTTCACGGTCAAATATCAATTTTGAATTTAATCTTTGCGCTAAAACACCTAAGGTAAAAACTTGGCTCAATGGCCCCGCAATATCAAAGGATGACCGGCATTTTTCTTCGCCCTTGCAGGAAAGCAAAAAGTTCTCAAAGTGGTTTGAAGGGCTTTCGGGAACAACAGGTAAACTCCCCTGCATGTCCTTCGCCTTTTTTTCTGGAATAATTGATAATGGACTACTGTGGGAACCTCCCTTAAAAGTCAAATCCTTTCCGTAGATTATTTTTCCAGGCTTTAGTTTGGTAGGCTCCAATTTACCGTCACTTGGTGGTGGAATATTAGAATCGGTTGTAGAAACACCATACCCTTTTGGTATTGGTGGTTGATTATTTACCCCATCATACCATGTAATATCTAGGGCCGGCATGTTGCCCCTTTCCGGAAATTTAAATACAAGGGTAGATGACATAGGGAAGAAAAATGGATTATACCCTTCTAGCATAACGGGATCCACTTCATACGGTAGACCAAGCTCAAGAAACTGATGTGCCGTATCCATAATATGTGCTCCCCAATCGCCAAGAGCGCCCATACCAAAATCGTACCAACAGCGCCATTGACCGTTTACAAAATCTTTGTTGTAATCGTGATGTGAGGAAGTGTTGAGCCAGGTATCCCAATCCAATGTTGTAGGTAAGGTTTCCTTTGCTGGATATTTAGTCATTTTTGGGTCAAAACTATGCCAACGTCTACGACCGTTCATGTGTGCGGTAATAGCCGTTACATCCTTGATGATGCCAGCTTCCTTCCATGCTTTGAATTGAAAATAATTCTCTCCAGAATGCCCTTGATTTCCCATTTGGGTAACTACATTATGCCTCTCAGCACAACCCATCATCAATTCAACTTCATTGAAAGTCCTTGCCATGGGCTTTTCCACATATACATGAATGCCCAAAGACATAGCTAACATGGTAATCGGAAAATGTGAAAAATCTGGTGTTCCCACATTCACCGCTTCAATTTTATCGCCCATTTTATCGAACATTTCCCTGAAGTCTTTAAAATGGGGGACGTTTGGAAACATTTTCATTACTTCCAACGTATGCGGAGCACCCATATCTACATCACATAATGCAACAATATTGGCCAAACCAGTTGCGTGCAAAGATTTGGTAATTCCACCACCTCTATTCCCGATTCCACAACAAGCCAAATTTACTTTGTCACTTGGGGCTATATTGCCAAAAGTTTTTCCTAAAACAGTTGAGGGGATTATAGAGAAGCCGGCAATACCTACTATGGCGGAGGCACTTGATTTTACAAAATTTCTTCTTTCCATGGGTTTAATTTATTAGAACTAATTATCATAAGTTGATGGGTTATAGGACTAAATTAGTCATAAGTAAATTATCGCAAAGACATAAAACACCTTGCTAGGTTTACTTTTTAATGCCAATTAAAGACCGTTTCTATTATTGCTGTCTAAATAGGTGCATCTATAAGTGTAGAGACAATTGAAGTTGGGCAATGTGACCTAAAATCCTTTCTATACGTGAACCCATTAATTTTAGTACAGACAAGCCCAAATAGGGCCTGACTATACCAAAAAAAACTAACTCAACAAAAACTATTATTTTTTAATAACCTGGGTTCTGACCCAAATTATTTGTAGCTAAATCTATCTCCTGTTGGGGAATTGGACGCAATAAATGGTGTGTATCCAAACTACCACTAGCTGCGGTCCAAGGGTTGTATTTTGTAGCTCTTTCAATTAACTTACCGGTACGCTTTAAATCATACCATCTCATATACTCTCCCATCAATTCCCTTGCACGTTCATCCAATATCATATCAATATCGATAGTAGCCGCCGTAGCCCTATATGACTTTGAAGCTAAAGAAGAAACATCTTCAGGAACAGCTGCCTGCAAGGGTTCCCCCCCTGCGTTAACGCCCAGGGCACGGTCAACGATTGCGTTGTAATAAACATCGGCCGATCCCAGACTACCGCCAGTTGCTCCTTTAACTATGGCCTCGGCAGCGATCAAATAGGCTTCAGCTGAACGGAATAACGCAAAATCGAATGTACCTCCTCCATCTCCATAAGGAATACCCGGCTCCCAGAATTTCCACATCATTGGCGATTTATAGGAGTCGTGGTATTTAGAAGCGTCTATTCTACCATATTCGTCGGTATTGATAACGGAGTATGGCAATGTGCCTCCTACATCCAATCCTCTTTCGGACAGATCCAAAGCTGGACTATTCCAAGGTCTGAACTCAAGTACCACATCGCCCTGGTTAATATCTATTGGGGCGGCACCATCTGCTGGATTAAATCCTGAGACATTCTTCAAGGCATATATTTTTCCGAGGAAGTTATGATTGTAACGCGTATCCATTTCTGGGTCGAAAAGACGGTATATCGCGGGGGTGGTACTGAATTTATTCAAGTGTCGGTTATAGGCACTGGAACGTGCAACTGCACCAGGCAATTCGTCAGCTCCTCCTCCGAATATAGAGTGGTAATCGTTACCTACTATCGAATTGTCATTGGTGTCATCACCTGCATTGGTAATATCATTTGTATTAAATTGAATGGCAAATACAATTTCACCATTTTTAGCATTTTGACTCCCTGGATTATTGGTTTCCAGCAACGGATTATCATTGCGTTGTGGGAAAAGATCGGTATAGTTTACAGCCAAAGGATATTCTGCAATTACTTTGTCCGCAAAGTCCAGTGCCATATCAAAATCTGTATTACTACCCCCTAATGAATTATCGAAATTCCATCCTCGTGTAAGATATACCCGGGCCAATAAAAATTGGGCGGTTCCCTTAGTAACACGTCCATAATCGGTAGCTTCTTTAGGCAATACATTTTCAGCGGCCGTTAAATCGGCGATAAGCTGGGAATAGACATCAGCGGCTGCTACTTTGCCCACTTCTTTGTTTGGAACAGTGGTCTCGTTCAATGGCATTGGAATGTCTCCCCATTGCTGTACTGCATAGAAGAGTGCCAGCGAACGCAAAACCTTAGCTTCGGCTACCCGTATCGCCTTCAATCCCTCATCCATACCTTCCACCGCTTCGGCACGGTCTATTACGGTATTGGTCCTGTTGATTTCTCGGTACAGCAAGTTCCATAAAGTTTCCAAAGATTCAAAACCTGCCCCAAACCCTATGTCATAAGCATCCTCTGCCGGTCCTTGCCCTTGGTTGGTAAGAGCGTCATCCCAAATACCTGCGCTGAACGTATCCGTGCCTCTCAGCACTAAGGTACGATCCTGAATTATATCCCGCCATAGTGGGTACATTGCTCGTACCAAGTCTTCAAAGCCTTCTTCGTTTACATAATATTTATTAGCAGTTTGAAGAGATTGTGGATCCTCATCCAAAAAATCACTACATGCAACTGCCGAAAAGACCAAAATACATGTGGTCAATACTTGCCATTTTTTATATATTTTCATTTTATCCTTATTTTTTTGTGAAATAATCAAACAATTTTCTATTTAACTATCTAGATTAGAAAGTTATATTCAAACCAAGCGCATACATCGCAAATGGCACATCATCGCTATTTACTCCCGAATTGTATTCTGGACTAAATCCTTTGGTCTTTGTAAACAAAAATGGATTGGTTGCTTGTGCATAGATTCTTAAATGGCCTAAACCTAAGCGACCTAAAAGATCACTAGGGAATGTGTAACCCAAAGTGATATCCGAGACACGAACAAAATCTGTGTCTACTACATTAAACGAATCGGTAGGTGTCTTACCTGATCCCCCTGCACCGTTTAGACCATAATAATCATTGGTTGGATTTGTGCTGGTCCAAAAGTTTAGACTAGCATCTGCATTATATCGATCCTCGTTAATTTGTCCGAAAGTTCCCGTGAGGTAATTACTTTTCCATTGTACACCTTGTCTGGTATATATAAAGAAGGAAAAATCCAGATTTTTGTAATTGAACTGATTACGAATACCCATAATATAATCCGGAGTTTCGGATCCCACAATTACACGATCGTCAGCTTCCGTGATTTTGCCATCCCCATTTTGATCCACAAACTTTACATTACCTGGATCATATCCAAATGAAGCAGCTTCATCAGCTTCATCAAGTTGCCATATCCCTGCAACCTCAAAGTAATATAGTGGTTGCACAGACTCACCGACAAATCTATTGTTTCCAATATCCTGAGTAAGGCCACCTGCCAATTTGGTCACCTCATTATTATTTTTGGTAAAATTAATTGATGTAGACCACCTAAAATCGTTTTTTTCTATATTCACGGTGTTCAATAATACCTCTACCCCAGAATTTCTAATCTCACCCACATTGGCCACTACATCCGTAAATCCTGTTGAATTGGGCAGTTTATCCCCCAAGATCAGATCAACGGTTTTCCTATCGTAAACTTCAATCGAAGTAGAGACTCTATTATTAAATAAGCCCATATTAAGACCTAAATTGAGTTCCTTGCTTCGCTCCCATACCAAATTTTTATTGGCCAGGTTATTTATTGCAAACCCATAGGCCGGTGAACCATCAAAATCATACTGAGTTTGGGTCACTGTAGACTGGGTATCGTAAGGACTAATGGAGGTAGCGTTACCTACTTCGCCATAACTAGCCCTTAATTTTAAATTTGAGAACAAGTTTGAATTTTTGATGAAATCCTCCTCACCCAGCTGCCATGCCAAGGCTACTGAAGGAAAAAATTGCCATTTGTTGCCTTCGGACAATACAGATGCGCCATCGGTCCTGCCGGTTACAGTCAACAAATATTTATTCTTAAAACTATAATTTAACCGGCCCATATAAGAAATCAAGGCTTGCTCGGATAAAAATGATTCGTTTCTAGTAACCTCACCATCTCCTAAGGAGTACCACAAGGACCTAAAAGGTAGATCTTTCACATCTATACGGGAATATTGTTCTCTTTCATGAAAAATACTGTACAGGCCCGTTATGGTCAAATCGTGAGAACCCGAATCTAGCTTATACGTAATCGTATTGTCCAAGGTATAGGAAGACACATCGGTCGTCTGTAGATTGGCTTTGGGTAAGAGCGTGGTTTTTTGGGTCTTGGTATAGGTACCCCTATAATCACCCGCTTTTTGGTTAGATACCGCAGCCGAAAGCGAAGACCTGAACGACAACCCTTTTACCAGAGTAAAATCCACATAGGCGTTCGCCAATAAAGATGAACGACGTGTTTCCAGAACAAAATTTTCAGGATTTATCTCTACCAATGGGTGAATAACTTGATTGTCATTAATTCCCATAAAAACCGCATACCCATTCCAATCTTTGTCCTGAGCCTGATCTTGAGGCAACAAATCATCATAATATACTGTTCCTGTTGGTCTCGCTCTATAAGCGGACCGCAGTGCCTCAGTCCCTGCCAGATTTTGCTTACTATAGCTATAGTAAGTTGACATACCTACTTTTAATTTATCATTTAAAATACTTTGAATTCCTCCTTTGATGGTATATCTCTTGAAACCAGTTTCCAATGTATTTCCCTCTTCGTTCAAATATCCTGCTGAAAAATCGTAGGTGGTTTTGTCAGAACCGCCAGTGAGTGAAATATCATGGGTACTTTGCAATGCAGCACCTGTTACCAAGTCTAGCCAATCGACTGTTGTTCCATTTTGGACATTGGCCAATTCACTGTCGGTTATATTACGGGGAGTCTTTCCAGTTTCCTGAGGACGCAATACATAATTCTTATTATAGAACTCTTGCGCGGTCATCATATCCGGGAGGTGTGTTGGTACTTTTACACCTGTATAATTTTTATAGGTCACCTTCGGCTTACCGGAAACCCCTTTTTTGGTAGTGATAATAATAACCCCATTGGCACCACGTGAACCATAAATAGCCGTAGATGAGGCATCCTTCAATACATCCATGGCCGCAATATCATTGGGGTTCATTGTATTTATATCACCTCCTACAACCCCATCAATTACAACTAGGGGTGCACTCGACTCACTATCTCCAAAACTACTGAGCCCTCGGATATCTATGGTAAAACCATCTCCCGGTCTACCTTTTACTTTATTGATATTTACACCGGTTACCTGCCCTTGCAATGCAGCAGCGGCTTGTACCGGATTTGCCCTAACGATATCCTGGGTACTGATAGAGGATACCGCCCCGGTTAAATCCCGTCTTTTCTGGGTTCCGTAACCAACAACAACAACCTCTTCCAGACCAGCAGCATCAACAGCCAAGGTCACTGTTATACTCGCTTGCCCCTTCACCCCAACTTCTTTGGGTGCAAAACCAATGTATGATATCTTTAAAACAGCATTCTCATTGGTGAGGTCAAGCGTAAAATTACCATCAAAATCGGTTTGGGTACCATTTAGGGTCCCCATTTCAACAACGCTAGCTCCTGGTAAAGGCCCGCCCTCTTCGTCGATCACCATACCCGAGACTTGGAATTGCTGTTGCTCGATCAACTCGGAAGGTTTATCATACGAGTCCCGTTCACGGATAACTATTCGATTTTTTTGTGACAGTTCAAATTCAACTGCGCTATGGGATAAACTTTGTTTTAAGAGGTCATCTACCCCAATCTCTCCTTTTTTTAATCGTACCTTAGGGGCGTTTGAAAACAAATCGGCAGGATATAAAAAACGATACTTTGTTTGGTCCTGAATAATATCAAAGACCTCATCTACAGAAACTACCTTGTCAACATCAATGGATATTTTTTCTTGAGAAAATGATTTTTCTGTAGTAATTCCAAAAACGGTTGTGCACAATAAGAAGATAAAGGCTTTCATAATCAAAAATGGCACCCGCATTCGCACGAATGACTGCGACTTAATTAATTTAATTTTCATAAATTTACATGGTATTGGTTGAACATTTGTTTAAGTAATACAGTCTAAAGGGACGAAGTTGATGCACCGCTAAATGTTCTCCTTCGCTCCCTTTTTTTATTTTATTTTATTTTAATAGTATAGTTTTATTAATAATTTCATAATCCTTAATGACTCCGAAGTTTTTTATGGTATTTAAAATATCTTCAATATTTTGATCCTTACCCAACGCACCATTAAATAGTGCGTTTTCAAGTTCAGGACTCTCAAAATTAACATCGATATCATACCAGCGCGATAACACCTTCATAATCTCCACTAGAGGTTTTCTACGAAAACTAAAAACACCCTCTTTCCAGGATATCTCGTTGTAAACATTGACGGTAGCTATAGCTAAGCTGTCATCATTAAGGTTCAGGCTTGCTTGTTGAGAAGGTTTCAGCATATTTATTGTAGATCCCGTACTAATTGCAACTTTGCCTTCCACTAAGGTGGTATATATTTTTGTTTCTTCCTTATAGGCCTTAATATTGAATTCGGTGCCCAACACCTCTATTTCTTGAGATTGATTAAAAACAATAAATTTTGAGCCTTCGTGTTCAGTGCTTGGAGAAACAGCGAAGTACCCTTCACCGTATACCAGTTCAACTTTACGGGTTTGTCCTTTTATGAAGTTTACCGGATACTTAATTTGTGACTCGGAATTCAACCATATTTCTGATCCATCAGAAAGAACTAAATGAAACATCCCCCCCCTCGGTATCGTTAAAATATTATTCGCCACTTCTTTAGTGGTGCTTTCCTTTGCCAAATACACAATTTCTTCACCATTGCTATGTACATTTTGTGTTTGAAAGGTATTCCCCTTTTCCAATTCAACTTGTGAACCATCTTCCAAGGTCAAGGTTGCCTTATCGGAACCGATATTAATATTATTGCTAATTATTCTTGGTTGTGTTTCAACAGTCTTAGTGAAGATATTGTCCTTAAGGAAATATCCTGTGACCAATAAACCTGTTACAACCGCGGCAGCGGCATAACTTATGATTTGACGCGTTTTTTTGAATTTTACGGTCCTCTTCTCTTCCAACATTAAATCTTGCAACTTACTTTTTAATTTATTGGCGTCGAATTGTTTCATTTCGTGTTCAATTGCAAAATTTGTTTCAACATAGGAATTGAACAATTGTTCATTCCCTGCATCTTTCAGCCAAATCTCCAGTTTATCCAAATCGGCAAGAGAGGCCTGATGGGTCAAGAATTTGGTTATTAAAGCTTTCGCTTTTTGCTCGTTCATTCTACTATTTACAATTAATACGTATGAATTTTACACAACCCTAACTTTTTTGGTATATTTTTTTATAAATTACCTAAATTATAAGCTAATTATTATCAAATTACGATATGCTTGACAATTATTTGAATAACTCACAATTTATTGAAGCCTTGAAATCAGGGGATTCAAAAGCGTACACCGTCCTTGTGGATCACTTCCATCACAAACTCTGTATTTATGCCTATAGTCTTATCAATGATCACAACATTGCTGAAGATATTGTACAAAACGTTTTTATTCGTACCTGGAAGAAACGAGATCAATTGAAGTGTGATTTTGAAATTAGAAGTTTTCTATATAAATCAGTTTATAACGAATTTATAGATGAATATCGGAAACAAAAATTAGTAGTCCCTTTAGAGAAAAAATATATTGATGCACTAATCAATTTAGTTGAAAATGAAGATAAGTATGCTTTAGAGCGAAAACTAAATTTAATAAAGCAGGGAATTCAGAACCTACCTCCCAAATGTAAGGAAATATTTATGTTGAGCAAACATGATGGTCTGACAAATTTGGAAATTGCCGAGTACAAACAGGTTTCTGTTAAATCGGTTGAAGCGCATATCACCAAAGCGTTTGCCATACTTAGGCAATCAATTAGCGAAGAGGTGCATCATATTTTATTCTTATTATTCAGAGAAATCAGTATTAATCCTCTGCCAAATAAACCTGACTAATTTCATACTTTTTTTGAGTTTATAAAACTTGGTCCATATTACTAGTGAACTTTTTTTAAAGGCAGTCAGTTCCGAAATTTAATTTACCATTTCAAACAAAGTCGAAGTAAGTAAATTAATAGAAGTTGTTTTAAAAGGTCACAGTTATATCTAGTTTGCTTACTCTGTGTAGTTTTTACTTAAACTTAACAATTGATCTTGTTCCAAAAAATTTCCATTAGTTTTAACATTGTTTTACCAAAACAAAAAAACCGACTCCATAATTCAGCTTTTCCTTGTAGTACAGCCGGTAAGACTCGAACTCTTATACAACCATGCACTAGATACTTAGAATAACGTGCAGTTCTAAAATATTTTATTTTGACATAAAACTCAAAATTTCTTAAAGTCATCAAGAATTTAAAACCGCATCCAAAGCATCATCGGCATCTTTATGAATAAAATTTGCTTGATATAGAATCGTCGTTTTCAGATCGCTATGGCGATAAAGTTTTTGCAACATTAGGGGTGAAATGGCGTCCCCTGCGATATTCCCAAAAGAATGGCGGGCAATATGGTTGGATAGGTTTTTTGTAATCCCACATTTTTCGGCGATCTGCCTTAGGTATTTGTTAAGTACAGCGGTGCCATTACGCGTTTTTACAAATACGTCCCGCTTGCTATTGGAATTCGCTTTTTTAAGATAGGGGAAAATAAAATCATTATTTGACTGGCGTAAGGGTCTATAAAAATCCAATATCCCCTTGACCTGATCTGGAATTTTAAGGCTCAATGGCTTTTCGTTCTTGTTCATAGTATAATAGAGACGTCCATCCATCAAATCAGACCATTTCATTTGCAACACGTCCGAAATCCTAATTCCGGCAAAATAATAAGAGAACAACCAAACATTTCGGGTGTGCCACATAGCCGTATCTTTCTCCAATTCCACATTTTCAATGAGTTTAATCTCTTCTCTTGTCAAACCGATTTTTTGTGTTGGTTTTATACGTATACGCTCCTTTTCTCCTGCAAAAGGATAGTGTTTGGCTTCCACGATACCTTCCTTTATGGCTGCGTTAAAGAGGGTGCGAATATAAATAAGATGATTGGTAACCGTTCTGGTCTTATGATCTAGATAAGAAATACAGAACACCTTGAAGTTGCTTAGAAATGCCTCGGTGATGTCTTCAAAATAGAGCAAGGCTTCTTTCCCAAATTCGCCTTTTACATGTTCTAAAAAATTATATCCAAACTTTCTGGACTGACCTACCCGATTTCGTCGCCGGTCTTTAATTCCTTTGATAACTTGTTCTCGCTCTTCAAATCTGTTCCATTTTAAAAACTCACGGATGTTAAACAACATTGAAAGTTCCCCTTTACAGGTGGAAAAGGAACCTGACTGAAATTTGTTTATTACACGTTGCGACCCAAATTGAAAAAACGAAACCGTTCTCCCTTTATGCTTAGCCTTGTTCTTGATTTGTTTACTGGAAATGAACTCCCTTGACCCTTCCGCTTCTAAAGCGATACTATCGACTTCAGTCAATTTTTTTAGTAGATAATTATTCAGCCTTGCTGAATTGGCGTGAGATTTTTTAACCTTACCCAAATCTTTGTTCCAATCTTTTTCCAAAATATATTGACCTGTAAATATGTATCGTGTCTTTCTATTTTGGGTAATTCGAACGGCCAATGGAAAAGTACCGTCCTTCTTTTTATCATGTTTCCAAAGCACTATCTTTATCGAGGCCATTTTTAATAAAATATTCCTCTAAGATACACTAATGACCACATTCTACCTAAAACATACCTAAAACATTTTGGGGTTTTATATGATTTCTGCTGTTTTGACCTAAAACTTAACTTCTTGATTATCAACTATATAAATACATATGATACCATATAAAACCAGTATTTCTGCGGCTCATAACCCGAAGGTCACTGGTTCGAGTCCAGTTCCCGCTACTAAATCAGAAGCCATCAAGTTGAAAATCAGCAAGATGGCTTTTTTTATTCCCGATTTCTTCCCGACATTCAAGCGAAGTAAATAAACTTGGTATAATTCTATCAAAACTCCAAAGCTGTTTAAAATCTAAATCCATCTTATAAACTTAAAGGGGGGGGTACCCGAAAAAACTCAAAGATCTAAATTCAGGTAGGGGGTACTGTTTTGGTGTGTAACGGAGCCCATTATTAAAATGATGCCATTTTTTTATTGCGGGGTTTTGCATTCCATAATTTAACCAAATTGTAATACAATGTATATCCTCCTTTAAATGCCCATCAATTTCCAAACAATAAATGGTCTTTTTCTGATAGGTTAAAGAAGGAAAACAGAAAGCCGTTGCCAATTTCCAATAATGATTAAATATCCCTTAATGTCATTAAATATCCTTTAATCCCAAATAAGTAACACTTGAACTAATAAACATCCAGTCACTAGGATCAATTTAAAAATTATTCAAGATTGTAGATATCACAAACCATTGATTATAGCTTATGGAACTTATAAAGTTAAAAGTAAAGCAAGTTGCTGGCAAAGGCGAGACAGCGAAAATGATTGTCCATAGTTTTATCGAAGCTTGTACAAAACTTGATGCTTCTATATTAGAACCTCTGATTAATGAAGAACAACTTTTTGACGATCTAGACAAGTATCGCTTCTTAGACTTTTTAAAGGGTCAATTTGATTACGCTAAGGAATTAGGGTTTACCGAATCGATTATGCAGAGAGGGAAGTGCGGGCTTTGTATTATTGGCCATTCAACCTTTGAGTTTTACGGAAAAGACGGTAAAATTAGATTTGCTTACATTATAGAGGAAAAGGAAGGGGAGGTAAAGAACATCTTCAACTGCAATGCCAGTTCTGGCTGGTTTATTAAATAATTACCGAGTGGTCAAGTTATAATCTTGGCCTTGTCTTAGTTGGTTTAGTCGATACCTATAGGTTATAAAAATGTTTTTCCTTCTGTCCAGTTTGACAGACTTTGATATAATTCAAATGAGATTGAATTATAATCATCATCCCAAATATTTTCCTTTTCAAATGGCATTGTTTTCCAGTCCTCAACAGCTTTTTCTAAAATTGAGAATAGATTCGAATCTAGATTTTTTAATTCATTCAATGACTTTGTATAATTGATGTGTTGCTTTGGATCAGCTTTTATAGCTATATATTTCGCAATATAGAAATCTACTGCTTCTCCATAATATTTACCTCTTATTTTAAAGTTCTGCCTAAGTTGTTGTATCTCGGATTTGGTACATTTATTTACATCATAATCCTTGATGAATTTTTTCTTGTCAAATCCTAATTCTAAAAAAATAGGCAACATTTTGATATGATCCATGCAATTGCTAAAATGCTCGAGTAATTGGTCCGATAAAAGTTGTGATAACAATTCACTTCCAATTATCAAATGGCGAAAACTAGAACCCAAATAAAGTTCCTTTTGTCGGATTAAAATATGCAGCAGTTCGTGTGTGAACGCATTTATATCGATATCGTATTTTGGAACGATAATTCGAGAATTACTATTTTCTGAATCACTAGCATAATTTGGATAATCATTTAATTCAATTGATATTGAATGTGTATTATTTAAATCACTCCACAATTTTTCATTTCGGTTATCAATAAGCCCAATTTCTTGCGGTGTCATTTTAATAGGAGGTTTAATTTGCAATTAAATTTATACTATGTTTCGAACAATACTTTTTCTTTTCAGCTCTACGATAAAGTAGAACAGATCATTGTTGATTTCATTCCAGTAAAAGCAAAAGATTTTCATCAAAACCCTCTTCGAAAATATTTTTGTAATGATAAATTATTTTACCTAAAGGAGTCAAACCATGACGCCTATCTACTTCAACAGCTAGTCCTCTATTAGTCATTTCAGTTAATAATTCACCTCCCAAAGAACCTCCGTTTTGAAAAAAATTTCCTAAACTTAAAAATGCATTCCATCTATTTTCATTCTTCAGTTCACGAACTTTGTTTGTAACTTCAGGGGGAAATTTGTTAATAGAAGAATAAAACTTTTGATTTTCTTCATCAAAAAATAAATGCTCAAATAGTGTCAATTTTTCTGACCGTATATCATATTCTGTTTGCAGCTGAGCCATAGAAATTTCAAGCTGTTTTATTTGAGTATTTTTTGTTCCATTGTCAGCTTGTAATTTTTCTAATTCCTTTACTGTAGAATCAAGTTTGCTAACTGTTTTGCTGATATGCTCACTTTGTTGTAAGAGGTTTTTATCCTTTTGCTTTATTTGTTCAGTTTGTTCATCGATAGTTTTTGAAAAGCTCCGTACATATTCTCGTTGTTCTTCGTATTGGTCGAAGTATTGCTCACGTTCCTTTACCACCTCATCATACTCTCCTTTTCTGACCACATTTTTATTAACTATCTTACCTGTAATAAGTGGCATAAGCCAAAACTCAACCCACATAACGACACTTCTTGTAAGAACAACAATTAAATATCCTAAAAACATGTAAATTAATGCCTGTAAAGCATCCCAAAGGAAGGAGCTTAAAGTTATGTTAGTTGTAATATAATTTTTAATGAATATTAATTTGTTATCTAGTGTCCAACCATCATCAAAATTAAAAACCCCAAATATCAGCTCCCAATGATGTAACAGCAAAACAAGGATTAATGTTCCAAAAAAGGGATTTGTTAGCTTGTCTTTAATGTTACTAAAAAATGAATTGATTACTTCCATATTTTTAATTTACAGAAAAAATTATTAGTCTTTTTTTATGGTCTATTTTCGCATTAACCAATCACAATTATTGAAAACAACTTTAAAGTTCTGGATTAACACTCTTTAAAGGAGTTTTTGTCATGTGTAGTTTTCAGATCGTGAATTCGTTAATACTTAAATCAACAAATTGAACATCTTCCTCGTCTTCGATATTAATATTAAATGATGTATTTACAAATACTCTTCTAATTGTATTAATTGTAACATAATCCTTACTTCTTTTAATGTCCAGAAGTTCCTTTTTGAGCAAAAATTTATCATCATCGTAAACGATTCTAGGTATTGTAAATTCTATGTTAACTATTCTTAATATAAATGATAGTTCAATGAATATTAAATCTTTAGCCAAAAAGGACCAGTTCAATAATTCTGGATCCTCAATTCCTTCGAAAATTTCAAGACTAAAATCTGTAACATAGTTAATAGTACTAAAACTAGTAGAGCTATCTCTTAAAAGTTGATTGAACCATTGTATCGTTTGTTCATTTATATAGAGGTCTAACTGAAACTGAATTTCATCTTCAAAAGGGTATATATACTTTTCTAAAATGTCTTCATCAGTTAAATTCTGATGTATTTCTTCTGCCCTTCCACCAATAAAATCATTAATAGATTTAAATACTTTAAAATCATTTTTTAGTTGAGCTTCCTCGATGTCATTTTTTAAATCAGAATGTAAATCAGTTTTATCATTATTAAAAAAGTCAGAGGCATTATTATTAATGAATATTACCTTTTCACTACCTTTTTGCTTTTGAAGATATTCCAACAATGACAACCAGATAAGAGAATCCCTGAATCCTTTATCTTTATCTTGAAATGGTTTTATTCTTTTTATTGCTCTGTCAACCAATATTGAATTTTCAATGTTATCAAATGGTAGGTAAACTACTTTTTTAGTGTTTTTTAGTATTATTTGTCGCAAAGAATAGCTAGTATCCAACTCCTTTAAATCTAAGTTTAAAGATTTATTCATTAAGGACTTAGAGCGATTTAGTGCTATTTTAAAAGTCTGTTGTAAACTTGCCATTTCAGTCAAAAAACTATTATCGACCTCTCTACAGACAATTTCTGAAATTAATATTTTAGTGTTTGTTCGTTCAACATAATTGAGAAAGCTTTTAAAATTTGCGCTCTCTAAGTACCAATTATTATAGAAAATATTCGAATCAATAAAAATCAACATATTATAAAGAGTTCTAATTAAATTACATCTAATGGTCTATGTATTGAGCACTATCAAAGTGTTGTACTTACGCAATAATTATGTTGTTATAATATTTGTTAGCAACATCTATTTTTTATCTCGGTCATTGATACCGTTAACCTTGTCAGCTGGCAAACTGTTATATATCCCACTTACTTGTTTCGGTAAGGCTATCATATATTCTACCACTATATTCACAAGATTGAAAAGCTGATTTACTGTTTCGGGGTTATCAGTATCAATTTGACCAGGGTGCACTGCATCATTTCCAGTAACTCGAACAATGTCTAAGGATTTTTGAACTATTTCAGGCAATCCCTTTTTGACAAGATTTCCAATATCCTTATTGATATTTTTGCCTTCTTCACCAAGCTCTTTAGCAAGTATTTGAATTGATAACCTTAATAGGGCAGCAGCCCCTCTTGGTGATTTAGTATGTACAGCAGCAGCTTCAGTATAAAGTTTATGCACTGATTGAGGCATTTCAGGGTTAGGGAATGGAGCATTTCCAGAGTCTGGGTAGTACATTTTATCCATTACCCAGATAGAAGGTTCTCCGCAGTGTTGACATATACCCACTCTTAAAGGTGTGCTTTCGGCTTGAATATGGTCATTTCCATTCCATTTTCTTTTCCACCAGTTTTGCTGTGAGATAGTTCCGCAATGAGGGCAAGTGTATGATTTTTCAAATACCTTTGGTTGAATGTATTTCATAATGTTAAAATGTTTTTCTTATTTGAAATGATTTATCAATAGGAAACCATAAATTACTATTCTCCATAACTGACCTTCCACTTATCCAATCCATTAAATTTGAAATAAAAAAAGAGAATGATAACTCTCTAATTTCATAAATATAATGTGGTTGGTTTTCTTCATTAAATTTGTGTTCCCAAAATTTATAAAACCAATTTTGATTCAATGAAATATGGTTGACACAAAATTTTTGACGATTTTCTTGTCCGCATAATTCAGTCCAAGGCACATATATTGCACTTGAAACAGTTTGAACATTGTTTACAGTTGATTCGTAAGAGAAAATCCCGTTAAATAAAGGTTTTGTCTTGTCAGATTTAGCATCAAATATAAATTTCGCATTTTCATTTGCCTTTCTAATGATATTGGCAAGTCCTTGATTAGTAGCATTTGCTTTAACTTCAATAATTCCAACTACTGAATCTGGAGTTAAGATTACAAAATCTGTTTCCTTAAAGAGTATCGGATAACTTGTGTCATAAATGATTAAATCAATTTGATTTGAAGATTTGTGATCACCTTTTTTAGCAGTTTGGTGTACAACGAACCCAGTTCCGATTCTGAACTTTTCAGGTAAAAAACGTTGAATCATAGTTTTAATAACAGCCTCCTTATACCTTCCATCTTCACCCCAATGGTCTATTAAATTCCTTACTCGATCTTTAATAGCAAGTAGTTCTTTTGTTGTTGATTTATGATAGCCTATCGTACTCAATATTATTAATTTTAATTGGAGTTATGAATCGAATATGGTTATTGACTATACCCCCCTTTTATAAATACTAAAATAGTTTATTTGGATTACACCCCAAGAGGGTTGTGACTGAAAAACTAAGTAGTTCGTTATATTTTACCTCACACATTGCAATGACTCACAGCTTACCTTTTGAAAAAAAAGGGGATGGGGGCAGGTTAGGGTGGATGGCTGCAACATTTATCTCGTTCTTAGTATTAAATACTATTTACTAGTAAAAAAGCTAATTATAAGAAAACTACTTAACCTACCCACCCCCATTTGCTTGACTGATTATGAAGCTATTTTTAAATTCATCACAGCTTTACCACCCTTATCTATTGCATAAACTCTTCTTCCTTCTCGCTTAACCTTTTCGAAACCCAGTTTATTAAGAGTTTTGCCCAATTGGATATTGTTGGTATTGTCCATGTTAACACCAAACTTTTGTTTAAGCAACACTAAAAACTCCCCTGAATTTAAATAATGATCGGCTCTCTTATTGTTGATGCTAGGTTGAAAATTCTCAATTACTATATCTTCGATAAATGACCTTTGTCTAAAACTCTCATTTCTCATGTTCAATAGCTCAATCTCCTCTCCATCAAAATAGTATTTAAACCCTTGGTCAAACAATGCCACTGCCTGAGAATACAAGCCCTTATAATTTATATTCCCATAATAATTTATTTTACTTACCCTAAAACAGAGATATCTTCTATTCCCCGTCGTATCAGTCAAAAATTCCTCATCATTCACCGAACCGACAAACGAAGCTCTCCTAGGTAAGTTTTCATCAATTCTGGCATATGGTCTTCTAACCTTAATCCTTGCTTTAGTGATTAGCTCTTTAAGCTCGTTATTTCCTTTTTTGGTTAAATTGGAAAGCTCATCCATATCTATTATGAGACATTCCGAAAGTTGAATAAGGGTATCTTTTGAATTTGGGTTTATCATCCCAGAATAGCTGTAGCTTCTTAATTCCAAGGGTAATAAATTTCGAATGAAAGTAGATTTTCCAATGCCCTGTTCCCCAGAAAATACTATTGCAGTCTGATTAACAATATCATCATGCAAACCACAGGCAACCATAGCCACAAACCAGCGTTTAAAAGCATCCTTGAAAAAGACATCATCATCGGTTGATATCCTAGATGTTAATTCTCCTATATGATCTGTTTTACCATCCCATTTAGGTAAATCCTTCACAAAATCCTTTAAAGGGTGAAATATGGCTGTAAAATCAGAATTCAATATATTATATAGACCTTCCCTCGAAGTATTTACACCATTACCTTTTAATTCTCTTAATATGGAATTCAGTTTATAGTCATTTAGCACTTCAAACTTTTTTTCAGCCGATTTCCCATACTCAATTGAACTTGTGAACAGATTGTATCTGAAATTGAAATTCCTTCTCAGGAATTCCTCCAATTGAGCTTTTTTACCTTCCTCCTTATTAGTAAGCTCGGCACTATTCATGTATGCACTTTTTATTGTATTCAAGACCTCCGTTTTATCATAACCATAGTCTTTAAGCACAAAACGCTCTGTAACGGTCTTTGGAATACCTAACCTATTGCAATTACAAGCTAAGAAATGAATATAATTGTTCCGTTCCCCTTCAATAAATTTAAATTTACCCTTTGTGGATGCTATAGCCGATTGGTAATCTGCATAAAAAGTATCTATTATTTTAAATTCATTGGACTCTGGATTATAATAAAGCTCTGGGTCATAAGAAACAAAGCATAATCTAGACACATCTTTTCCGCTCTGGTCAATTTCTACTCCCATTAAAGATTCATAGTGATTTTTGACCTGTTCAAAGGCAACATCATGCATATCTTTATCAGTATCTACCTTTATAAGGATTTTAAGTCCCGTGCCTGATGGCGAGATAAATACAGCGTATGAATAAAGACATTCTATTGCGCTTTTCTTAACTTGTTTAATCTTGCGTTCCCCAAGTTTGTCTATATCCAAAACCACTAATTTTGAATACACTGATAAATCTGATGCCTTATGTGAATTTTTAAAGGTACCGCATGGAGTAAATGATGCCAACTTCCTTTTACTACTACTGTAATCCTCACCTGTAGCCTGTTGATCTCTAATAGACAAAATCAATTCCTTTTGAATGGAACCTTTTTTGATAATTGAAAGCACTTCCTGCAAATTTATATCAGACTCTTTCTGATATAAATTTAAAAAGAAGCTTACGGTTTTAGACTGTAGCATAACTTCCTCCTTTCTTTCCATTTAAAAAATTAATCACATCTTCATACCTGTAAAGTGGTTTTCTTCCTGCCTTAGCCATTGGAACTAAAATTCCTTGCTTGCTCCAGTTCCACAATGTACTTAATGCTTTGACATTGCACATTTCGGCCACTTCTTCTCGAGTTAAAAATTCTTTCTTTGAATTTGGTGGGGTTTGGAAGCTTTTCTGCTCATTATATTTCATTAAGAGCTTTTCTGTAATACTATCGGTTAGCTCATCTACCGAATACTGAGATAAAATCATTTTATTCATAATTAAAATTTTAAAGATTATGACCGCAATTACGAACAAATGTAAAGACCTCAAGATACTCTGTTTTAAAACTAAGAGTGTGCGTCAATAAATTAGTTAAAATACACTTATTTAAATTACAAATAGCTGATTTTAAAGTATATACAAATTAATAATTTACCTTCGTAGTTTAACTAAATTAACCCCATAAATAATTTTTTTACAACTAAGAGTGCTAATCCACCAAATGATTAACAAATGCGATTAGGTTTTTGCGCTTTTCCTGATTTTGAGTTTCTTTCTGGTTCAGAAAATCAGCTGGAACTAATGTTTCACCTTTCAAAAGAAAAAACTCTGAAGTAATAAGCCAGTGCTTATTTTTTGTATTTCTTATTATCTTATAATTTCTAAGAAGCCTTATAAACAGAAATAATGAAGACTTTTGATCTATCCAATTAATTTTATTCTCCATACGTCTACCTTCGAATAAGCACTTGAACGTATCAAAGGAATCTGAATAAGCAATAAACTCAGGCCTCACCAAATACTCTTTATATAAATCCTTTAACCTTTTTTCATCTATGTGGCTAGTGAATGAAAAAGATACTATGGACTCCTTTAGATAGAACCACTTGGATAAAACCGTACGATTACTGTTGTTTAAATCAAGGTGATATGAAACAAATATCTCTTTTAAAATGTCCTGCAGAACAATTCTTATCAAACCCAAATAATCATCATTATAAAAATTGCTTTGACTACTTCGTGTAATCTGATTTCTGATGGTCAACAAAATATTTACAACTTCATTTAAATAAATGATTTTATTTTGAGGTATTAAGCAATATTCAAACTCAAATCGCCTGAATGCTTGCGCCTGAACATCCTTTAATCTATTATAGAAACTAATTCCTTCTTCAAATTTATTAAGATTCTCAGCTGGATATTCTTTCTTAAGGTATTCTTCCACAAAATAAAAGGGATGCATAATCAAATCTCCTTGGTGGATATAATAGGACCCTTTCGGGGCATGATCTTTAAACAATTGACTGAACTGCAAATTCTTATCCATATTGAAAACTAATTTGATTTAGCTACAATTAATCCATGTTCGTACTCCATAACTCTTTTACCTTTTCAAAATGCTCCTCTTGGGTGGTTTTAATATATTTAATAAACTGCTGCTCTGATTTATGGTTAGTAATAGCCATAATAGTCTGATTAGGTAGTTTTCCGTAAAGATTAGTTGCAAATGACCTCCTATTAGTATGTGATGAGACTAATTGATATTTCGGGTAATATCCTTTTTCTTTCCTCTTCTTTTCTGGGTTCATTTTACTGCCCATGACCATTTGATTAATCCCAACCTTTTCGCAGACCTCTTTCATATACAAATTAAACTTCACGTCCGAAATTACCTTTGGCAATTCTCCATTGTTTTCATTCAAAACCGATTTGATATGTGGGTGAATGGGAATTCTAATTGTTCCTCCAGTTTTCACGGAATCGACAATCTCAATCTGATTATCGGTAAAATTATGCTCATGAATTTTACGTAAATCTGAAATACGTAGGCCAGTCCACAAACCAATTAACATCAATTGGCGCACATTGTTCAACCGTGGATTACTTGTAAAATCAGCCTTAAAAATCAGATCTATTTCCAGTTCATTTAAATATACATCAATGGGCTTTTCCCTTCTAGCCGTAAAGTTTCTATGTTCAAATTCTGGACTAACCTTTAAGCCAATTGTCTTGGCCTCTTTACAAAAACTTTTAATTTGATCAATATACTTACTAATGGTCGTTGCTCCGTATTGACCTTCAATTTTCAAGAAAGAAAGAAAAGCTCTATGAAAAGCCAAATCTATGTCCCATATTTTAAGTACAACTTTTTCCTTTTCCTGGAACTCTTCCAACCTACTTAGAGTTGTATTGTACTTTTGAATTGTTCTTGGGCTAATAATTCTACCTGTAGAAGGGTTAATTCTTTCTTTGGAACCTTCTATATAATCCTTAACAAAAGGAACAAAATATATTTCCTTGTCCGATGTTTCATTGCTTGGTCTATTATTGAATTTTGACACAACTCCATCTAACCAATCTTTATTTAATACTCCACCATCAGAATAATGCTGATTAAAGCTTACCAGTATAAATTCTTTAAGCGAAATTAATTTAGGATTAATAGTTGAAGCATCGAAGGCGGTAGTTGCCCCTGTCGTAATTCTCTGTTGCTTCATCGACCAACTTTTGGGGTTAATTAGATATCCAGTATTACAAGTGATATCGAATGCTCTACCATTATAAAACCTTACATAAAGGGACGAAGGATTCTTTTTGGATTTAACCAAATATTTGATGTTTGCCATATTTTCAAATTCAATACAATATAGAAAAATTTTCCCGATATTTTCCCGACATTAACAAAATGAATTAAAATTCTAATGGTTCTGAAAAAATCAAATACATGAAATACACTAGGGATTACAGGTATTTTAGAGGTTTTCGATTTTACCCGAATCATAGACATTCAGAAGATGTAGAACAGTTCCCGCTACTAGGAAAGCCTTTCAGAAATGAAAGGCTTTTTTTTATGGAGTATGCTGAGCAAGTGTACTTGCTTAAGCAGGCGACATAAAAAAATGACAGCGCAACAGCGCTGGAGCTTTCCTTGTAAAGCCACCCTCAAGGCCCAAAGAGCCAGCGCAGCGTAAGAGTCAATCCTGTTCCCTCTCAATTTTGACTTCAACTTAAATTAGCTCACACATTTTTCTTTAGACGCAATACTTATATTGATAGAGCCCGTGTAGCCGAATATTTTTTTACAGATTGTATTGTTATTCCTTTAAACAAAATTGACTATGAAAGTTAAACAGTTTGAATACAAACCCTTAGCACATTATTCCTATGCCCTAATCAGTGATGGGGAAATGGCAATCATAGATCCAGAGCGCAATCCTATGCAGTATTATGCTTTCGCCAAGACCAATAAGGCCAAGATCATTGCGGTCATTGAAACCCATCCACATGCCGACTTTGTGAGTTCGCATTGGCAAATTCACCAAGAAACCGGGGCAACCATCTACAACAGTAAAAAATTGGGAGCGGATTATCCGCATAAACCCTTTGATGAAGGGGACTCCATTAAAATTGGAAAAACAACCCTTAATGCCATCAACACCCCCGGCCATTCGCCGGACAGTATTTCCATAGTTGCAAGAGAAGGAAAGGAGACCATATTGTTTACAGGCGACACCTTGCTTATTGGCGATGTAGGCCGACCTGACCTTCGTGAAAAAGCCGGCAATATGAAGTCCAAACGCCAAGAAATGGCCGAATCCATGTACCATACCGTACAGCATAAGTTCAAAAATTTGCCCGATGAGGCCATCATTTACCCTGCCCATGGTGCCGGTTCGCTATGTGGAAAGAGCCAAACCGATGCCAGCAGCAGCACCTTGGGGAATGAGCGTAGGGACAATTGGGCATTTAAGAAACAGACACAAGAACAATTTATAAACGAGTTGCTAGATAGCCAGCCCTTTATTCCTTCTTATTTTGGGTACAACGTGGACGTGAACAGGCAGGGTGCTGCAATGCTTCGCAATGCCATTGCTGAAGTACCTTTTAAACTGAAAACCACCACAGAAGGATTGATTGTGGATGTGCGCCAGGAATCCGCTTTTAAAAAAGGACACCTAAAAGGAAGCATCAACATTCAGGCTTCCTCTGAAGACGCTCCCTTTGAAACTTGGTTGGGTGCCATCATAAAACCAGAGGAAAAATTCAGCTTGGCCATAGACGTTCCAAAGGATTTGGAAACAGTCTTGCAACGAGTGGCAAAAATTGGATATGAAAAGCAACTGCAAATGGTATTGACCCTTCCCAAAGAGAACCTGGTTAAAACACCTCTATTGGATCTTCAGGATTTTAAAAACAATCCCGACCACTATACCATCGTAGACATTCGCAACAAGAGCGAGGTGGCCGAGGGCAAAATCTTTAACAGTGCATTGACCCATCCTTTGAACCAATTGCGGGAAACAGCAGCCAAAATCCCCTCCAACAAACCCATTGTGGTGCACTGTGGCGGCGGTTATCGTAGTGCGGCAGGAAGTAGCATTCTAGAAAGCCAATTGAATGGTGCTACCGTTTTTGATCTGAGCGATGATGTGACCCAGTTTAAGGATTGATGATAAAAAAGAGCTCCCTGGCATTAATAACTTAGGGGTTTGGAGGTTAGTATCCAACAAAAAAGGAACAATAGTTTCCTATTGTTCCTTTTGCTACCAACTCACATCAGCTTTCTTAATTAGTTGGGATTGTCCATTACAAACTTGAAAATTTCTTTTTCCTTTAACTGAATGGTTTTTTTCAATGTACCGTATGAAACTTTGATTTCTTGTTCCTCAGGTGCCAGGATATTGGCATAAATTAGTTGTCCATTTTCCCATTTCATATCTACGGTTATGTCTCCCCTTGCCTTAAGCCCATTTACACTGCCCGTTGGCCAGGCTTTAGGTAAGGCCGGTAATAACTCTATGGCTCCGGAATGACTTTGTAAAAGCATTTCTGCTACTCCTGCGGTGGTTCCAAAATTAGCGTCCATTTGAAAAGGCGGATGCAGTCCAAATAAATTAGCAGCAGTACTTTTGCTGAGGACGGTTTCCAAACTACTCTTGGCTTTATCACCATTGCCCAAACGCGCGTATTGGTTAATGAGCCAGGCTGCACTCCATCCCGTACCTCCCCCACCATTGGCAATTCTATAATCCAAGGATTTCCCAGCGGCTGCTGCAAGATCGGGAGTCTCTATCCTACTGATTTGATTTCCAGGGTGAAGGGCAAATAGGTGTGAAATGTGCCTATGCCCCGGTTCTACTTCCTCAAATTCCTCTGCCCATTCCATTAAACGGCCATCACTGCCTATTTTTGGTCCTAAAAGGGAATTCCTTGCTTGGCTTACCTTTTGGACATAGGAGTCGCTTATTTCAAGTTCTTTGGAAGAATAAAGAAAATCGGTAAAAAGTTGCCAGATTACTTGTTGATCATGGGCAGGTCCCATGCTGATCTGACTTCGACTGCCATCTGGCGCGATAAAGGTATTTTCAGGGGAAACTGCAGGTCCGGATACCAACTTCCCTGTTTTGGGATCTTCTACCAACCAGTCCATATAGAATTCAACCGAGCCTTTTAAAACAGGATACATCCGTTTTAAAAAATCCTTGTCCTTTGAAAAATTATAGTGCTCTGCAATATGGGTACTTAACCATGCCCCGCCACCAGCATGCATCCCCCAAGAGGCGCTTTCCCCAGGAGAGGTATAGCCCCAAACATTGGTGATGGGGTGAAGCACCCAACCCTTGTTGTGATATTGTACCTCAGCAGTCCTTTCGCCCGAAGGCACCAAGGAGGTGATTAAATTGAACAATGGCATGTGCAATTCTGATAAATTAGTAGTCTCTGCCAACCAATAGTTCATCTGTACATTTATATCGGTATGGTAGTCCCCATTCCATGGAGTTTGAATTTTATTGGCCCAAATCCCCTGCAAATTGGCGGGTAGCGTACCTGGTCTGGAAGAGGAGATCAAAAGGTATCGCCCGTACTGAAACATTAATTCCTCTAGGTGAGGGTCATTTTTGGTCTCCTTGTACCTTTCCAATCTGGTACCTGTCGGCATAGAAGTTATAGGGTCTGGAGTAATATCCAAACTTACTCGCTTAAAGTAGTTTTGATATTCCTGGGTATGATCTAATAATAGCTGATCAAAAGATTTGGCCAAGGCCTTATTTATATTGGCTTCAGTAATATTTATATAATCCCGGCCCTTGTAATTTGGTGGATCTAAAACATAATCTGTTGAGGCTGATAAATATAGAGTGACTTCATCCGCATTTTCAACTACCAGTCTATCACCTACATATTGCAAAGCACCTTTTTTATTGGCGCCTTTTAGTCGGGTCATATATTGCAATCCATCTTGTCCCTTACCGTTGGGCAATGCCCCTGACATGATCAACTGCTCATCTTCAGAATAAGTTTTAAAATTCTCAGGCCGGTCCATAGTAGCATTGAAGGAAATTTGACCAGGTTTATCCGCTGTAAATCGAACTATCATAACCTGATCGGGATAGCTGGTAAAGATTTCCCTTTTGTAATTCACCCCATTTTGGGTATAGCTTATGCGTACTATGGCATCATCAAGATCCAACTCCCTATGGTAGTTTTCATAAGGCTCTTTTTGTCCATTATCTATCCAAAGGTCTCCCAAGGTTTGAAAGCATCCAAAAGGAACTTCGGCCCCATTCCCATGCCCAGAGCCCTCCCCTTTGCAGATCTGGGTACTATTGGTAAGTTCGGTAGCTTCTTTGTAATTGCCATTGAACAATAGCTCTCTAATTTTTGCCTGAGCGGCAAATGCCTCTGGATTATCATTATCATCCGGACTACCGGACCACATACTTTCTTCATTCAATTGGATTCGCTCCAAATTAACATCTCCAAACACCATTGCCCCAAAGGATCCGTTGCCCAAGGGGAGCGCCTTTAGCCATTCCGCATCGTCTTTCCAACCATTTGGATTGTCCTTCACAGTTGCCAAGGCCGGTTTATCATACCATATTTTCAGGGGTTCCCGCGGCGATTCCTTTTTTTCGGTGCTGCACGATGTGATCAATAATAAAATACTAAGTATTACAGTGGTATGCTTCATTACTGGGATTGTTATTGAATATTTTGGTTTAATATATTGTAAATTCTTGGGTTTGTTCTTTCGGTTCTTTGTCGTTATTTAAAGTACATTCCGCTTTAAAACAGAAGTCTATTTTGTAATAAGTTGCAATTTGTTTTTGGCATCATACTTTATTTGTGACCTTTTCATACCCTTGGTCTGGATCATAGTTTCCATTCCATTGGTATCCATAACATTCGACCGAATACTAACATCCTCACAGTGTTCCAAAAAAAACATGGGCTGAGTACTAATAGGAAAAATATCCTGGTCTCCTTTCAGCACCTTGTTGCGTTCAAAAGTAATATTCTTCGTGGCTCTAGCAAACAATAATGGGGGACCAAAAAGCGTGAACTCATTATCTACAATACTAATATTGGAATGAACATATTGATTCTTTACAAAACTATGGGTCTCCGGCATAATGGCAATGGGATAGGTATTGGGAAAGGAATTGTAACCACATTCAATAAATTTATTATTCCTGATCGTAAGGTCCTTTACCGCTCCCGATTCATACCACGAATTACAGTCGTTGGCAATAAGAATGGCATGCATGCCGGTTCTAAAAAAAGTATTACCCTCTATCACTACCTTTTTTCGGGTTGTAACTAGAAGTCCTCGTGTATTGGTATGTTCAAATCTATTGTTCCTCACTACTAATTCAGGGGTTTTGGTGAGGTTTTCCACACAATGCTTCTCTTTCAATTCCTTTGGCACCGGGCGGTCCAATTTTAGTTCCAGCTCCCTTTTCGACAGTTTTGTTACCTTTTTTACCACCACATTTTCATATACCAAAAGATTCTCATTGTCCACATAGCCAATGGAATCCCCTGCTTCAAAGGCCATCAAGTTCCAAGTCTGATGGTGCATAAACCGCACTTTTATCCTATCCCCTTCGTGGCCGACCACTCGCAAATGGGTCCCATGAACATTTACGGGGTCGTCATGAGATCCTGAAAAAAGACTGTTTTCTATGGAAATTTCACCATAGCAACCGGAAAAATGAAGAAAATCGGCAAAACCGGCAATAATCCTTCCTGTTTCGGACCTAGGTTTCGCTCTAAGACCATTTACGGAAATGTTCTTCGAAAATTGGCTTACCATCCCCAAACCATGCATGTAATGAAAGCCTATGTTCTCAAAGGTTAAATTCTCTGAAAAATGATTGAGTACGCCCAAACAATCGCGGTAGGTATCCCGCATCGTTAAAACATCACCCTTTGCTAATCCCACATTAGTGAAATCTCCTCGGAATTGAATTTGGCCATTCCCAAGGTCCGTAGCAACGGCATTTTCAAAAGCCGGGTTCCTAAAATAATACATTGCTTCCTGGTCTGGGTCAAATTTGATAGTATGTAATTTCCCTGATTTCCAACCCTCGCCATACCACACCACTTTTTGATCGATAACTGAATAGCGAGAATCTCGATGAACTTCCACCAAGGCAAAATCATCTGTCACCTCCAATATTGTGAATTCGGACATAGAAGGCCGCTCGTAGTCGAAACCTATATTTTTTACAGTAATATTCCGGCTATTAATATTCGCCAGATGTACCATTTTACCATGGCTCATGATGATAGTTTCATCCCCTTCCAAGGTAATGTTACTCATATTCTCCAATAGAATACCCACATTTTTAACCTTGCTCAGAGAGTCGGACTCGGTAGCGTTAGAAACATAAAGCTCCCTTTTGGCAGCTTCGGCAGGCCATAGGTCGATACGCCCTTTTGGAAATCGCACTACGGCAGATTCATATTTCGCGGCATCGGCCAAAGCTCGGGTAATTGCCGGTACTGCATCCTGAAAGGAATTGGCCCTAACCCCATAATCCTTGAGGTCTATTATCTGTTGGGCACTTAAAACACTGGTAAAACAGAGCATTAAGAAAATAAAACTGAATCGCATAAAATTTAATAATTGAGTATTGGCAGATTTTATATTCATAAACTGCAATGATAAGATTTTACTCCAAATATAGTAAGCCTCCCTTAGGCGGTATCATCGAAATTTCGAATTTTGTGATTTCAGGGGTATATAATTTTACTTTTTTTACATCAAACGCCAAGGCCTTTAAATCAATGTGCTATTCCCGGCAACATTTGTTGCCAAACTTCTTCAATTTCGGTTCCTACTGTAGATTTCTTAGTCTTCTCCCAATAGCTCGTATTTTCAAGTTTTAGTGCCAAAGTTGTAGTGATAAAGCTCTGTGTCCATCCTGTTAGGGTTCCCCAAGCACCCCAGCCATGGTCAGCATTGGAACCATAATATTCCCAATCTTCGAAATCGAAGGCACGAAACCAACAGCCATCCAGATCTGCCCTTCCAGTAGAGGTGCTTTGAATACGAACCAGAAAATCTGCCAGTTTGTCGATAGCTGTCAGATATCTTTGTTCCTGTGTTGCCTGTGCAGCTTCGTTCAGAGCAAAAAACGCAAAGTTTGTGGTATAGAGCATATCTGCCACTGGGTCTCCATTAATATGAATTACGGGAGCTTCAGCATGCCCATAGCTTTCGTTGGACTTTGGCGCACCGTATCTTCCATTATCACCAATTCCCAATTCTTCCCTAAATGCCCCAGAGTCTACCTGATGTTCCAATAGATCATCGCATATTAAATGGAGCCAATCCCTGTGTTGTTTTGTATCTTCGGCTCGCACCAGCCACGCAAGTGGCAGAATCATCCGAGCACGTTCCTGTTGGAGCCCATTGGTCCATAACCAATTTGCTGGGTAGTTTTCCATAGTAATGGAAATAGCTCTCTTGGCTTTGTCCAACAAAGGTGTGTAGCCTGTCTTATCGTACAACCAGAGATAGGTGGCCCAAATCCATGACTCGTAGTGTGGGGCAATATTTTCCAGATCCCTTTCCATGAGTACCTGCCAAGTGGTTTGGTCTATATCTTTACCATTTAACGCTCCTTTTCGAAACCCTTTATAGCCAGAGGTCCGGAAATTGGCCAGAATCAGTTCCAATATCTGCTTGTCCCATTTGGGATTCATCATCGTCTGTGCCGCCAGTACCGAACCAAGGATCACACGGGCATTGTCATCACCATAATATCGATGTTTATTCGTATCAGCCCATCCTATCAGTCCATAGGAAGATTGCTTTGGATCTATACTACTGATAGTTTTGAAGGTTTCCGAATTAAATACAAAATCCATTAGGTTGGTGGCGGTTTCCAAATATTTAGAATTTTGTTTTATCCCGTTCGCGGTTGCCAAAGTCATTGCGGTCTCGGCTACACAATCGGCACGGAGCCAATATCGGTATTGTTGGCTCCCATCGGGGTTAATATAGGAGTAGTGGCCTTCCATAACACCCAATAAACCATCTCCCGAAGGCAGTGATAGATCCATTGGAGGGCCGACAGGTAATTTTAAAGTATCGATACTGCGCCACTGATCTTTCCATTCCGGATGAATGAGAAACCTGGCCTTATCGTACCACTCCGCACCGCGATCTACCGCGGTGCGATAGTCATCCAAGGAAATAGCTGTCGAAGCATCGAAGGTTGGCCGTACTATGGGTTCCCATTGTATAGCTTTTTCTTTAATATCTATATCCAAGTGGGACAGGATTCCTCCTATAGCGTTCCGCCATGCATTATGGGGAGAATACCGACTTTTGTTGAAATCGCTCAACTTGGTGGTCGATACCAACACATCCCCATCTTCAAATAAAATGGGGGAATTTGGGGTGTTTTCAAGACCATAAACGGCTGTTTTAAACCCCGCTACCTTGGCTCCGTTCAGGTGGGAGGCCCTTGCAGGCACATTTACATATTTATAAAGACCTGCATCCAAGATCATTAACGGTTTAAGATGCTCTCCAAAAAAGTCAGAAGTGACCACCAATCGTTCTTTTTCGGTAGATTTTATTTCTCCCGTAGCTTCGGTCGACAAACGGTCTGGAAACTCTACATAGACCTTCAGCTTCTTTTCCTTGGCCTTTTTATAGAAACTCGCGGGTAGTACGGTCTTTTGATCGGGATAGTTTTTAGCGAAAATCAATAGTCTCTGACCATTTAAAGTACCATCTAGAGCTTTATCAATATTTTCATAACGCTTTACCTCATATTCGCTGGACAATAGTAATTGGTACAAATTATTATCTTCATCACAATAAATATTTATAGTATTATTTTGTAAAGGATTAACTATCGAAGTATTGTTATCGGCTGATATTGCCTTGCATGACATTGTTAAAATATTTAAAGCCATAACAGCCAGTAGTCCTAATTTTGCACTCATAACCTATTACTATTTTTAAATCACTTAATTAGTCTATTCCGCCCCAATATACTTCTAAATTGATGTTTTGTACACTGAATCCTTAAACTTGATGGCCTTGACAAATTCTTAAAGCATTGCGCCTGCCCAAACAGAGCAAAGTCCATTATCTTCCGTTTTAGTTAAGCATGCCGTCCTCCCTGCTATAGTACATTTATTTTCACGCTTGTATTCTTGAAATTTAGTCTTTTACAAATAGATGGAAATCATTGTTTTTGAAAACACCTAAAATGATGGCAACTAGTAGCAGTTGGCTGTAATATTATGGTTATACAACAAAAAAGGAACAGTGGTTTCCCTTTGTTCCTTTTAAAATAAATTAACTTGTACTATTATGAGACCAGCTAAAATTAAATAAGAAAATTAGCTACTGCTTCATTTCTGACCGCACCGATTTTATCCAGGAATTATGTAACTGTAACAATTCGTTCATCTTCTTTGGATCGGACTTGGCCAAATTTTTCTTTTCACCAATGTCATTTTCCAGATTCACCAAGTATAATTTTTCCAAATCGATTTTCTTCCCTTCAACAACAGGTTCTTTTACATTTCCAATAAGTTTCCATGAACCTTTGCGAACAGCCCATTGGGCCGTTTTGTCGTCATAACTCCCCAATTGCCAGTGCACTACCTCATGACCTGATTCCTTTTTATTATCCAGAATAATGGGCATAAGACTTTTTCCATCCAAATTATCGGGAACTTCGGACTTGGTCAATTCCGCGATAGTAGTAAACCAATCCATCTCCATACTCAACTGATCGCGAACTTCATTTGCAGGAATAATTCCCGGATAACGGATTATGGCCGGCACACGGATACCCCCTTCGAACAAACTGAATTTACTTCCCCTATACGGACCGGCATTACCACCTCCCCAAAATGCCCTTTCCTCCAAGGAATGCCCGTGATCTGATTGAAAAATAACAATGGTGTTATCCGCTATACCCATCTCGTCCAGATAATCCAGAACATTCCCAATTTTCTCATCCGTGTTGGATACAAAAGCGGCATATTCCTTTCTGGGCGTTGGAAGATCCTTGTAATAGTCCAACCACTTTGTAGTTCCTTGGTAGGGATAATGCGGCGCATTAAACGCCCAATAAATAAAAAACGGCTTATCCTGTGTATGGTTGATAACCTGTTTGACCTCTTCCACCATTAAATCGGAAAAATGCTGGCCATCATAATATACCTCCTCTGAATTTCTATACAGGTCGTGCTTGTTGGGCCCGTCCCAATAAAAGGTATGGGAATAATTATCAATGCAGCCTCGCTGATGTCCAAAAAAATAATCGAACCCCTGTCCGTTGGGCAAATTCTGTTCCCTATGTCCCAGGTGCCACTTACCAATCAGGGCCGTATAATAGCCATTGGGCTTAAGCATCTCCGCCATAGTGATCTGCTCCGTAGGCAATCCATGTTCACCACTTCTTTGTGCACGTTCAGGTATAGGGACATTTCCCTCCAGCCCAGCCCGCAAATTGGTCTTCCCGGTCATAAGGGCGGCACGTGATGGTGAACATACCGGTGCTCCAGCATAGAATTGGGTAAACCTTACACCTTCCTTCGCCAACCTATCCATATTTGGGGTATGCAGGTCGGTTGCCCCATAACTATTCAAATCTATGGAGCCCTGGTCATCGGTCAAAATTACAATGACGTTGGGTCTGCTTTTCACTGGAATTTGGGAAAAAACTCCTTGGTGAAAAATTAAAAAAAGCAATGCCAATTCAATGCCTATTAATTTTTTAAATACGCTCATTTGGTTTATTTAAAATTTAGTGGTGTATAAAGATTGTAAAAAATAAATAAACTCGTACCATGAAATGAAGATTTGTTAATGTGCTCAATACCAAATCATATATTTATGGAATTATGTGTGATACAAAAGATGGAGAACGGTTTTCCTGATTCCCTTTCGCAAATAATTCACACTAACATACCAAACCTAAGGACACCAATAATAACACCTACATCACCCATGAAAGTATGATAGTGGAAAGTTGCGGTTAAACTTTGGGAAATTGGGATTATAGATTGATGAAAATAAAAAAAGGCCCCCAATAACTGGGAGCCCCTTGTACAAAACTAACTTAACAACTAACTCTAAAATGTCTTAAATAGGGATCGGCTAGCAAATACCCATTATATTTGGGATTGAACTTATCTCAACTTTTCTCCAACACCACGGGCCTGTATCCTCCCTTGGCCCTAAAATAGAAGATGAGTATCAGGAAACAGGCCAACATGATCACAGGGAATACAATGACCTTGGCCAGGGCCCTTTGGATTCCTTTGGTCTTCAGCGCAGCTTCCAAGGTATTTCTTTCCTTTGGATCTGCGGCACCCTCCATGATTCCGTCTCAATTAGTTTAACAGCAAAGCCAAACTAATATTCTGAATTATATGAGCTTTTCAAAAAAGAACATTGTTCGTCTTAAATATTTAATCTCCCAAAAACCCCAAGTTTTAAACTTTCCATTTTATCAGGAGGAGATGAAGGGTTCTAAGAGTGAAACAAAAAACAGTTCTAATAAGTGATAAACAATTTTATTAATTACACTATTTTCAAAACAATCAACCCTAAGATTATAATCACATCATTGCTTTTTGTACTGAAACTCCTTGTCAAAAGCTACATTTTCAAAATCTTCAGTATTAGGTAAATCGAATTGATATTTGTGCAGTTCGTCTATTTCCAAGGTAAGATTTTCACCTTCAAATTCCATCACATGCCCGGCAAACTTCTCATCATCCGAAACAAAGTGTAGGTGATATCCAGCCACGTTGATATTACCAATAAATGTGGGGCAATAAAAACCTACCATAGTTCCCTTAAAATTCTCCCTTTCAAAGATGGGCCGTTCTGGTATTAGGACGTCCAATCCCTTTTCAAAAGGAGCTTTTTGTTTGTGCAACCCCCCACATTTCATTTTTGAAAACTCTCCATGAATCTTAAAGGCATAAAAAAAGTTTTTAGTAGGCAATTTATCATTGATAATTGCACGAAGATCATCATAGCTTTCAACCTTTGGCAATTCATAAGAAAAATCCTTATTAAAAAAGGCGGCATTGGCATAAACTATCTTTTTACTATCTTCAGGTTTATGGACTTTCCCGTCCTCAGAGGCCTGATAAAGGATACCGTTGAGCATAATGAGTTCCCCGTCCAGTAAATTATAAGAACCTAGTCCAATATCTCCCTTAGTCTTTAATTCCTTTGCGCTCAAATCTCCTTCGAAAATTTTGTTTACAAAGGCATACCAAATGGAATATTGGTAAAAAATATCTGGTTTTTCCATTACGGCCTCACTCTTTTCAGAAACTTCCTTGTCTGTTCTTTCCTTTTCTTCTTGACAGTTTGTGAATAAAAGTAACGTGACTAAAATCAAAAATACTAATGACGCTGAACTTGATATAATCTTATTTTTCATGATAAGGAGTATTTTAATGGTTTGAATTTTCATTTTTTAAAATCGTATTATAAAATAAGAGGTGCTTTGTCCATAATTTGTAATTAGAGCACTATGGTCATTGTCTCAAATTTTCAAATAGCTCGTCATATTTAAGTAGCAATGAAATATTGAATCTTGAAAAACCACGACATAATAAGCCTACCGTATCATCACTTCCCAGTATCGGGTACGTTTGGAACGGCCGTTGGCCCCTTCCACCTCCAAGGTAATGACCGTGCGTACATTTTTTTCCTTAAACCTATAAATCGGATTTTGCTCAGTTGAGCTGTCGCCATTGCCGAAATCCCATTTCCATCTTTCGATCTCACCTATAGATTCATCCTTAAAGGCTACTATTCCCATTTCCTCGTCAATGACCTTAAAGGTCCATGCTGCCTTAATGGGATCCAAAAATACTTTTTCCAACGGCATCAGTTGAAATGCACAAAGATAGGAGGCATTGCTAACCATTTTGACATTGTGGGCGAGATTGACATGGCCTTCCCTTTTCCCCCCGTCAAAATCCAATATCGACCAAGAGAGGCCGATGACCTTGTTTTCCTTTAGTTCCGATTCCACAGCTCTTTGCGGCCCTTCATAGGGAGCATAATCATAAGGGGTGATCCAACCTTCCAACACCAAAGTACCACTTTCCCCATGCTTAAAATCATAATTATAGGCATAGTTTGCATGCGGAAACTCGGAAATCCATGACTGGCTTCCCCACACCAAAGCCCATGCATTATTTACGGGTGGAGTATATATATGGTAGTTCTGCGCATGTACACCACTGAAGTTAAAATGATTTTCAATATAAGTAGTGGTCTGTGGCTCCCATTTCATCTGCTCACGATCATATACGGGGTTTTGTATAAAGGGACCTCCCGAAAGATCTCCGTCCACTACCAATTCAAAAATATCATTCATATAACCCTCGGGATTAAAACGTTCAAAATCCCAAAAATCGTCGTAGGTCTCGTAAAGAAAATAAATACGGTTAAGGTCTTTGACCCAGCCTATGGTTACTTTTACGTCGAGATCTTTGGGGTCGATATCGGTGCCCATACCGTCTTCGGTATCGTTCAAAAGATCTGTTCCATAGGTGTAGTTTTCAGGCACGAGCTCCCAATCCCTTTTGTCCCCGTCGATTCGTGGCATTTGATTTCTGGGGAATTGAAATATTTGAAATATCTCCCCGTTTCTTGCCGTATTGTAGGTTGGTAATGACTGGCCCTCCACTATCAATATGTTTCCTATTAAAAAGCAAAGACAGATCGACCAAGCCATACTATGATCCTGAAAGTTGATTTTTTTAATGTTTTTCATAATTTATAGATACTATCTGTATTCTTTATTGTAGCTGTTGTATAATTCTTCATTGAATATCTACATTAATAATATCGTCAAGTGTGCCCCATGCTGAGCAAACAAAATAGACGGCGATCATTTTAAATGACTTTCCCTAATTTCTTCTTTCCGATTTCAATAATAGGTAGGTTAAAGATTGCGTAATCTATTGTCCGATAGGATATAGCAACCTTATCCCTTGTCACAGACTTTTAAATGATCTTTGTAAATTGTTTGGAGGGAATGCTGGACACGATTTGTAAAAATATCTTTAGTTATCAATATCAACAGCATAAACCTTACCAGCCAGCATATCTGGAACTAGAAGCCGACTTTTGTCTTCTTCCAAATAAAAGTCTGCGGCAGATTTTAACCCATCAATTAGTACCGTTGATTCTTCAGTTACACCATCGATTTTCCATACCGTACCTGCTACCCAACTGCTGATATAATAATTACCTTTACTATCTTGTTCAACTGCATCAGCGCCTCGAAATTGGCCTTTCAACGGTTTTAATTCCCCATCCCGTTTTACCAAAAAATTACCTAGAAAAAATGCACCCACCATAATATTACCATCATTGTCAATTCCAACGCCATTTGGGTTTAACATTAATGAGGATGTGTCTTGCGCTATGGATACCTTACCGTTCAAATCAACATGATAAATACGTCCTAATTGTGGAACCAATTTTGCCTCTTCACTGTCTAGAGGCCAAAGTTGGTTATTTCCATCACGCATGTATTTAGTCGCACCCATATCGGCCACAAAAATGCCTTTCCCGTAGGCATCTACCGCAACATCATTCAAATACAAAACTTCTTTGGGAAAATTCTCTTTCTTAATAAAAACACTTGCATTACCTTCTTCATCTACTTTCCAAATACGTGTTAAATCTGAAAAGTATAAATGATTATCTAAATAGACAATACCCTTAGGGTTATCAAAGCCATTTGCAAATACTTTTACACCATTATTAGAAATTTCTATTACTTCACCATCACCTTCATCATTCCCATTCATTATAGTAACATAGTAGTTTCCATTAAAGCCTTTAGTAATACTCTCAGGCTTTACACCTACATTCACTGGAAATTGAATATCAGGTGGCACTGAACTCCCTGATAATAACCAGATGGAAATTATTGTTAGGATAAGTATTATTTGATAGGAGTCTAATTTGACTAAAGTTGATAATTTTTTCATAATTGGTTGCTTTTAGTAATAAAATTTCTTCTGCAGCACAAGAAAAAGGAAAACATGTTAGATTTCTTGAAACAGTAATTTATTAGAAACTCTACATCATCTCCGTCGTCAAAGCACGGCTACATCAGCGGCACAAGGGGCAAACTGAGTGTGCGCAAGCTCAATTGCCCCGGTTCCCGGCTTAATACGGAAACATTCCACACGGTCAGCGTCCTGGCTAGCCACAAACAAAAATCTTCCACTGGGGTCCATGGTAAGATTCCTGGCGTTGGAGTTAGTCGCTAACGCACATCGGCTCGAAAAAGTCAATTTACCGTCGTCAGAATCCACATTAAACACTGCTATGCTCTGGTGGACCCGGCAGATGTAGTAGTAGTACTTTCCGTCGACGGACAAGCAACCTTCGGCTCCCCAGAAATCAGCCTTGCCGAGGTTTTCCGGGTTGCCCTGCGCCTTAAAGCCTTCTGGATAACAGTGCACGGTCTGAATTGGCACAAGTCCTTTTTCATCATCAACGGAACAAACGATGGCGGTACCGTTAAGTTCACAATTCACGTAAGCAACTCTTAGATGCGGGTGAAAGTTGATGCCTCGCGGACCGCTACCTGTAGTTAACTTCACATCACTATGTGGTGCTAATTTGCCCGTCTTTCCATCAAGAACGTGCTGGTGAACCTCATCTGTGCCTAAATCCATAGCGTACACCAAGTTTGTTCGGGGATCGCCATGGATACCGTGTGGATGCGGAACTGTTTGACGGAGGGGAACTGGGCCGGAGCCTTTGTAATCGGGCTGTGCCGTAACCTCGCCAATCATTCCGGTATCAGGGTCGAACGGTAGTACTGAGATACCACCCTCCCAATACCTTGTCACGAGCAAGAAACGTCCTGTCCGGTCAAATGTTGCGCACGTATTTCCTCGACCACCAGTTGATTGGGTGCATACCTTCTCTAGCCCGCCATCGGGCAGGATTTTGTACGAAGTCACAAATCCGACACCGGCCTGCACCCCTGTATGGTGGGAGAGTTCGTGAGTAGCAATAAGAAACCTTCGATTAGGGTGAATCTCCAACCATGTCGGTGAATCTTGCTTTGTCTCCTTGCCTGTGGGATTCAGCGAACCATTGGAACTATCAAACGCAAAGGAGAGGATGCCTACCCCAGGTTGCTTTGAGCCAACCCAGCCTAGCTGTCCCGGTTCAAATCCCGTATAACTCCCAACGAAAAGGTATTTTTGTGTCGTTTCGTTCATGTTACAATTGGTTAACTTAATAATTACTACGTTTTACTTGTCATCTGTCTGCTTGGTGAGCCATCTTACCGAGTTGCGAATCAGCCGTACCATCATTGGATGTCCCAGTGCTTCTGGTGTATGTCCGGGTGCGAGGTAGACAAATCGTCCCTTGCCTATCTCCCGCCACCAGCCGGCAGGGGCGGACTTGTTCGCGTCCGAGATGTTCCGCATCAGAAGGTGCTCGCGGTCCCCATAGTACTTGCTCATGTGCTGCTCGTCGTAGGTCCTGAAATCCTCAACGCCCGCCGTAATAGGGTGGTTCTTGTTCTCGATCCGGATCATAAACTCTTCCGGAGCCGGATGGCCACCATAGTCACCTCCGAAAATCTCGTAAAAGGGTCCGTTCGGAGGATAGAGGCCGTGCGAGTTGTGCAGCGCCAGAAACCCGCCACCGTTGTTCACGAAATCAAAGATGGCCTTCTGCTGCTCATCGGTCATCCACTTTACCGGGGAGGAGCCCTGCTCGTGGCCGTTGGGCCAGATATTGCCGTCCTTGAAGAAGATCAGCAAATCAACGTCCTTCAGGACCTCGGCGGTAAGCGCCTCGTGGTTCTCGATGTAGACCACCGGGATGTTCTCCAGTGCCAACGGGCCCATCAGGCCATTACGGATGTGGACCGGTGAGTGATAGCGGTCCCCGATCACTGCCAGAGCACGTGGCCGATCGGTAGACATGTAGACCTCCGAAGTATTTTGGATCTGGGCGGATAGTACGGTCGTTAGACTAAAGACCATAGCGAAAAGAACGAGAAATCGGCTCATTACCCTATTCCTTTTTGGTAAAGATGTAACTGGTTTCATACGAAAGTTTGGTTTAATGTTTACTAAATTATAATTGGCCTTTCTAATATCCGAATTAGTGTATTATTTAGAAATCTAAGTATCTCTTTGTTTCGCTAAAGTGGTTTTATTTTCTGGTAAAGCCGAATCAGCTTTTGATCGCAGAGGTTTTCCTGAGAGAAACGTTATTACCTCAATATCGGAGTCCCTTCGGAAAAGCTATCAGCTTTGCCTCAGCAACCAACGGACAGCATTCTGCTTCAACTTACGGTACATAGGGTTCCAATGCGCTGTCAGAAGATGACCAGGTTCCAAGTAACAGACGCGGCCTTTCCCATATTCATAGGCCCAAACTGCCGGAGCAGTCGTACCCATGTCTTTCCCCTTATAACTATAGCGGAGACCATCCTCATTCACGGACTCCATCAAAACATACGCTGGATCCTTGTCGTACTCCATGTAATGCTGCTCATCAGTGACGACGAAATCGGTAATGCCCTCCATAATTGGATGATCTGATTTTTTTACCTTAACCTTGAAGGTTCGGATGGGCGGATGTCCTGCATAGGCAGCGCCAAGCACGTGACGAAAATCGGTATTGCTACTCCCTACGTCCGTGACGTTGTGGAAGAACAGTGCCGAACCGCCGTTCTCAACGAAATCACGGACAGCCTTACCCTGGTGAGGTTGCATCCAGGCCTTCATTTCACCCGATGTGGGCTCCAGAGGAGGATCGCTGACAACAGCGACCTCGCTAATGTTCTTGCCAAAATTATTGATGAAATCTAACGAAACCATTTTGTCTCCTCCGCCAATGGGTCCATTGCCTTCGGGGAAAATGCGCCCATCTCGATGAACGATGAGCATCTTGTATCCTTGCAGGGTCTCAGCGTTAAGAGATGTGTAGTCATCGGTCATCTTTACGGATATACCCATGTCCTTAACGATGTCGCGAGTCAGTGCCGTACGGACTATATCGGCGTTGTGATAGTGGTCGCCCATCAGAGCAAATATTGTGGCTTTCTCCGGGGCTTTCTCCTGAGCTTTCTCTGAAGCCGGCGCACAGGCCAAGGGGGAGGCTAGTACTACTCCAGCTGTTAATCCTGCCATCGACGAGATGGCTGAGCGCCTCGTGACACCCTTTTTTGGTAAAGATGGTTCTGATTTCATACGAAATTTTGTTTTAAAGTTTACTAAATTATAATGTGTTTTTACGAAATCTAAGTATCACTTTGATTTCATCAATAGTTTAATATTTTGTCACATAGCGGAATCAGTATCTGATTGCAAAGGTTTTGCAGAGAGAAAGGTTGTTACTTCTGCCCTGGCGGATTGTTGGACTGTTTGACCGCTGAAAAAACAAATCGACGAACAAAGTCATGCAGTAAATCAGGTACAAAATACGTGTCCCGAGTGGCGTCGGTTGCATCGGCCATCGTCACGACCAAAAGATCCAACTCTGGATACACCCCTATAAATTGCCCGCGGTGTCCATAAGCAAAATAGCCCTGCACTTCTATATCGCCCTGTGCGGTCTGTACAATGTCCGATTGTCTTCGAACCCAGTTTAGATACCCGTAACCCTTCTGTCGATCAAACTCCACTCGGTATTTCGAGGCCTCTTTTACCCATCCCATCGGCAGTATTTGCTTATCTTCCCAACGCCCATCCCGCAGCAATAAATAGCCGAGGCGTGCCATATCCCTGGTAGTCATATGGAGTCCATTGGCCCCATCGGGAACCCCGTTGGAGCCCTTGTTCCATTCACTGACACCAATACCCAGTGGACCAAATAGATACTCTTGAGCCAAGCCAGAGACGTCAGACTTATCCCCAGCCACACCTTCTTTGGCCAACCTATCCAGAATGGCTGTAATTAAGCTTGGCGCAATATTGCTATACTCGAAGGCCGTTCCGGGGGGTGATTGGGGTTCACCTTCAAGCATTAGAGTTATGTCTGCAGAGCCCCTACTGCTTCGAATGCCCGAACGGTGGGTCAGCACGTCTTCTAAGGTCAATTCTGCAAACTTTGGATGAACCGAGTATTCGGGCAACAAATCAGCTACGCGTTGGTCTACACCGTCAATCCATCCCTGCTTCACGGCAATACCCAACAATGTCGCGACAAACGTTTTCGTGACGGAATAAATATGGTTGGGAGTCTCGGCAGTTTGACCATTGAAGTAAGACTCGGATACAAGTTGCCCGTTCCTAATTACAAGCAGGCTGTAGCCACTAGGAAAAATACGCGGATAAATTTGTTCCGCTTCCTTTAACGCTGCACTATCCATGCCTACCGCTTCGGGGGCGGTTGCGGACCAAGCCGTCGTGGGCCATGGCCCCGGAGCCTGTACCATTTGAGTTTGCGAAGCACCTCGACTAACACACGCGAACGTCAACAAGGTACATAGACCTATATAGCTGCCCAAGCGCCTTTTGAGACTGAAAAAACCCAAAAGACGAGCTTGACAACTATGCCCTTTCTGCTGTATACCCTTTACCTTACTTTCTAGTATCTGTATCATTAGTATGCTGTTTTTCTCTATATTGTACATATTTATTACTCCGATTTACTTGTCATCTGTTTGCTTTGTTAGCCATCTTACCGAGTTACGAATCAGCCGCACCATCATTGGGCGTCCCAGAGCCTCAGGTGTGTTCCCCGGTGCGAGGTAGACAAATCGTCCCTTTCCTATCCTCCCATATCATTTAGTAAGTTCTTTTTTACCAATTGGTCTCGCTTTTTTATTTTTGATAAACAACTTGCGACTGCCTTTGTTTAATTTTTTTAACCCAAACAAAAAGAATTACAAACAATACAATTAATATGGCAGGGAATACGGTCATAGTTTGTAATGTGGCCTGGCCGGCAACTAAATTTAATTCGTCTCCGGTCAATCCTATTGCTGCGGCTGCCGCCTTATCAGAGTCAATCCATCCCCCAATAATTGGTTGAAATATTGAACCAGATACCATTCCAACCGCACCAATAATCGACAAACCAATAGCACCGCTATTCGGAACTTTATCAGCTATAAATCCGAGCATGTTCGGCCAGAAATAAGCAATTCCCAAAGCATATATGATAGCCGCAACATAGGCCATACCTCCTGTTTGGGTACTGAATAAAAATATACCGATAAGTGTCAAAACGGCAGATCCTAAAAAGACGCCCGTTTGATCGAACTTTTTAACAACATCTCCACCAAAGAATCTAGCCACTGCCATCAATCCCGTTACTAGAGCTAATATCAACATAGGTTCCGCACCGCTTTTGGCCAGGATCAATCCAACCCATTGTTGTGGCCCAAATTCTGAAATTGCTGTTAATGCCATACATACCAACATAAAAATAAATAATGGAGATAGCATTGCTTTAAAATTACTGGACAATGAAGTTGCATCCTGAGTTTTCGCTTTGGGCCAAGTCCTTCCATAGAATAAATAACCATAGATAAGCGTAGGAATCATAATCACCCATATTTGAGTTTCCCAACTCAACCCACCATCGGTCATAAATTTAGAAATTAAGGCTCCAATTACAATTCCTCCCGGAAACCACATATGTAAACGGTTCATCATTTTAATTATAATGTTTCCTTCATATGCATCTGCTACAAATGGGTTGATAGCTGCTTCGGTACAACCATTCCCGAAACCAATCAATAAGGTAGATATTAATAACCCAGCATAACTTCCAGAATATATGGTCATAATAATTCCAATGGCGTGCGCTAAAAAAGCAAATTGCATAATCAGTTTTCCTCCAATTGTGTTATAGATTAATCCACCAATAACCATGGAAATAGGAAAACCTAGGAACCACATAGAATTTATATATCCCAATTGTTCTCCAGTTAGACTTAATTCCTCTCCTAATTGTGGTAAAATACCAGCCCTTATACTAAAAGAGAAGGCATTTGTAATTACTGCAAAACAACCTGCATAAAATAATAGTTTACGATTTACAGCATTTGATTCGTTACTTGATGTTCCCATGGATTTATATTATATTGTTAATTTAGTACTGCATAAACGGTTTAATGATTACTCTTTGTTGGAATGTTCTCCTGTTGCCATTTCTTTTGGACCTACCGTCCTGGCTCCAGGACAAAATATCGTTTTGGTCAATAGGTTATTCTATTTCTTATCCTGTCCATCCAGTAACCTATCCCTTAATCGGGCTACCTCTTTTTCCTGCACTGCGCCTGCATTTTCGTTAAAATTCATCCGTATGTAAGTTAACACCTTGGCAATATCTTCATCACTCAAAAAATCCATTTTAGGCATCATATCATTGAAAGACTTTCCATTTACGGATATAGGCCCTTCAAGTCCTTCCAAAATCACTTTTATCAATCTTTTTTTATCTCCAGTTACCCAGTCCGATTCCACTAATGGCGGATAACGGTTCCCGTCTCCCTTGCCATCTGCCTGGTGACATGAAATACAGTAAGTATTAAATATTTTCTGGCCCTCATCTGCAAAGCGATAGGAAAGGTTGTCATCGATTTCATGGGGATCCCTGATATGTGCCAATGCTTTACGCTCTTCCATCTTGCTTAACTGACCTTCACCGAAATCACCTTTATCACCTTTGTACATGATCCTCCAGATTTTCCCTTTTCGGCTATCACTAACATACAATGAACCATCAGGCCCCATGGCTAGACCCATCGGCCTATACGCTGCAGGCCCCATGCCATCGTTATACGATTCTCCAATAAACCCATCAGCAAAAATTTCAAAGGATTTTGAAAATTCTCCATTTATATATGGCACAAAACATACAACAAAACCTCCTGTAGGATAGGGAGCTCGACGACCACCACCATGAAAAGCAATAAACGCCCCATTTTTATATCGGTCCGGAAATTGATTACCCGTATAAAAGAAAAGATCATTTGGCGCCCAATGTCCGGAAAAACCGATAATAGGATCTACTAGGTCGCTTACTTTTAACTCTAAATCTACATCTCTATATTCAGGAGATACAATCCTTTTATTTTGTATCTGATCATAATAGTAATAAGGCCAGCCCCCATTGGCACCTTCTTTGATTTCAAGAAATTCTTCAGCTGGCAACATTGCACTTTCCCATTCTGAATAAAGGGACGGCCATATTCTATGCATATCGTCCCTACCATGTTCTAATACAAACAAACTATTAGTGGCATGGTTCCAGTCCATAGCTATCCCGTCCCTAAGTCCAGTGGCATATCTAACCCCGTCTTTTTGGGTCATATTAATTTTATTGGCATCAAATCTCCAAATGCCGGCATGTTTAGCAAATTCTGGGCACGGATATTGACCTGGGCTAAGAGGAGTCCTATCTTCTTCTTGACAATTATCAGTTAATGATCCAAAATTTACATACATGTGTCCTTCGTCATCAAAAGCGAGTGTCTTAGCTATATGTGAAGTATAAATTTCATATTTAAGAACAACTTCCCTTTCTTTTTCCGGCACTAATTTGCCAGGTGTCAACTTCTGTCTGTAAACAGCGTCTTTAGTACTATAAAAAATGTATCCATTGTAAAGCCTCATACTTGTTGGGCCATAACCCTCCTCTGCCGGGTAATCCCCAAAATAGGCGATATTATCTCCCTTACCGTCTTTATTTATATCCCGGATAGCTACATTTCCCGAATCTTGCTTCGCGTTTGTCAATTTCACATAAATGTCCCCATTTTCATTCACGGCCAGGTGTCTGGCATTCCCAATGCTATCTACCACAACCAAAGCTTCAAACATGTCTGGCAAGAATAGGCCGCCATTGTCAATATCCCCTGCCGGGAGGCTGGATTTTTCACTACAGCTACAGATAAAGGCACCTATAATAAAAATACATAACAGTTTAAAAGAATGTACTTTAGTTAAAAGCATATCACTTTATTTTATTTAGGTTAAAAGATTTATTATTTGTTAGGGTACAATACAAAATGTCACCAGTCTTTGGCTTAAAAGCCAACAATAGAGCATCAACCAATACATTAAGGTAACATATTAATGGCTCGGAAACCATTTCACCGATTCCCCTTAATTTTCCTTTTTTTCCTATTAACTTCCGTACTTCTTTTTATACAGGTTTATTCATAGATTGAAAATAACAGGATTAGTAAGGCAAATAGAAAAATTAATCGGTGTTTCCTTTTTTGGTGTCATGTTAATGCATTTCTATTCAAATAAAAAACAGGCTGAGCCAACAACATGAATCAAAGTATTATGAAAATCAGCATTTTAACATTTAAAAGCGATATAATATCGACATATAAACCACTGATGATCGGCAGGTATTTTTAATCCTTGATTCGCATTATTTAGTCAGCCTGTTGGTATTACATTAAATAGCTTTCATTTCCACTACAATCCGAAATTAGTATCAAGCTCATTTTGAGGTATTTCAAAAAAGTAATGGGATGGTGCGACCGGTTGAGTACCATATATTACCTGAAATTCAGGATTTAAAGTCTCCTCTAATATTCCCCATCGTTTGAGGTCATTAAACCTAGAGCCTTCGCCCATAAACTCAACCTCTCTTTCCCGCTTCAAAAGCTCGAATGCTTGAGCTTCCGAATAATTGGAAGGAGTATATTCAAAAATGCCAAAACGTCTACGCACTATATTTATAAAGTCGATACAACCTGATGGATCACCTTGCATAAGGGCACATTCAGCCCTCATAAGCAACACATCGGCATACCTCATCTGTCTAATGTTATTTCCTGATACAGCGGCACCAGCAGAAGCTCCACTTTCAGAAGGTTTTACTTCTTTGTTACCTTTTTTCTTATAATAATAACCTAAGGCAGCAAAATCATAGGGGCGATTGGGATTCTCAGCACACATATCGCACCAAGTGTCGTCTCCAGCTACACCACCATAAAATGTTTCCGCTCCTCTAGGATCTATAAAATCTGTACCTGATTCGTCCTGATACAAAAATGCTTGCTCCCTAGTCGGTGAAAACTTCCAATTAGGCCAACCGTTCCAGGAATGAAGCTGTGGCTGCATATTATTCATTGCGGGTGTTGGACCTCCTTCAACATTAGTAAACATTGCCGTTGTTGCATCACCCTCTTGATATGCCGACTGAAATTCGAAAACGCTCTCAATATTATTTTCGTTGGTCTCCCCAAAATTCCATAGATAGCCCTCAGCCGGCAGCAGGTCGTAATGACCTTCCAACTTAGCCAATTCAATTTCAGCTTCTGGATATCTTCCTGTGGTCAAATACAATTTGCCAAGAAAACCAGTTGCAGAACCTTTAGTGGCACGTCCAAGATCAGTATCTCCATAGTCTTCGACTTCTTTTAAAACTGATTGGGCTTCCTTCAGATCATTCTCTGCCACGGCCCAAACTTCATCGACACTATTTGCCAATGGGGCATCAATATTCTCGGATTGATCAAAACTTAAGCGGATCGGCACCTTTCCCCAATAATTGGCCAAATTAAAATAGGCCCAACCTCTCAAGAAATAGGCCTCTCCTCGTGATCTAATAACAAGATCATTCGATGGATTTTCAGCCAAATAGGCATCGGCCGTATCAATAGTCAAGTTAGCCCTAGAGATCATCACATACCACATTCTCCATAAGTTTTCAACTGTGCGGTTGGTTTCATTGTGTTGGTATCCCATCATTTGAATAATAGAAACTTCGTGATAACTACCTAGAGCTCCAGCCGTAGCCTCTGTTTCATTGGCCAATACATCCCAAATTTCCGGCCACTGATAACTTCCTATCCAAAATTGAAAAAAGGAGCCATAAGTTGCATTGGTTGCCTGAACAATTTGTTCTGGTGTCTTGAAATACGTTGCCTGGGTAAACTGTTCAGGATTATTCAAGTCTAATATTTCCTCATCGCAAGAGACTAAAGGCAAAAGAAATAAAACAAATACTCCGATTATTTTAAATCTGTTTTTCGATATTTTTTTCATTTTTTTCATTTTTTTTGATTAAAGCCCTACCTGAATTCCAAAAGTAATTGTCTTAGGCGTTGGAGGGGTAAAATTTGAAACACCACGAACGAGGTTTTCACCTCCAATTTCAGGATCAAATCCATCATAACCAGTTAATCTTGCCGTAAGTAAGTTTTCACCACTTGCATATATTCTTAGTTTAGTCATTCCGAATTTAGAAGTAAGGTTATCGCCAAACGTATAACCAAGCGATACAAGTTTTAACCTAAAATAACTGGCGTCTTGAACCTGTAGGTCAGAAGGTCGTGTATTTCCAACGGCATCACCGCTAAGAGCTCTTGGCTGAATTCCGTTTCCAGGCTGAGACTCGCTTATCCATCTATCAAGCACACTAGTTTCTTGATTCATAATTCTAACACCCCCGCGATTCCATATATAGCCTCCGTCATATATATCTAAATTCGCTGCTCCCTGCCAGAACATGTTAAAATCGAATTGTTCCGTGTTTAGGCCCAGATTTAATCCAAATATATGTTTAGGAATTGGATTCCCAATCATGGTACGATCTTCTCCGTCAATGCGGCCATCACCATTAACATCCTTGAATCTAACATCTCCCGCACTAGTAGATGCTTCTTGATAATAGTCGAATCCACTTGATTGTGCCGCTGTATTCGCAGCATCTATCTCTGATTGGTTCATAAATAAACCGTCCGTCTTATATCCGTAAAAGTATCCTATGGGCAAACCTAACTCAGTCCTAGAATTTCCAGATAGAAAAGGCTGTCCAAGACCTAAGCCTTTTACATTATTTTCCATAAAGGTATAATTGGCACTTACGTTATAGCTTACTTTACCCAAATCACCTCTTTTAGTTATTAGAAACTCAAATCCTTTGTTACTCACTGAGGCTGCATTGACAATAGCATTACCGTCAATAGTTCCTCCATCTAGTCCTGTTCCATAACCTAACGACAATGGACTAGGTACAGCAAAAAGGATATCTTCGGTTTGCTTATCAAAATATTCTATCGTACCTGTAAGGGTATTGTTAAATAAGCCATAATCCAATCCGACCGTCAATGATTCCGTGGTTTCCCATTTTATTTCCGGAGAGGCGTTTTGAACTACGGTAGCTCCCGGTGCATCCTGTTGTGAAACCCCTAATGGATATCCAACTCCTTGTGAGTACACTGAAGATAGATAACGATATTGACCAATTGCGTCATTACCTGATCTTCCCCATCCTGCTCGCAATTTCAACTGACTAATTTCATTGATGTCATCGAAAAAAGACTCTTCATTTATTTTCCATGCTAACGACAACGAAGGGAAATAACCCCATCTATTGGTAGGTGAGAAGTTAGGAGAAGCATCTGTACGCATATTCACGGTCATAAGGTATTTTGACTTATAATCGTAATTAAGTCTTCCGAAATAAGATATCCTAGAATCAATAAATAAACTTTGGGTAGGTGCCTGTGGACTAGATGCAACACTGACTAATTTTATTTCATTTGAAGCGTATCCAGTGGCCCCAATACCTATTCCTCCTCCTTTTATACCATCCTGCCAAGTGTTTCCAAGTAGACCCGAAATATTGTGGTCTCCAATTTCTTTATTATAATTTATAAAGGATTCAACTATTGGTGAGTACAAATACGAACTTCTTTCTGCCATTGCGTTAACCGAAACATTTGAAGCTGACACATAGGTATCAGTCCATTGAAAAAATCGATCAAAATTACCTTTTAGTCCAGCCTGAATTGTATAGGTAAAACCTTCAAAAGGCTTAAGTTTTACATTAAGCTGAGTCTGATACGACAATGTATTGGTTTCAGGGTGGACCCTGTTTGGTACAGATAATGGGTTAGAAATGTCCGAGGCATCATTTATCCTATCAACATCGGTATATCCACCGATTTGATTTTCATCGTAAATTTCTTTGTAGGGCATATACCCCAGTACGTTTCTAAAACTAGGGTTTGCACCTTTAAGAGTTTTATAGCTTAAGGCCGTATTTAATGAAACATCAAGCCATGGCTTTAGGGCAAAGGTATTCTTGTTACGAAGATACGTTGCTTTTGAAGAGGACCCGATTGTAATACCCTCATCGGTACGGTGGCCAATTGCCGCGTAATAGGTCGCTTTTTCCGACCCTCCCGAAAAATTCACATTGATTTCAGAAGTATTACCAGTTTGAAAAATTAGGTCCTGCCAGTCATTTCGATCTACTCTTACGTCATCTGATAACAACAAAGGCGTAATAGTTTGGTTTGCATTTGTCAGTGCATCATGAACATAGTCTATGTATTGATCGGCATTCATCACATCCCTTCTGTTGGTTGTTGATTTTATACCGCTCCATACATTTACATTTACTTCCATAGCCCCTTTTTTACCACTTTTGGTAGTGACCAATATTACACCATTGGCTCCGCGGGATCCGTAGATAGCCGTAGATGAAGCATCTTTTAAGACCTCTATATTTTCAATATCATTAGGGTTTACAGTAGAAAGGTCACCTCCTAAAAAACCATCGATTACTATTAAAGGATCTGTATTGTTAAATGTTGTTATACCACGAATACGAATTTTACCCCCTGATACCTCTACACCCGGTGCCCGTCCTTGGATTAGGGCAGCCAAACTAGTTGCTTGGCGATCGCCTAAATCTTCTGACGATATTGAAGAAACGGCACCTGTTAGGTCACTCTTTTGTACAGACCCATAACCAACAATTACAACCTCTTCCAAAGCGGCAGCATCCTCCTGCATGACAACGGAAATGACAGACTGCCCGTTCACTGGTATTTCAACAGCTTTAAAACCAATAAATGTGATCATCAATATAGCGTCATCAGCAACGTTTATAGAGAAATTACCATCAAAGTCGGCTTGGACACCATTTGTAGTTCCTTTTTCAATAACATTTGCACCAGGTAAGGGGGTGCCATCTACATCCGATATAGTCCCTGTGACAGTTGACTGGACCAACTTTGGCTCAACAGAAACACGATCTATAACCGGCTGTTTGGTAACTTTACCTGTTGGGGCCTGCATTAAAATAACCTGAGTACCCTTGACTTTGTAAATAGTATTTGTGTTTTCAAATAACTGTTGAAGCACTTTGTAAATACTCTCTTTGTTAACTTGGAGGGATTGCTTCCGCTGAAGATCCACATGATCAGTATTATAAATAAAATTGAATTTTGTGTGTGATTCAATATTATCTATAATTTCTTTGATTGTTACGTTTTCGACATCCAAAGAAACTTTGGCTATTTGCGAATAGCTGTCATTGGCGTGCATACCCAGCAGGGCTGTGAACAATAGCAGTAAGGTCAATTTCATTTTTAAGTCAAATTTCAACACAGTCGTTCTCAACCAAAGGTCGTTGAAGTTTTTTTTCATAATTTTGAATGTTTGTTAGTGGTTAACTATTTAATTTGGTTAATCGCTTTTAATTACCGGGAAATGTTAGCGCATTTTCCGGTTTTGTTTTATAAAAAAAACAAAGCAATGGTGACTAAATTTTTATATCATAGGCATTAAGTTCTTTTGGTTATACTTTTGTTAGGATTTTACTTTATTATAACTCTGTTTCCCTTAATCTTAAAATCAATGTTATGGATATCATTAAAGTAGCCAAGCACTTCTCCGATGTCGACATTATCAAAACTCGCATGAAAAACCTCGTTTTCGATTTCAGCATTGGTGTTGACAATTTCTATGTTATAATGGCGCTCCAATTTTTTCAAGATGACTTTAAAGGTTAAATCATTAAAAATTATTTTACCCTGCATCCAAGAGGTGTATAGGCTTGTATTTACATCATCCACCGTTATACCCATTGAATCTTGATAAAATGTCCCTTTTTGCCCCGGTGACAATTCAACGGCACCCTCTTGTAAACGCTCTTTTTTGTTCAGATCCACTGCACCTTTGACAAGTACAACATCTATATGCTCATCCTCGCCATATGCCGAGATATTAAATTCCGTTCCCAGCACCTTTACATCCAGTTCATCAACATTGACAATAAATGGGTTCGATTCATTCGTGGTAACATCAAAATACGCCTCTCCGGTAAGGAATACCTGCCTAGGACCTTCACTTAAAAAATTCACCGGATATTTTAAGGAACTACCCGCATTTAGAAACACCAAAGTCCCATCAGAAAGCTCGACCTGAAACTTCTTTCCATTGGGTGTTTTTAAGGTATTAAACACCAGTTCTTCCTTTTTAGTTACTTGGGAATAGCTTATCTGATCTTGTCGCTGGACATAAACAATATTCCCTTCAGAGTCTTTAACTTCTTTGATTCCATCAACATCGACAACTTGAATAGTTCCGTTGCCCAATTCAAGGATTATGGAATCGTCCTTTGGCACAATTACAACTTGGTTTTGAGACGAAAAAAAACCTTGTTGATAGAAAAGCCCCAAGCCAATTAACAATACAATTAAAGCAGCATATTTTGTCCAATTTGGCAAAAGTCTCCGAACTGGTTTTTCCGTCTTATCTATTTGAAGACATACTTTGTTGTAGGCCTCATCTAGATTGTTTTCTATAGTAGCCAAATTTAGATCGTGGTAATCACGGACATAAGCTTCAAGCACGGCCTGATTGCTTGGGTCCTTCAACCATTTTTTGAATTCAATTATCTCCTTTTCCGTTAAAGTACCAAGAAGAAGCTTTGTTATATTTTTTTTCATTATATTCCTTAAAATTTAATTGCCTTTCGCTGACTTTGCCATCTTATTAAAGCAATCTTCATTGCGCAATACATAATCAATACTGTGAAAAATCATCAAACCCTTAAAAAGAATTAGAAAAAATTTTGATATTCGCACTAACCATATAAAATCAACCAAATCAATACCCAGTCATAATGAGCGAAATTGAGGCAGTAAATGCCATGAAGAAGGGCGATCGTAGTGCTTTCAGGTATCTATTCAATACATTTTATGATCGACTTGTGGCGTATATCACTACCTATACCCATGATAAAATACAATCGGAAGATATTGTACAACACGCCTTTATCCGGTTTTGGGAGGATAAGTCCAAATTGGACGAAACCAAATCCCCAAAGGCATATCTCTATGCCATTGCCTACAATAGATATATAGATACCGTTAAGAAGGCTAAAAAACAGGAGAAATTGCTTGGCCAAATTTGGGAGCGAGCTTTAGTGGATAGAATTCAGGAAGACTCCGACGCCCTGGAAGAGCGTATCCAAAAAATGAAACAGGTCATTGATTCCCTTCCCCCAAAATGTAAGGAAATCATCGTTTTGAATAAGATACAGGGGGTGAAATATAAAGAAATTGCAGATCAGATGGGGATTTCCGTAAAAACCGTGGAATCTCAAATGCGGATTGCATTTACCAAAATAAGAGAGGCTTTTAAGGAGGATTACGCACTTTTGTTTTTCTTGTTCAAGTAAGCGCCACGCACAGTCTCCCTACTTCGAGTACCACAACCTACACATGCTTTACCCAACGCTCAAAGCCACATTTCAAATGGGCAAATCAATACAAAGTGCTATCTTTAAAGTTTTATTTCTAACCTAAGTGCAGAACATTATTTTACTAGAATTACCTTCTATGAAAAACAGTATCCTATTCGCCCTTCTATTACTTATTTGCCATACCTCCTATTCTCAGGATAAAGAAGAAACCAAAAAAGATAAATGGGATGTCAATACCCCTGCCCTTCCCTTTAAAAATGTTTCCATCACTACCAACGAAGGGTCTTGGATAAGCCTGGACGTAAGTCCGGACGGGAGCCAGATCGTTTTTGATATGCTTGGCGATATCTATACCATGCCCATCAGCGGGGGCACCGCCACCCTGATACGGGGCGGCCATGCCTTTGAAGTGCAACCCAGGTACAGCCCGGATGGAAAACACATCAGTTTTACCAGTGATGCTGGTGGGGGCGATAATATTTGGGTGATGAATACAGACGGTTCCGAAGCCGAACAGATCACCAAGGAGGATTTTAGATTGGTCAACAATGCGGTTTGGTCCGTAGACGGAAACTATATTTATTGCAGAAAACATTTTACTTCAACCCGCTCTCTAGGTGCTGGCGAAATATGGATGTACCATAAATCTGGCGGTAAGGGTATTCAGCTTACCAAAAAGAAAAACGACCAACAGGATGTTGGGGAGCCTTGGGCTTCACCTGATGGTAAATATGTATACTATAGCGAAGACGTTTATCCGGGTGGGGAATTTCAGTACAACAAAGACCCCAATAGCCAGATATATGTTATAAACCGTTACAACCTGGAAGATGGGGAAATAGAACGGGTAACTGGTGGACCAGGAGGGGCCATACGCCCTGTAATTTCACACAAAGGTGACGTAATGGCCTTTGTAAAAAGGGTAAGGGAGAAAACAGTGCTTTATCTGCATGACCTTAAAACCGGGAGGGAATGGCCCGTTTACGATCAACTTAGCAAAGACCAACAGGAAGCATGGGCCATATTTGGACCCTATACCGGATTCAACTTTACCCCAGATGATACTTCCATCATAATCTGGGTCCAGGGCAAAATCAAAAAAATTGACCTCAATTCATTAAAGGCCAGCGATATTCCCTTTGAGGCCACGGCAGAACACAAGATCGTAAATGCTTTAAAATTTAAAAACGATGCAGCTCCGGAGACCTTTACCCCAAAGGCTATACGCAATGCCGTAACCTCCCCAGACGGAAAAACACTAATATTTAACGCCGCCGGTTACCTTTGGAAAAAATCACTGCCCAATGGTACCCCTGCCCGACTTACCTCCGGAACGGATCTGGAATATGAACCTGCATTTTCCAAAGACGGCAAATACTTAGTGTACGTAACCTGGAACGATGAACATATGGGGGCCTTACATAGGTTGGACCTCAGCTCCAATAAAAGTCGCCCAATTAAACTGACCACTGAAAAGGCAATTTATAGGGAGCCAAACTTTTCCCCAATCAACAACAACCTTATTGTATACCGAGAAGAAGATGGCAATCAACATCAGGGATATGTACATACCAAAGAGCCCGGGATCTATCTTATGGAAATAAGTGAATCCAGAAAATCCGGAATCAACTCCAGTAAAAAATTAGTAGTAAAAGAAGGTATATTTCCAAGTTTCAATAAGGATGCCACTCGGATCTACTACCAAACTGGAGGATATCTCTTGGGGAACATCACCAAGACCCTAAAATCTGTCAACCTTCAGGGTAAGGAAGAACGGGAAATTGTAAAATCCAAATACGCACAACGAATCATCCCCAGTCCGGACGATAATTGGTTGGCCTTTACCAATTTGTACAAAGTATATATTGCGGCCCTGCCCAAGACAGGAAACACCATTGAATTGGACGGAAATGCCACCAATGTTCCAGTAGCACAGGTAGCCCGTGATGCAGGCATTAATCTACACTGGTCTTCGAATAGCGACAAACTAAACTGGACTTTGGGCGATGCCTATTTTAATACCGCCATCAACCAACGATTTACCTTTATGGAGGGAGCTCCGGATAGTATTCCGGCTATGGACACTGTAGGTCTTAAAATCAACCTAAGCCTGCCAACGGACAAACCAAAGGGAACCATCGCCCTAAAAGGGGCCAGGATCATTACCATGAACAATGATGAAGTTATAGAGAGTGGCACCATCATCATCAACAACAATAAAATCACAAACCTTGGCTCCAGCGATGTAGTCAATATCCCTGCCGATGCCAAAATTTTGGATGTTAGCGGAAAGACCATAATGCCAGGACTAGTGGATGCGCATGCACATCTTAGTCATTTTAGGTTTGGTTTGAGTGCCCAAAAACACTGGCCCTATTATGCCAATTTGGCCTATGGGGTAACCACTACCCACGATCCTTCAGCCAATACCGAAGTGGTATTTTCCCAATCGGAAATGGTTAAGGCCGGAACTATGGTAGGCCCTAGAATATTCTCCACCGGGGTTATTTTATACGGAGCGGACGGCGACTTTAAAGCTACGGTAAACAATTTGGAAGATGCACGTTCCGCTATTCTAAGGACCAAGGCCTTTGGTGCGTTTTCCGTAAAAAGCTACAATCAGCCCAGGCGTGACCAAAGACAGCAGATCATTAAAGCGGCCCATGAGAAGCAGATAGAAGTGGTTCCGGAAGGAGGATCTACCTTCTTTCACAATATGTCCATGATTTTGGACGGACATACAGGTATAGAACACAATATACCGGTGGCACCCATATATGATGATGTCCTAAAATTATGGTCGGCCAGCGAAACGGCCTACACCCCTACCCTTATCGTTAATTACGGCGGATTGAACGGGGAATACTTTTGGTACCAGACCACCAACGTTTGGGAAAATGAAAAACTTTTAAAATACACGCCAAGAAGCGTTATAGATGCTCGTTCCAGACATCGTACCATGGCACCTATTAAGGAATATGAAAACGGTCATATTTTAGTTGCCAATGCAACCAAGAAATTGGCCGATGCCGGCGTAAAAATAAACCTTGGTGCCCATGGGCAATTACAAGGCCTTGGCGCACATTGGGAACTTTGGATGTTGGCCCAAGGGGGAATGAGCAATATGGAAGCCTTAAAAGCAGCCACTATTAATGGAGCCTCATACCTAGGAATGGGAGATCAACTTGGTTCCTTGGAACAAGGGAAATTGGCCGATCTGATCGTATTGGACAAAAATCCTTTGGAGGATATTCAAAATTCCAACTCCATAATCTATACCATGATCAATGGACGTTTATACGATACCGAAACTATGAACGAGGTAGGGAACTATGACAAGCCTAGAAGCCCTTTCTATTGGGAGATGAGCGACTACGCCCCTGCTTTTGATTGGCATGGGGAAACGCATACGGGATGTTCTTGTGAGGTAGGACATTGATATAGTGCGTTTAAGACCAGCTTGAATAGGCACGCAGTCCGCATAAGCCTGCGATGAATTTTTGTTGAATTTTTCAATGACAACGTTTGTCTAGAAAATATACTGTTATGTCAGAATTTTGGGAAACGAATTTTATTGGAAAACAGGCAATGTGGGGCTTTGAACCTGCAAAATCAGCTGTTATAACAAAAGAAATTTTTATAAAGCAATCCGTTAAAAACGTGCTAGTTCCAGGTATTGGTTACGGTCGTAACGCACAAATTTTTATAGAGAACGACATTAATGTTACAGGGATAGAAATTTCCAAAACAGCCATTGCACTAGCAAAAAAACATTATGGAAATGGCATGACCATTTATCACGGATCTGTTTCCGCAATGCCTTTTGATGAAAAGAAATATGATGGCATTTTTTGTCATGCCTTGATCCATCTTTTGAACAAGAACGAAAGAATAAAACTAATCCAAGACTGCTATCACCAACTGGGCAAAAACGGTTATATGGTTTTTACTGCAATAAGCAAAGATGCCCCAAATTTCGGCAAAGGAAAAATGATCAGTAAAGACAGGTACGAAGTTCATGAAGGTGCCAAAATTTATTATTACGACAGGGAAGCAGTACACGCCGAATTTGACCAAGCTGGGCTAATCGAAATTGTGGAGGTAAAGGAAGACCAATCCATGTTTTTAATTAAGTGCAAGAAAAACTAAAAAAACTCTAGTTTGGGCAGCGAGGGCACGAGCGTGACGCTCGCGCCAGCGACTGAAGGAACAATTTATTGCATCTTAGTGCAGTAATGGAGCTATGGCTCCTTCCCCTGGACCTGTGCTGAGCGGAGCCGAAGTATAAGGGAAGGGGGATCCTCCGCTAGTAGTGGACGACGGAAGGGATTGGAAGCCTAAGTCCTAGGTGAAATGAAGGGAACTAGGTAAAAGTCATGGCGTTCAGGATATGTAATCTTCCCCGCGAGGGTCATCAGCACTATTCCTATCACTTTAACAAATGCCCGATTTTCCAAAAATTTTCAAGCCCCAAATAGGCTACATCCTTCTTTTTCAGTAATTTAATAGAAAACATTGTGTATCATGGCTACGTTTCAACTGGATATTAATAATTCAAAACATACTGTAGAAGTTGCCGAAGGCACTTCCTTACTCTGGGTGTTGCGCGAACATTTGGGCCTTACCGGAACCAAATATAGTTGTGGCATAGGGCAATGTGGGGCATGTATGGTGCATATTGACAATCAACCTGTGCGGGCCTGTCTTCTTCAAGTAGACAATTATGCCGACGGACAAAAAATTAAGACCATAGAAGGTTTGTCCAAAAACGGGGATCATCCCGTACAAAAAGCGTGGATCGAGGCCCAAGCACCGCAATGCGGTTATTGTCAGTCCGGGCAGATCATGCAGGCCGTAGCCCTCTTGGAAAGCAATCCCAATCCCACAAGGGAGGAAATAAAGACCCATATGAACGGCATCCTTTGCCGCTGCGGCACCTACCTGCGTATTATCAAGGCCATTGAATTGGCCTCCAAAACCCCAACATCCATTAAAAACTAAAGCCATGGTTAAAACGAAAACCGAAATTAGTAGAAGGAAGTTTCTGAAATCATCCTCTGGGGTGGCTCTCTTTATCGGCATATCCGGTATACTGCCGCAAATGATATCCTGCAAAGATCCAAAAAAAATTAAGGAACAACTCGCCCAACAGCCACTTACGGCCTGGGTGAAATTGTCCGAGGACGGCTTAATTACCATATATAATCCGGCGGCCGAAATGGGACAGGGATCCATGACCTCCTTACCACTTATATTTGCCGAGGAGATGGATGCCGACTGGTCTATGGTGAAGGTGGAATTTTCCCCACAAGAATCGGAGATCTACGGTTCCCCGGGATGGGCCCCGGGCAGTAAGCTAATGTTTACGGTAGGCAGCAGGACAACAAATAGCTACTACAATGTTATGCGAAAAGCAGGCGCCCAGGCCCGCTATGTTTTAATAAGCAGTGCTGCCAAACATTGGGAAGTACCCATAGAGGAACTTACAACATCCAATAGTCATGTACTTCATGGAAAAACCAACCAAAAAATAAGTTACGGAGCCCTGGTTCCTTTTTTGGAAATGCCAGAAACACTACCCGACCTTAGCGAAGCACAATTAAAGAATCCCAAGGATTTCCAGCTGGTCGGAAAAGACATTCCCCGTACCGAAATCCCTGCCAAGGTAGACGGTAGTGCCATGTTCGCCATAGACATCCGTTTGCCGGGAATGGTTTACGGAGTTTTGGAAAGAGGCAACCTCCACGGTTCAAGGCCCAGCCTGACCAATGAAGCCGAAATTCTGGCCATGGAGGGGGTTTTAAAAATAATCCCCTTGGATTATGCCATAGGAGTCGTGGCCAAGACCCTGGAACAGGCCTTGAATGCCAAACAAAGCCTAAAAATAGATTGGAGCGAGTCCAAGGCAAGCGGTCACAACTCACAGGAAGTATATACCACCTATAAAAAAATAGCCTCACAAAAAGAAAAGGGCAAGGTCATCATAGAAATTGGCGATGTTGCCAAGGCCAAAAGAACGGCCGCCAAAACCTATGAGGTGGACTATAAAAACGATTATGTATACCATGCCCAAATGGAACCGCTGAATGCGGTGGTGAAGGTTGCGGAAGACGGTGGCAGTGCCGAAGTTTGGGTAGGTAGCCAGCAGGGTATGGACACCAAGTTGGGAGTGCCCAAAATTCTCGGAATAGCCCCGGAAAATGTTAACGTACACTTGCAATATTTGGGAGGTGGATTTGGCAGAAGAAGCATGAACGATTTTGTGGAGGAATGTGCCTACCTGGCAAAAGAAATGGCACCACTTCCCGTAAAACTAATATGGACCAGGGAGGACGATGTTACCTATGGCGCCTTTCGCCCCCTTTCCTTACAGCGACTTACGGCCAGCACAGATTATAATGGGAACATCACTACATTTTCGCACGCTGTGGTAGGTGACGGAGGAAACTTGGTGGCCAGTGCAGTGGCCAATGACCACTATGATATCCCCAACCAATTTGCGGAATGGAAAGAAGCCTCCAATGGCATTCGCCTAAAACATTGGCGTGCCGTAGGACATGGCCCCAACAAATTTGCCATTGAGTGTATGCTGGATGAAATTGCACGGGACCAAAATTTAAATCCTTTGGATCTTAGGAGAAAATTAATGACCAAAGCACCCCGGGCATTGGCTACACTGGAAAAAGCTGCAGAAATCTCCCGTTGGAATACCCCTTCTATTGAAGGTAGAGCCAAAGGCATGGCCTTTGTGGAACACGGGTCTTTGGGAACAGGAGTGTGTGAAATATCGATAGACCGAAGTACAGGAAATATCAAAGTACACCATTTTTGGATTGCCTTGGATGCCGGGGTGGTGGTGCAACCAGACAATGTAAAGGCCCAAATGGAAGGTGGCATCATTATGGGCATGAGCAGTGTTCTCAAAGAACAAATTACCATTGTGAACGGCCGGGTACAACAGTCCAATTATCACGATTATAATTTACTTAGGATGCAGGATATCCCTGATAGTGTTGAAACTGTAATCCTTGAATCGGCAGAAATTCCCGAAGGGGTAGGAGAAACTGCAACACCCATGGTGGCCTGTGCCATAGCCAATGCCTTTTTGAGATTAACGGGGAAACCACTGCGCCATTTGCCTTTCTCACCAGAGCGCGTGCTGCAAGCTTTGATCAGTTGATTCTTTCCAAATATAATACCGAAAAAAAACCCGAGCTATTACAAAATGGGTTTATTTATTTTGATCTCTAAATCAGAAATGTCCTTCAATAATCTGAAGGCTTTTTGTATTTTGGGGGGATGAAATTTAAGTTTGGCCTGTCCCTCATTTTTGTCCTTATTTACAATTGTTGTATAGCAGCTTTGTTCTCTGAAAATGGCATTGCAAATTCCAATTACTACTATTTTGCTACAGTTAAAAAACCAACCGACTCATTAGAACAACTCAAAAAACAAATTGGGGGTTTTGCTAAAAAGAAGGACTACCAAAACGCTATTGTCCATTCCAAAAAATTGCTCTTAAAGGCCAAATTGGCATCGGACAGTAGTTATATAAACAATGCCTATTGGAGGCTGGGATATTATTATAAAATATTGGATCAATTGGATTCCGCCTACTTCTATTTTGACAAAACCTATTCCATGAATTTAAAGTTACATGACAGTATTGGAACTGGAGACCGATTGCTGGATATGGCCAACATTCAGAAAAGTCTGGGCGATTACAATGGCGGTATGATTACCGCAACCGAGGGTCTAAAATATCTGGAAGGCTCCAATGAAATAGAATCTATCACCGGTCTGTATCAAACAATTTCGGTCTGTCAGAAAGAATTAGGAAACGACAAGGAAGCCCTACGCTGGAACGACAAAATTTTTAGCTTGCTAAACGCACATCCTTCCGCGGACATAACAACGGAAAATTTGTCGGTTATTACCATCACAAGAGCTAATATCCTGGCGGAACTGCGCAGATACAATTCCAGTTTTAGCATTTTGGATAGCATAGCACGAAGTACCAAAGGGAATAATCAAATTCAATATTCACGCGCCATTTGTAATATGGGCCATTTTAAGTGGTTGGAAAACAAGAATAACCCAGAGAGCGAGTCCCTCCTCTTAAACTCCTTGGAAATACGGCAGGAATTAAATACGGTTTCCGGATTAATATCCAGTACCATTCATTTGGCAGAATATTATTTTGAAACCAATAAACCCTTGGCTTTGGCCTATGCCCAAAAAGCCTTTGCCTACTCGAAAAAACTAAATAATTCCGTCGCTATTTTGGAAGCTTTGGATTTACTATTGCCCTTAAAAAAATCCTTAGGACAGGATGTTTCCGAAGAGGCCATCTTTTATTCCAAGGTGCAGAACAAGCTTGAAAAAACAAAACAGGCCGTTCGTTCTATTTATGCCGCTACGAAATATGACAACGACACTTTAGAAAAAAGGAACCTTATGCTATTGGCCCAAGTTGCCAATAAAGAAAAACAGAATATTATGGCTCTGTCCGCCACAGTAATTTCAATTATTGTTATTGTGTTTGTGGTCTTTTATAAAAATCAACAGAAAAAAAAGGAGCAATTGGAGGTGGCCTATAAGACCGAGCTACGCCTTTCTAAAAAATTGCACGACGAACTTGGCAATGATATTTTTTACCTCATGACCCAAGTACAAAAAGACCCTCAGGAAATAGTGGCTTCCGAAAAGGTCATAATTCTGGAAGGCTTAAACACTATTTATAAAAGAATAAGGGATATCAGCAAGGAATATACCGCCATTGATACAGGTGAAAACTTTGAAAAGGAATTTTTGGCCCTTCTTAATTCCTATAGCTCTCCCAAAACTAAATTAATAACCAAGGAACTGCCTTCGGATTTTTGGGACAACGTATCTGCAGAAGCTAAAATTGAGGTATATAGGGTACTGCAAGAATTACTGGTCAACATGAAGAAACATAGTCAGGCTTCCATGGTCGCCATTACCTGTACCAAGAACAATAAACAAGTTGTAATTAAGTATGTGGACAATGGAGTAGGTTTTAATACAACGGAGAATTATTCAGGAAATGGACTTAAGAATGTGGAAAACCGCATGAATGGTATAAACGGAAATATTAATTTCGATTCCAAACCGAACGAAGGTGTCACGGCTACAATTAAGTTTGCCATTTAAAAATACATATGCGATTTGATAAAATATTTATATCTGAGGATATAGACAGCAATAATTTGGGGGTTACCACCATGCTTCATTCATTGGGATACAACAATATTGGCCATTCCCAATACTGTGACGAAGCCCTTTTGAAACTGAAAAGGGCAATCCTCGATGGCACGCCTTATGATCTGTTAATAACCGATTTGTCCTTCGACGATCCCAGGAATAAAAAAAAACTTCAAAACGGCCAGGAACTTATTACGGCTATAAAAGAATTTTATCCAGAAATAAAAGTGGTGGTTTTTTCTGTGGAAGACAACCACAACACCATAAAATCCTTATTTGAAGACCAGAAAATTGATGGTTATGTTTGCAAGGGTTTGAACGGACTAAGAGAGCTTCAGAACAGTATTGAAGCTATTGCCAAAAACGAATCCTACACCTGCCCCATTGCAACTGCCGCCCTACAGCAAAAAAACACCCTGGAACTGAATGATTATGACCAAAAATTGTTGTCCTTATTGGCCATAGGCTATAAACAGAATGAAATTAGCATATTGCTCAAAGAGGACGGCATTTCACCCAATAGTATAAGATCAGTTGAGGCTAATATCAGTAAGTTAAAGGACTATTTCGATGCCTCAAATACCACCCATCTAGTTTATATAGCTTCCAACATGGGGCTGATTTAAATAAAAATCAACTATAACGATGAGCTCCAAGAGCGCTTACACTTTTTATCCTACAGTGAACCCAAATACAGCAATAACCATTGTCGTATTTATTTATGCAAAAATTTATTGAATTCTATATTACCGCCATTTCTTATAGTTTATAAAACGCGCTTGCCGCTTTGCTCTCCCCTTCCAACCCTGGACCGCTCCATTCCAAATCCAATGAAGGCTTTCCCTTTTGAATGGGCTTGTAAAATACCCGAAACGAAGGCAAAAACGGTTATATGATTTTTACAATAACAACCAAGGACGCCCTACATTCTGGCAAAGGAAAACCAATCAGCAAAGACCAGTACGAATTTCATGAAGGTGCCAAAAAACCTTTTATTAAGACAGGGAAACCGTACATGCTGAATTTGACCAAGTAGGACTTTACGAAATAGTGAATGTAAAGGAAGACCAACCCATATTTTTATTAAGTGCATAAAAGACTAAAAGAACTCTAGTTTGGGCCCAGCATGTGACACGGGCGTAACGCTCACGCCAGCAAAGGGATTTTTATTCGGCTAAATTAAAAACCAAGGTCGTTACAGATTTTCCGGCTATTTCAATTTTACCCCCATCCCTGACATTATCGTTCATTTTTTGAAGGTCATATTGGTTATTGGTCACAAAGCGTTCCATACTGGTTGAATGTAAATCGGTATTATTCAACTTTAAATCGATAGCTTTTTCCTGCTGGTTTACGGCAACAACCACAAGGCTATTATCGATATTTTTATAGGCGGATAGCAACACCCCGGCCTTTAGGTTTTCCTCTGTATTATAATCATCATAGGCAATCGATACCCTCTTGGCCCCGGGCCTAATAAACCTTGAATAATTTCCCAAGGCCCAAAGTAATTTGGAGCCGTAGAAATTCCCATCCCTGTTTTCCTTATCAACATAAATTAATCCATCCTTAAAATCGTAAGGACTCATGGCCAACCACCAGTGCCAAGCACTGGCATTGGCAATAGTTAGATCGGCATGGATAAGACGGGCCACATAAAGTGCCGTCTGCATGCCCAAATCCCTGCCTTTTCCTTTAATCTCCTCATTGTTCTCCAAAATACAGTATTCGCTCATCCAATATTCCAAAGAAGGATACTTAAGCAGTTTTTCGGCGATTCGCCCCCTTTCCTTTTTAAGTTTTGAAATATTCCAGGTAGTAAAATAGCTATGTGCCGCCACCTTTGGAGCCACCGATTTTAAATTGGCTATATAGTTGGGACTCTCAGGGCTAAAAAAAGTTTCAATTTGGTTGCTCCTGTTATTATGCTTTTCTTTTTCCCCTGTTAAATAGTCTATGGCCCCGGCCTCCGTAAGTTCTATTTTGGAATCTATTTTCTGTTGGGTAAAAACGGAATCGATTACCCTTGTGGCATTGGCCAATTCATTATTGTTCCAAGGTGAACCTTCCTGTCCGCCTTTCCACTCCCACTGGGGCTCGTTGAACGGACTTATATAATCGAAATCTATTGCTAGACTATCCTTAAAATGTTTTAGTATCCGCGCAAGAAAGTGGGCATAATCAACATAGTTATCCTGGGATAAATTGGCCACCAAGCCATCATCGGAATGTGCCTTATTGTTTCTGGTCAATTGTATTGGCGGACTATTGACAAAAGCAATGAATTGGCCCACCCCCCGATCTTTTGCCGCTTGTAAAAACCACTGTTGTCCTGCTTGCTTTCGCCAATCATAACTCCCATCATCCTGTAAAAAGCCTTCGGCCCTTCTCCATGGATCCTTTATACCACTTTCTTCACCTTGGGACGTACTTCCTGCCCCAATATTAAAACGCCATGCCGAAAGGCCCACCCCTCTTGGTGATCCATCCGGATTGTTATCCAAACTAAATAACCACTCGGCCATTTGTTTCTTTTTTTCATTGGGCCATAAGCCTATATACTGGGCAGCCCAAGCATCGGAGGCTGCAAAATTGTGAATGGTCTGGAAATGGGTATTCTTATTTATTTGGACCTCTATTGCAGGATTGTGTTGTGCCCCCGCCCAATTAAAGGCGCACCAAATGAAGTATAATTTTAACCAATTTTTCATCGCTGCTATTTACGGATTCTATAGTGAGAAAAAATAATTTTTTATCCTAAACAACACTTATAGATCTGTTGTAATGGACGAAACAAATTAATAAAAAGAACCCTATACATAATGATAGGGCTCTTTAAAAACTAAACTAATCTAACTACTAATAATTTTTTATTCTACACTCAAATAGGTGCCTTGATCAAAAGTAAATACTTCGGAAGGTGTCCTTGCCTCCTTAAAAAGCAATTTCATTTCCTCTACAATTTCCGGATATTCCTTGGCAACATTATTTTCTTCTCCAATATCGGCATCAAGGTCATAAAGTTCCATCTGGTCCTCGTTCGATGCAAAAACATTGTATTTCACAGCTTTCCAATTGCCTTTTCTAATGGCTTGTCTGCCACCTTTCTCATGAAACTCCCAATACAGAAATTCGTGTTTTTTTTGCTCTTTTTCCTCTCCCAAAAGGGTTGGTAAAAAGGAAACACCATCTAAAGAAGGTGGGACTTCCATATCGGCAATACTTGCAAATGTTGGAAATACATCCCAAAATGCAGATACATGATCTGTTCTAGTATTTGGTTTAACGTGTCCGGGCCATTTAACTATTAAAGGAACCCTGATTCCTCCTTCATAAAGATCCCGCTTGGTTCCCTTGAACGGACCGTTGCTATTAAAATAATCCGGGTCGGCACCACCTTCGGTGTGGGGGCCGTTGTCCGATGTAAACATTACTATGGTATTATCTGCAATACCCAACTGTTCCAATTTCGCCATAATCTCACCAACTTGATTATCCAAAATATGGATCATGGACACAAAGGCGGCATGGGTTTCTTTCTGTGATTCATAAGGCCCATTTCTATATTCAGGTCCATCATCCACACCTTTATAGGCCTTTTCAGGAGGGAATTTGCCCCTGTATTTTTGCATTATTTCCTCTGGCGCTGCAAGTTCTGCATGTGGTATAATAGATGCTACATAGAGAAAAAATGGATTATCCTTGTTGAATTCAATAAAATCCAAAGTTTTCTCATGGATAAGCTGGGGAGCATAAATCCCTTTTTGCTTCCCTGAATTTTCCTCCAGCACCAAGGAATCTGTATTGGCCCACAGGTGACGTGGGTAGTAATTATGTCCAAGGCGTTGGCAATTGTACCCAAAAAAAGTATCGAACCCTTGGTTCAATGGATCCCCTTCCGAACCTGGGTAACCAAGCCCCCATTTACCAAAAGCACCGGTGGCATAACCAGCTTTTTTCATGGCCTCCGCCAATGTATAGGTATTATCGGGAATGGGATACTGCCCCTCGGGCTGTATTTCCTTATTGCCTCGCACAAACGTATGGCCTGTGTGCATACCTGTCAACAATGCAGATCTAGACGGGGCACATACCGTACTCCCGGAGTAATGTTCGGTAAAAAGCATTCCCTGCTCAGCCAACTTATCTATGTTGGGTGTGGTAAACTTCTGCTGTCCGTACGCACTTAGATCCCCATAACCCAAATCATCTGCCAAGATGTAAACAATATTGGGTTTGGCAGCCTTTTCCTGGGTGCTATCAGTTTTGGATGCATCTGTTAGCTGTCCCTTGTTTTTGCAAGAGGACAAGCCGATAATCAATAATAAAAATATAACTAAATAAGAAGGTTGTCTCATCATTGAAATGGTATCATAAAAACCATGGGGCAGATTAAATTTGCCCCATGGAAGTAACTTAATTTTGGCATTATCTGTAGCCATTGTTGGTAGGATCCGACTCCAATAAATTTGGATTCAATTCCAATTGATTCTGTGGGATAGGTAATAAAACATGGTAAGGCTGTATGTTGGCAGCCGGATTGTTCCACGCCCTATGTTGAACCGTCTTAACCCTGTCCAACAAAATACCCCAACGAATAAGATCCATTCGGCGATGTCCTTCTGCACTTAGCTCAAATTTTCGTTCATCGTACATGGCTTCCCTAAATTGAACTTGTGACATTCCGCTCCAAGGTTGATCTGGTTCAAAAGCGCGTTCCCTTACTTTATTCACATAGGCAAAGGCATTACCCGGGCCATTGGCTTCGTTTTCAGCCTCAGCCGCCATAAGATATACGTCAGCTAAACGGAATACGATATAGTTCTCAGGGTGATTGCCACGCAATGAATTTTCCTGGTCCAAATTCCAATTTTTACGAAAGTATGGGAAAGATAATTTCCACCCTAAATATTCGGTAACAATAGTAGCATCATAGCGTAAATCCCCATCCTGCCAATTTTCCCTTAAGGCAAATTCTGGCAAAGGCACTGACCAACCATAACCGGTCATATCTTCACTTCGTTCACGCAAAAGGCCTTGAAATATATTAACCTTGGAACCGGAAACCCCGTTTACCACAGTATCCTTATTACGGTTTGCAGGTTCGTCCCTTATACGTGGGTTGTAATCATCTGTTCTTGTAGTAGACAATTCACCTACTAAATCTGCCTCAAAATCGATTACAAAAATATATTCATCATTGTATTGGTTGCTTGGATCCGATTGATCGAATACATCGGCATAATCATCCAAGAGCCTATGTGGACTTTCATCAATTACCTTATCACATTCAATTTTCGCCAATCCCCACTCTTTATCAAAAAGATGATACTTGGCCTTAAGGGTTGCTGCGGCCCATTTAGTAGCCCTACCCAAATTACCACCGGAATAAGAGGTCGGCAACAAGTCAAAAGCCTTTGCCAAATCTGTTTTCATAGCGCTTCTTATTTCCGCTTTTGGCGTTCTACCTAGTGTGGACCTTTCTGGCACTGGTAATTGCTCGGTATAAAAAGGAACGTCTCCCCAAAGATTGGTCAAGTGATAATAAGCCAACGCTCTTAAAAACAAAAGCTCTCCCACTCTTTGATCTCTGGCTTCTTGCGATAAACTTTCATTACCTTCAATATTCGAGATAAACTCGGTAGTATTGTTTACCACACGATATAGGTAAATCCAGGTACCATTGCCATCTGCCGTACCTTCTTGTATAAGATAATTGTGTATCTCATTGTTCACGTTTCTACTGGCCGCCTGTATGTCGGCACCGCTTGTGTAATAATTGTCCAGTCCGCGTTGTGCGTAAAGGTTGTTATTGTGAAATAACCTGTAGACACCGTTTACAGCAAGTTCGGCTTCTTTATCGTTGGTGAAAAAAGAATCCGGGGTAATCTCGTCCCTTAAATCTTCTTCCAGAAACTTGTCACATGAGCTCAAAATAATTAAGCCCATAAGCAACATCAAAAATTTGCTCGTTATATTAGTTTTCATATCTGTTTTTTTTTAAAATTCTAGTTTTACACCTAGGGTTATTGTCTTAGCATAAGGATATTGGCCAGAAGCAAAACCCTGGGAAACAGAACCTAGTCCGCTACCCGCTGTAAAAGCATTTACTTCTGGATCTCCCAAAGTAAAGTCTGACCAAAGGAAAAGGTTAGTTCCGGTTACATAAACATTCATTGAGCTGAATACACTTCCAAGCCCTTTTGCTTCCATAGGAATGTTATAGTTCAGAGACATAGTTTTTAATCTTAGATAAGAACCATCTTCTATGTTCAAATCACTATTTACATTAAATAGACTATTGGATGGTCCCGCCCTTGGGATATCGGAAGTTTCATTTACTCCTGCTATCCAACGTTGCAATACGATAGGATCCACATTTTGTTCACCCCTACCATAGTATGCTGTCTGTGTTCGTACGTTCCAGATTTCGGCACCATAACTTCCGTGAAAAAATACATCCAAGGATAGATTTTTATAGGTAAAGGTGTTTCTAAATCCTCCATAAAAATCCGGTATTGGACTACCAAGTACCTGAAAGTCTTCGTCATTAATATTGGTATCGCCATTTACATCTTCATATCTAGGACCACCAATAAACGAGCGACCCGCCCTACCATCTGCCGTAATCTCTTCAGCAGTCTTATAGGTACCTAGGTATCTAGCCCCTACAAAGGTTGGCAGTGCCTCCCCAACAATCAACCTAGCAGAGTTACCTCCTTGATTTCCTGTTGATTGCAAAGAGATATACTCCTGATCATCCAATTCCAATATCTCACTCTTGTTAGAAGATATACTAAGATTGGACTCCCAAGTAAAATTATCGTTCTGTACATTTATGGTATTTAGACCAAATTCGAAGCCCCTGTTCTCTACAGATCCTAAATTCTGTAATTGGGTAGTTGAATTGGCTCCTACCTGGCCAGATAAGGCCACGGACAATAGTAGGTCATCTGTTGTCTTTTTATAATAATCGGCTTCAAAGGAAATCCTATTGTTCAAAAATCCAAGTTCTAGACCTATGTCCATTTGCTTGGTTGTTTCCCAGGTTAAACCACTACTGGGAACTTGTCCAACAAGTACTCCATTTACCTGAGAACCATTAAAGACGGTCGTTGTATTGGCATAAGTGGCTATGGAATTGTAAGCGGCAACACCTTGTTCCCCCACAATACCATAACTACCTCTTATTTTAAACCTGTTGATTAGATTGGAATCTGCCATGAACTCTTCTTCATCAACGTTCCAAGCTGCACCCACAGAAGGGAAAAAGGCATATTTATTACCTGTCTCAAATACAGAGGACCCATCATAACGTCCTACCAAGGTAAGCAAGTATTTACTTTTGTAACCATAGTTGACACGACCCAAGAAAGAAGTCAGGGTTCGTTGTCCATATCCGGAACCAACCAGTGCTGTTTCTGAATCACCCAATGCCAAGTTATTAAACGAAACTACGTCATTAGGAAAATTATCGGCTTCGGCAAACGTACTTTCGTTATTGTCCTTCTGCCAAGTAAAACCTCCCAATACTTTTAAGGAATGGTTCCCCAAATCCACGTTATAATTTAAGGTATTCTCATTCAATAAACTCTTGGAGAAATTGGTATTGATCCTACCAAAACCACCATTTACACGTTCGGGAAGAATCCCAGGCAAGTAGTTATTCTGCTTTACATAGTTTAACTGTGCACCAAAAGTAGATTTAAAAGAAAGGTTTTTTGCCAATTCATACTCAGCATAGGCATTCGTAATGATTTGGGTAACCAAGTCGTGATCCACTCTATGTTGTATATCCGCTTCCGGGTTTCGTTCCAGACCAGCACTTATAGGATTTTCAAAAGAGAAACTTCCATCTTCAAGGTAAACAGGTCGTATAGGCAATACGCTAGAAACAATGTTGCCATAATCTACTTTATTGTTTTCAATTTTGTAATGGGTCAAGTTTGTCCTGATCCCGGTCTTAAGCCTATCGGAAACCTTTACATCCACATTGGTTCTAAAGTTTACCCTTTCCAAACCAGAACCCCTTAACAATCCCTTTTGATTGTAGTAGTTTCCAGATATAAAATAATTGGCATTTTCAGAATTACCGGTAATGGATAGATCGGTATTGGAGATAGAACCTGGTTGCTCTACTAAATCCAACCAATCAGTTGTCGTAGTATTTTCAGGATCCAGCACCAATGGTAAGGAAGTATCCGTAAACCCGAAACCGTCAGGTCCAGGTACAAACTGATAAGATTCATTTTTATAATCGATAAAATCCCGTCCTCCCAGAATATTGATCCGGTTGGCCGTTTCCTGTATACTTTGATAATGATTAATGGCAATTACCGGTTTTCCTGGCGCCATGCCCTTACCATTTTTGGTGGTAATAAGGATAACTCCGGAAGCCCCCCTGGTTCCATAGATCGATAGGGCGGTGGCATCTTTTAAAATCTCAACAGATTCGATATCGTTGACATTTATAGTATTAAGATTAAAACCAGTACCGGCTATAAATCCATCCACAACATAAAGCGGATCATTGTTCCCGTTAATGGAGCTATTACCCCTAATACGAATGGTAGCACCCGTACCCGGTGTTCCATTGTTGGAGGTAACCTCCACCCCAGTAGCCCTACCTTGTAAGGCCTGGTCTACCCTAGCCACGGGCTGGTTTTCCAAGACGTCCGATTTGATAGAAGCCACAGAAGATACCAAATCTTTTTTGGTAGAGGTACCATAGCCTATGACCACCACCTCATCTAAAAGGGAAACATCTTCCTGAAGCACTACATCAATAGTAGTAGACTTTCCTACCTGAACACTTTGAGTAATAAAGCCCAAATACCTAAATTCCAAAACAGCGCCTTCAGACGCGGCAATGGAGTAATTTCCATCAAAATCCGCAACAGCTCCTGTAGTAGTCCCTTTGACCAAGACATTCACCCCAGGAAGGGGCTGACCTGTTTCATCGGCGACCGTTCCGCTTATAATTTGCTGAGCTTGAAGCGATACTATACTGAAAAACAGTAGAAGTAATAAAATTCTTTTTAATTCCATATTGGTGTTTGTTGGTTAATAATTAGATCGATTATTCCACAACAATCGACATGGTGTAAATATAAAATGGGACATAGGAGTATAAATCCCAATTTGGTGCAATAATGTTGCATTTCCTTGATTTAAAGGCCTGAATAGCCTAATTTGCAACATATTTACCCTTAATATTTGACATTAGATCCCCTTATTTCGGAATAAGGACCCTTAATTTTAACATTTATTAACATTATTATGGTCTTATACAGACCTATTCATTAAAACCCCCGGCTAATATCTGGTAACAGCTCCAAGCTATGAAGTACATACCATTTTACTTTTTTGCATTATTAATTCACTTAAGCTGTTTGGCCCAAGGGAATATCACTAACCTTCAAAAACTAAATGTAGACGGTGTACCCTTTAACAAAAAGACCAACATAGTATTTGAGGATCACTTGGGTTTTCTTTGGCTTGGTACAGATAGTGGCCTATACAGATATGATGGCCATACTCTAATGGAAAATCAATTCGATGTTTTTGATGAACATTCGATTCCCAACAACACTATAAATTCTATAGTTGAAGACGATCTTGGAAACTTATGGATAGGAAGTGAAAGCTACTTAATTTTCTACGACAGACAAACAAACTGGTTCAAAGGCTATTACAAAAACAATACCTCAAAAGTTTTGGGAAAATCTTTGGACGGCACTATTTGGGCCAATTTGCGAAATACTGGAATCGTAAAAATAATTCCCAATGAAAAGGTCGAAAACATCCAATTTCAAACCGAATTTAATTACAAACAAAATAATAGCATTTGGGCCAACGATAAACAAATCAATCATTTTGCAGAAGACAAGTTTGGGCGCATTTGGCTGGCCACACCCAACGGCATAATTGCTTTAGGAAAGGATAATAAATTAATCGAGTCTGGATTTCTAAAAAATACCGAAACGCTCATCAATACAAAAAACAACACTTTTATTGCAAGTACCAAAGAAGGCCTTTTTCTCCTAGGTTATGGTAAGGCCGATAATAAATTAAAAATATTGGAAACCTATACCAATTTTCAAGGTAACACACCCCTTTTGCCCCAAATTACCACATTGGTCTTGGAAGAGACAACCTCAACACTATGGATCGGAACGCATTCCGGCTTAATAAAGGGAACCCTGAAAAATAATGAATATTCATTTGAAAATATAAATAATTCAAACAATCAGAACAGATCTTCCCAAAGTAGAATCAACTCCTTGACACTTGACAGGTATAACAACCTATGGATTGCCACCAACAAAGGTGTAAATAAATATATAGGAAGAACTTCCATTTTCGAATATACAGGTATAGATGAAAATTTGACCAATTTCTTCCCTCAATCAATAATAAAAGAAAACAGCCGAGAGCTTTTAATGACCATAAATCAAAAAGGGCTTTACCGGTTCAACAAGACACTAAACACCAATGAACTATTACTTCGAACCACTGAAAATTACACTGTTGTAAAAAAAGATTATGAAAACAAGGAACTTTTAATCGGGTTTGGCGGAGCACTTTTAAAATCCAACAACTACACCCTAACAAATCAAACTTTAGGAGTAGATACCCTGCAACAATTTTCAAAAGGCATTAAAGACATTATCCCCCTAAACAAAGATGAAATATGGGTCGGACTCTGGGGTGGTGGAATCAACATTGTACATTCCGGAAGCGACATTTCCAAATTTAAACAAAAGACCATTTCCCTATTAATGGGAAAGAACGTTTCTGTAATGCACTTGGACAGAAGGCAAAATTTATGGATCGGCACCAGGGGAGACGGACTTTTTAAGGTTGATCTGATTAATGAAGAATTAAAAACGTTCAATCCCACCATTAATGATAAAGATGGCCTTTCTTCCAATGCCATTCTAAGCCTACTGGAAACGGGCCAAGGAAACTTATGGATCGGAACAAGGGGCGGTGGATTAAATTTTTACAACGCCGAGGATGAAACCATAAATTCCTTTGGCAAAAAGGAAGGCTTAGTGTCATCTACCATTTCCAGTATTGAAATGGACATGTCCCAGAATTTATGGCTCAGTACACATAGGGGAATTTCCCGCTTCAATGTCCAAGAAAAAAAATTCGTGAATTTTGGGATTGAAGATGGTTTGGCCGAAAGTCATTTTATATTTAATTCCCATAGCAATGACGAAAACGGGACACTATATTTTGGTTGTCCAGGAGGATTTTACAGTGTTCGCACTAAAAATTATCAGAAATCCGATCTTTTACCCAATACTATAATTACCCAATTCAATATCCTTGGCAATGAATCTGCAGAATCCGCCTTGGAGAACCTTTCATTGCCCCTACAGACCATAGGGCCTTCCAAAAAACTGGAACTGCCCTTCAACAGCAATAACATTGCCATTGAATTTTCTTCCTTAGATTTAACCGCCCCAAATAAAAATGAATATACCTACAAGTTGGAAGGCATCAATGACTTCTGGCACCACACCAAAGCTTCGAACAGAAATGCCAATTATAATGACCTGCCCCCTGGCAAATATACCTTTAAGGTAAAAAGCTCCAATAGCGACGGGGTTTGGAATACTACGCCAGCAGAACTAAGTTTCGTGATTGCACCTCCCTATTGGAGAAGTAACTTAGCTTACTTCATTTACACTGTGCTTTTGGCTATTTGCATATACATCACCTTTTTACTAGTGCAAAGATGGTATACATTGAAGAAAAATTTAGTCACAGAGACCATAAGCCGAGAAAAAGACAATGAGATAAACCGTATGAAAATGGTATTTTTCACGGATATCTCCCATGAATTGCGTACACCCCTGGCCCTAATTCTTGGAACAATAGAAAAAGTGGTCAAAGAAAAGAATTTTACCTTAAGTCCACTTACCTCCCAACGCATCTACAACAACACCCTTAGAATGCATAGGCTGATCAATCAAATAATGGACATCAGAAAATTTGACGAAGGCAAACTCAAATTGAACATTTCAAAAAATGATATTGTAAAGGACATAGACATTATAAAAAATGCCTTTAACGATTTTGCCAGGATTTATGAAATAAAATACGATTTCAACTGCGAAAAAGAAGAAATTAGGGGTTGGTACGATGTAGACATTTTAGAAAAAATCCTTTTTAATCTTTTATCAAATGCATTTAAGTACACTCCTAAAAAAGGAGAAATACATGTTGCCCTTGAATTTGCCAACACCCATGATCTATTTTCTATGGTTAAGCTAAGGGGAAATGGCAAATACATTAAATGCAGTGTAAAGGATAACGGTATTGGAATCCCTAAAAAAGATCTTCCACATATATTTGACCGATACTATCAAGCCACTAAGGCCTATAGTAATCAAATCCCTGGTACCGGAATTGGAATGGAACTGGTCCAAAAACTTGTTGAAAGGCACCACGGAGCCATTAGGGTTGAAAGCGAAGAAGGCGTATTCACAGAGTTTACCTTTTTTCTCCCTATCAATAAAAATGCCTTCGATAAAAAAGAGAGAATTAATACGGGCAAGCCACTAACAAAAAGTTTTATTCATAATTCCGAATTTCAGGTTATCGAGGAGGTTTCCTCTGAATTTGAAGAGAAATCACAAGCCATAAAGTCAGATAAGCCCAAAATTCTACTGGTTGAGGATAATGATGACCTGAGGTTTATGGTCAAGGAAGAATTGAAGCATGATTTCCATGTACTTGAAGCTTCCAATGGCCAAGAGGGTTATAACGCCATAATTAAAGATAAACCCCAGCTGATTATTTGCGACATACTCATGCCCATAGAAGATGGCATGTCCATGCTTAAAAGGGTTAAAGAAAATAATGATGTGAATACTATTCCCATTTTTATGCTGACAGCAAAAAATTCTGAAGAAACAAAAATAGAATGTCTCAGTTTAGGGGCAGAGGACTATATTGAAAAACCATTTAGCTTAGAATTTGTGAAATGGAAAGTAAAAAACGCACTTATAACCCGAAAAGAACTCCAAGAAAAGTATAGCAAAATAATCACTACAGAACCTAAAGAAATTGAAGTGGATTCCCATGATGAAAAGTTTATTAAAAAGCTTGTTCAAATTATAGAAGATTCTATGGATGACAATTTACTGAGTGTAGAGTTCCTGGCCTCGGAAGTGGGGATGAGCAGGGCCAACCTATATAGAAAAGTACAATCCATTATGGACGATACACCAGTAAACTTCATTAAACAGATACGTTTAAAAAGGGCGGCACAATTGTTAAAGAAGAACAAGATGTACGTTTCAGAAGTAGCCTATATGTGCGGGTTCAGCAATCAAAAATACTTTAGTAAATGTTTTAGTAAGGAGTACGGCAAAAGTCCAACAGAGTATACAAAGCAGTTTTCAACCGAGAAGGTCGAAAAGGCATCTTAAATCAAATAAAATACCAATTAGCCATAAAAAAATGAATCCAATAAGACCATACCTCCCAGCCATTGTTTTGGCAATAATGTGCTCCATCCTATCCTGTAAATCCCCTAAAGAAAACCATCAAAACAAGGCACTTCCCAATATAGTTCTAATAAATGTAGATGATTTGGGATGGAAGGATTTAGGATTTATGGGTAGCGAGTATTATGAAACACCCAATTTGGATGCTTTGGCCAAAGAGGGTATGATATTTTACAATGCATACGCAGGTGCTGCCAATTGTGCACCCAGCCGTGCCTGCCTCCTATCCGGACTTAATACTCCGAGACATGGCGTTTATACGGTAAGCCCATCGGACAGAGGAAATTCAAAGACACGAAAACTTATCCCTATAAAAAACACGGACCACTTAAATGACACCATATACACGCTACCGCAAATGCTGAAGTCCGCCGGATATATCACCGGAAGTTTCGGGAAATGGCATGTAGGCAATGACCCAAAGGAAAAGGGGATAGATGTAAATGTTGGTGGAAGTGCTAAGGGCAATCCCGGAAAAGGGGGGTACTTTTCCCCTTATAAGATAGACCATATTACCAATGGACCTGATGGGGAATATTTAACAGACCGTATTACCAAAGAGGCCATCTCTTTTGTAGAAAAATATAGGGATACTACCTTTTTCCTCTACCTACCATTCTATACGGTACATACCCCAATAATGGGAAAAGAGAAACTGATTGAAAAATTTAAGGCCAAGAAAGGTTCCAATGGACAAAACAGACCGGATTATGCGGCCATGGTAGCCTCCATGGACGAAAACGTGGGCAAACTACTTTCCTCGTTAAAGGCAAACGGACTGGAAAAAAATACCTTAGTAATATTTACCTCGGACAATGGAGGAATTAGGGCCATATCCGAACAAAACCCCTTACGTGCCGGGAAGGGTTCTTACTATGAAGGAGGAATCCGAGTACCATTACTGATAAAATGGCCCGGAAAAATAAAACCTAATTCCAGCGCTACAGCCCGTGTAAGCAATATGGACTTTTACCCCACCCTACAAAATATCGCAAGTCCGGATAAAAAAGCTCCGCTACTGGACGGTATTGATCTTGAACCTATATTTTCGGGTAAATCCCAAGTTAAAAGAGACCTATTCTTTCATTTCCCCATCTACCTTCAGGAATATCAGGGCTTACAGGACGGTAGCCGCGACCCCTTGTTCCGTACCCGCCCAGGTTCCGTAATTATTTCGGGAGACTGGAAATTACATGAATATTTTGAAGACGGCCCATTGGAACTCTACAACTTAATATCGGATCCAAGTGAAGAAAATAATGTTGCCGAACAAAATCCTGATAAAACACAGGAACTCCTTGAGAAATTAATGGAGTGGCGCAAAGCAACCAATGCCTTGGTTCCCAGCCAAAAGAACAATGAATATGACGCTGCTTTTGAACAAAAAATGATCCAAGAAAAAAGTCTGCGATAAAGATTTTTATAAATAATGTAGTGCGGAATTCCGACTTATTAGTATTAAACAATAAATCATTGGTGGACCAACAATTTGGTTCATAAAGATGCTTCTAGATGCAAGCAAAGCCATTATTAAGATTGATTTCCAGAGGTTTGGCAAAAAAAATCGTAAATCCGATAATTCCTGCTTGCTAATATTGCCCGACCATTTGTAATAGAAAAGCATTTCATTATCTTAGAAGCTTAACTAGTTGCTATGCCCATCTACCACCTCAACATTAATGGTTCCAAAAGCAAGATCGAAACGGAAGCCGACACCCCGTTACTCTACGTATTAAGAGACTATCTGGAACTCAATGGTCCAAAATTTGGATGTGGGCTTGCCCAATGTGGGTCATGCAACATCCTCATAAATGGAACTGCCTCCACCAGTTGTATGCTTCCAATATCCGCTATTGGGGATGCTGAAATAACCACCTTGGAAGGGCTTGTATCTGATGAAGGCAAGCTACACGCCGTGCAGCAGGTATTTATAAATGAGCAGGCCACCCAATGCGGTTATTGCCTAAATGGCATGGTGATGACCACTATTAGCCTGTTGAATAAAAACCCTAGTCCGGATGATGTGGAAATCATAAATGCGCTCGAAGGCAACTTATGCCGTTGTGGTAGCCATACAAGGATAATCAAGGCAGTTAAAACCGCGGCCAAAAGCCTATAAACCCACCGCCCGATGACAGCAATACCCCTTCAATCCAGAAGAAAATTTCTCAAAGACTTGGGCTATATCAGCGTGGGCTTTACATTGTTGGGGTCCTGCTCAGGTGTGGAAGACCCCATAATGGCCGACCGAGTGGATTATGACGGAAAGCTTCCCGGAAGTATAGGTCGTGCCAAAACCGTGAACGCCTGGTTGGAAATTTTGGAAGATGGAAGTATTAGGGTTTTATCAGGAAAAGTAGAACTGGGCCAAGGTATCCGCATCGCCATCCAACAGGTGGCCGCAGAAGAATTGGATATGGATTTGGAGAAGGTGCAGGTTCATCTGGCAGAGACTGGCGTGACCCCAAATGAGGGATATACCGGTGCCAGTGCTTCCATTCAAAATAGCGCTATGTCCGTGCGGTATGCAGCGGCCACCGCAAGACAGGAATTACTGGGATTGGCAAGTAAAAAACTAAATACTCCCATTAGCGACCTGCTACTATTCAATGGCATTGTCAAGTCGAAACTAGGCAACAAATCCCTCACTTTTGCCGAAATCCTCGAAGGTGAACAAATAGACAGGGAAGTAAACATTCCGGTACCCATTAAAAATAAGACAGAACACCGCTATGTCGGAAAAGCCATACCTAGAACGGATATAGGTGAAATGGTTCGGGGACAGGCGGGCTATATTCAAAATCTGCGCTTTCCAGGTATGGTGCATGCCAGAGTATTAAGGCCACCCGGACATGATTCAAAATTGCTTACTCTTGATGAGACCGGCTTAAGGACAGAAGTAACTGGCCTTATTAAAACGGTAGTGAAAGGAAGTTTTGTCGGGGTAATTACCGACAGGGAGCATCAAGCAATAAAAGCGGAACAATACCTAAAGAACCACTCTGTATGGACTACTTCGGCACCCTTTCCCCAAATAGAAAATCTATTTACGCATATCAAAGAAATTGCCAACGATCCTGAAACTGTAAGGAATGAAGGTAATGTGGAGGCTGCCTTTAAAGGAGTGGAAACCATAAAAGCGAGATATACAAAACCCTATATTAAGCATGCTTCATTAGGCCCGGCATGTGGACTGGCTATGTTTGACGGGGAGGTATTACATATCTGGTCCCATAGTCAGGGGATATATCCAATGAGGGAAGCCTTGGCGAAAATGTTGTCTATGGAGACTGACAAAATTCATATTACCGCTGTTCCTGGGGCCGGTTGTTTTGGTCATAGCACGGCTGATGATGCTGCCGCGGATGCCGCACTTTTGGCTTTGGAGTACCCCAATACCCATGTTCGGGTGCAATGGTCCAGACATGATGAGCATTTATGGGACCCTTATGGTCCTGCTATGATTACAGAATTGGAAGCCAGCTTGGATGAAAACAATAGAATAAACTCCTGGAAGGCCGAGGTGTGGACGGACTCCCACAGTACGCGTCCCAATAAAGATGCCGGGACGGTATTGGCAGCCAGGTATTTGGAAAATCCGTTCACGATGAAGTCGAGAGGATATTTGGGAGGTGGCCATAGGAACGCCGATCCATTTTACAGTATTCCAAATATGACCGTGAATGCTCATTACTATGACGGACCGTTCCGAACCTCCTCTTTGCGCAGCCTTGGGTCCTTTACCAATATCTTTGCTGTAGAATCCTTTATGGACTCTTTGGCCGAAAAGGCCGGACAAGACCCTTTGGAATTCAGACTAAAACATTTGGAGGATGAAAGGGCCATAGCCGTTATCCAGAAGGTGAAAGAACTTACAGCTTCCCAAAATCTAGCCGATAATCAAGGTATTGGCTATGCCTTCATGAGGTACAAGAATACGGATGCCTATATTGCCGTGGCTGCCAAGGTTGCTGTTGATAAAAATAACGGCAAGATTGGACTTATTAAAATGTGGGCAGCGGTAGATGTAGGCGAAGTAATAAATATGGATGGGATTACGAATCAAATTGAAGGTGGATTGATCCAGGCGGCCAGTTGGACCCTAAAGGAGCAGGTGACTTTCAACACGAAAGAAATCACTAGCACAGACTATTTAAAATACCCCATTTTACGATTTTCGGAAATACCTGAAGTGGAGGTCGCCATTATCAATCGCCCTATAGAGGATGCCAAGGGTGTGGGAGAAGTCCCTATGCCTCCAACCCCTGCGGCAATTGCCAATGCCATCTATAAGGCTAGCAGAAAACGGGTGTATAATCTGCCGATTACACCAGAGAAGATTTTGAATGCATAAACCCAATATTCTAAGATCCCATACGGTCATATAAATTATAATAGAATAGGTCATTTAGACAGAGCGAAGTATGATCGACGAGAAATCCAAGTTTCAGCATATACAAATTACACTAGCGGCTTAAAAAAGTTACTTGAGTTTACATGGGAGGAACCCATTCATCTATAAAAATAAATTAAAGATGCCAAAATCAGAACCCCAGCTTGTGCGACTTCTCGTCATTTAAAAAAGGGACTCTGTCGAAGTGACCACTGAAACGACAGGTGCCTGCCCTAATGGACAGAATGAGGAAACACTCGCGTTAGCATATTTGTGCCATTCTACCGAAAGGTTTGTGCTTCCTACCCCTTCCCACTTCTCCTTTGTCGAAGCGACCTTCCCCTAACTAGGGGAAGGAGTTATTGTTATCGGTGTTTTAGTCATCCATATAGACTTTTCAATTTAATTACCGCTAATAATACGCTGCTTCCCTTGGAAAAGCCTGTTTGCCGGTACTACAAATTTAAACTCCATGGTAGACCCTCCAACAATAGGTCCCCATTGGATAAAAATCCAACAAAAAAAAGCGGGCATAATACCCGCTTTTTTTTTGACACCTATTTATTATAATGAAATCCTTTAGTACTTCTTGGATTGTTCAATATACTTATCATCCAGTTCTTTGGAATCCTTATACTTTATCCTAAGTTGGGCCAGTTTTTCCTTCAGTTCGTTCACAATCTCTGCATAAGCCGGGTCATCATAAACATTGTTCAATTCCTTGGGATCTTTCTTGCGATCATATAATTCCCATTCGTCCACGTCATAATAGAAATGGGCAAGTTTGTATTCCTTGGTCACTATGCCATAGTGGCGTTTTACCATATGCACACTGGGATATTCATAATAGTGGTAATAAACAGCTTCGCGGTTCCATTCGGCCGATTTACCTTTTAACAATGGCATTAAACTTTCACCCTGCATATCCTCCGGCGCTGTGATTTGTGCCGCCTCCAAAAACGTCTGGGCAAAATCCAGATTCTGTACCATTTCTTCCTCGGTAGTTCCCGGTTTTATTTCATTGGGCCAACGGATCAACAATGGAGTTTTAAAGGACTCATCGTAAATAAAACGCTTGTCGAACCAACCATGCTCCCCTAAATAAAAACCTTGATCCGAGGTGTAGATTACTATGGTATTTTCGGCTAGGCCATTGTTATCCAAATAATCCAATACCCTTCCCACATTGTCGTCTACGGAGGAAATACTTCCCAAATAGTCCTGCATATACCTCTGGTATTTCCAAGTCATTTTTTCCTTATCTGTCATGGAAGGCCATTTTTCTCTAAAATCTTCATTAATAGCATCGATAATGGGCTTGTATTCTTGCTTTTGTGCTTCGTTGGCACGATTAAATTCGTTATAAATATTGGCTTGGGTATTTTGTACTACAGGTACTACATTGCCCATATCCTCTATGGTTTCTGGCCAAATCTTGCTATCATGGCTATACTCCATATGATATAAAAGATTCATTTCGGCAGTTTTGGCAGCAGTACCCCTGTTGGAGTAATCGTCAAATAAAGTTTCTGGTAGCGGAAAGGTTTTTTGGGTGTACTCCTTAAATTTATCCGCCCTTGGCCACCATGGTCTGTGCGGTGCCTTATGAAGATACATTAAAAAGAACGGCTTGTTGGGATCCCGTTTTTTATCCAACCATTCCAAACTCATGTCCGTAATAATATCCGTTACATAACCGGTAATAGTGGTATCTCCCTTTTGGGTGATAAAATCCGGGTTAATATAATGTCCCTGCCCAGGAAGGATCATAAATTCGTCCACGCCCTTGGGATTGTTCCCAAAATGTAGTTTCCCAAACATGGCTGTTTGGTAACCCGCCTTTTGAAAGATCTGCGGAAAGGTAACCTGAGTAGTATCGAAAGGATTGTGATTGTCTATTTTTCCATTAATGTGGGTATGTTTCCCGGTAAGAATGGTGGCTCGTGAAGGTGCGCAGATAGAATTGGTAACACTGGCATTTCTGAACAACATACCTTCTTTGGCCAAACGGTCTATATTTGGGGTTTGGATTAAATGATCGCTATAGGCACTAATAGCCTGATAGGCATGATCATCGGACATGATAAACAGGAAATTGGGTTTCTGTGGCTTCTTCCCCTCTTTCTCAGCGCAACTGTACACTGATATTAGACAAAGAGCAACAAGGGAAAATAATGGTAATACTTTCATATAATTGGATGGTTTTAATAAAGCTACTAATATAGGGAACAATAAATATATAAGGTTTATGGATAATCCTCAAATAAATTTGAGGCGCCCCTTCATTTTGGACTTAATCCAAAAGTCTTATCAGCCTTAAAATAGGAAAAGCCATTCTACACGAATGTAAAATGGCTTTCCTTCAAAATAATTGGCAACCCTTGGATAAGCTTTATCTATCCCAACCTCCTCCCAAGGACCTATACATACCTACCTTGGCCAACATTTGGTCCTTTTTGGTCTCTACAAGTTCCTCACTGGATTCGAGGGCATCCCGCTGGGTCAAAAGTACCTCCATATAGTCTGCCCTGGCCGACTGAAAAAGTCTTATAGAGATATCTATGGACTCATTTAGTGCTTGTACCTGTCCCACCTTTAATTCGTAACTCTTGTTTAGATTATCAATATTTGACAATTGATTTGCTACCTCGATATACGCATTTAAAATAGCCTTTTCATACTCATACACTGCCTGTATTTGCCTAGCGTTGGCATTGCCATAAGCTGCCTTAATTGCATTTCTATTGATTAACGGGGCCACTACATCCCCCACTACGTTATACAACAAAGATTGTGGTGTACTAGTTAGAAATTTCGGTTTAAAGGCCTCCAATCCAACACCTGCCTTTATCCCTAGGGAAGGGTAGAAATTGGCCTTGGCCACTTTAACATCCAACTTGGCCGCAGCCAGTTCATATTCTGCCTGCCTTATATCCGGTCGGTTCTGCAACAATTGGGATGGTATGCCAGGATTAACGGCAGCAATCTCTTTATCTATAAAACCTTCGGAATTCCTCAAAATAGGCTGTGGCGACCTACCGATTAAAAAATTAATCTTATTCTCAGTTTCTACGATCTGCTGTTGTATGCCGTATTTTTGACTTTGATTCTTTAGCACCTCTGCCTCAAACCTTCGAACGGCCAGCTCCGTTGCCCTCGCCGCTGTTTTCTGAAGCTTCACCATGGCAAGGGCATTTGTTTGAATGGCCAAGTTTTCTTCAATAATTGCCAACTGACTATCCAAAGCCACTAGCTCGTAATAGGAAGCGGCTACCTCGGAAACCAGATTGGTCACCATAAAATTCTTGCCCTCAATAGAGGAGAGATATTCGAAAACAGCAGCCTTTTTGGAATTTCGCAGCTTTTTCCAAACATCCACCTCCCAAGAAGCATAAGCTCCTACCATAAAATTGGATAGAGGTTCCGGGAACTCCTCCCCCTCTCGAATTTCAAGATGCTCCTCCACTGCACCATTTCTGGTATAAGCACCCACTTTTTCCACTTCAGCTCCGGCCTGAATATTGACAGAGGGCAGATATTCGCCTTTTCTGGTCCTGATCTCATTATTGGCCATCTCCACCTGTTGAAGTATAATATTCAGTTCCTGATTCCTTACCAAGGCCGTATCTATCAACGCACTTAGCTGGGGATCTGAAAAAAATTCCTTCCAGTGGATACTAGCACTGTTCAAACTGTCTTCCAATTGATTTTGGTACCGATCTGGCACCTCTGAGTTTTCTTCCAACAGCGTTTTTGAAGGAACACAGGAATATACGGCTACAACAGCAATTAAAGCCAACCCATACACCCTGATCCTTTTAATGGTTAACATTCTCTTATTTTTCATCATCTTTTCCTTTGGTTAGTTTTTTCAAAAGTTTTGTAATCTCCCTCAGTTTGGCCCTAGTCCTACTTTCTCCCTCACTGGTACGCATTAATTCTTCGGAAAAAGGTTCACTGGCCTCATCTTTGATCAGATTCCTTCCTTCTGCCATACTGCCAAAAATGTAATAAAGTCCTGGTATAACCAACACCCCGAATAGTGTACCTATGAGCATTCCGCCCAAGGCCGACCCACCGATGGTCCTGTTTCCAATGGCTCCAGCTCCGGTAGCCACGACCAGGGGAATCAAACCAGCGATAAACGCGAATGAAGTCATTAAAATAGGTCTGAAACGGGCACGGGAACCTTCTATGGCCGCTTCAAGAATTGTGGCGCCCTGCCTATGTTTTTGAACGGCGAACTCCACAATAAGTACCGCGTTCTTGCCCAATAGTCCAACCAGCATAATCACCCCTATCTGGGCATAAACATCATTGGCCAAGCCCATCATTTTCAATAACGCAAAAGAACCGAAAACACCAACGGGCAACGAAAGAATAACGGCAAAAGGCAATAAAAAGCTCTCATATTGTGCCGCCAGTACGAAATACACAAATATCAATACAATGATAAAAATATAAAGGGATTCGTTTCCTCTTTTGGCCTCATCGAACGAAAGCCCTTCCCAAGCAATATCGTAGCCTCTGGGCAGGGTTTGGGCGGCCACCTCTTTAATAGCGTTGATAGCATCCCCAGTAGTGTACCCAGGTGCAGGAAGCCCATTTATCGTGGCCGAATTATACAAATTGTAGCGGGTAATCTCATTGGGGCCCAAACGCTTTTCCATAGTCATAAAGGCAGAATACGGCACCATTTCCCCTTCTTCATTTTTTACGAACAATTTTTCCAAATCCGATGGAAGTGCCCTATACTCAGGGGCCGACTGGGTGTAGACCTTAAAGAACCTTCCGAACAGTATAAAGCCCTGTTCATAAGTACTTCCGATCAAAATATTCAGGTTTTCCATAGCCTTACCTATAGAAACCCCTTTTTGCATGGCAATCTTATTATTGATTTTAAGTTCGTATTGGGGATAGTTGGCCGAGAAAAAAGAGAATAATCCTGTTAATTCTTCCCTTTTGGCCAAAGCGTCCATAAAATCATCGTTTATCTTTCCAAAACCATGATAATCCGTAGAGTTGGTCTTATCCAACAAACGCATGGAAAATCCGCCCGAAGAACCAAAACCAGGCACCGCCGGCGGCTCAAAATATTCTATCCTAGCCCCCAGATTTTGGGTTTCCTCTTCCAATTCCTCCATAATCTCATGTACGGAATGATGACGCTCGGACCATGGTTTCAAATTGATCAAACAAGTTCCGGCGTTGGACCCACGCCCTTCGGTCATAATCTCATAACCGGCCAATGAGGAAACAGATTCAACCCCATCCATTTCTTCACAGATCTGCTGTAATTTTCGGGCAACATCATTGGTCCTTTCCAAAGTAGCTCCTGGTGGCGTCTGTATAATGGCATATATCATCCCTTGATCCTCATTGGGAATAAATCCTGCCGGAAGCGATTCGTTCGTAAAAAATATCCCCGCGCAAAAAGCTAATAGGATACCAAAGGTGACGATCCTTCTGGTTACGATTTTATCCAATAGTTTTACATAGGTTCCCGTAAGGCGTTCAAAACCCTTATTGAACCAGGCAATAAACTTATCCACGGGCGATTTCCTTTTGGGCTTCCCATGATTGTTCTTTAGCATTATAGCACATAATACCGGGGTAAGGGTAAGGGCTACAACGGCTGATATTACGATGGACCCGGCCATGGTAATCGAAAACTGTCGGTAAAACACCCCCACCGGACCGGTCATAAAGGAAATAGGAATAAATACGGATACCATCACCAAGGTAATGGCAATAATTGCCCCTCCAATCTCACTTAATACCTCTGTTGAGGCCTTATAGGGCGTTAGATTCTCCTCCTCCATTTTTACGTGTACCGCCTCCACCACAACGATGGCATTATCCACAACGATACCAATAGCAAGTACCAAGGCGAATAAAGTAATAAGGTTAATGGACAGCCCGAAGAGCTGCATTACGAAAAAAGCACCGATCAATGATACCGGCACCGCGATGATAGGGATCAGAGTAGAACGCCAATCGCCCAAGAAAAGGAAAACAACTATGGCAACCAAAATAAAGGCATCACGAAGGGTATGTAGTACCTGTTCGATTGAGGCATCCAAAAAGTTGGCAACGTCATAGCTGATCTTATAATCCAATCCGGGAGGAAGGTCTTCTTTAAGCTCCAGTAATTTTGATTTAACCTCGTCAATAACATCCTTACCGTTACTGCCCAAAGTCTGTTTTAAGATAATGGATGCTGATGGGCGACCATCCAAATTGGAATAAATATCGAAGAACTCGCTTCCAAGTTCTACATCGGCCAAATCGCCCAAGGTAATGGTCTCTCCCTCCGCATTGGCGCGAACTATAATATCCTTGTACTGTTCCGGTTGATTGTAACGCCCTACGTAGGTAAGCACATATTCCAAAGACTGGGATTTAATTCCGGAACTTTGCCCGATCCTCCCTGGTCTGGCTATTATACTCTGGTCCTGCATGGCCTCCATGATTTCTTCGGCAGATACATTGTAGGCACGCATACGATCCGGTTTTAACCACACCCGCATGGCGTACTTTCTACTACCCAATATCTGCGCACTGGCAATACCGTTGATACGTTGTATTTCGGGTATTATTTTGGTATAGGCATAATTGTATAGAAACTTCTCATCGTTATGCTCGTCTTCGGCAAACAGGTTTACGTACATCAACATACTGGGTTGTACGGGAGTTATAATTACTCCTTCCTTTTGCACCAATTCCGGTAGGTTCGGCATTACCTGATCTACCCTTGTCTTTACCATTACTACTGCCGTATTGGGATCCGTTCCCGGCTCAAAAATAACACGCAGGGTGCCTTCACCGGCACTGGTGGCATCGGACGCCAGATAGCGCATTCCCTGAACACCGTTAATGGCAGTTTCCAAAGGTATTAGCGTGGAATTCACCAATACATCTGCGCTTGCACCTGGGTACGCTATAAATATGTTAACGGTAGTAGGTGCAATTTCGGGGAATTGCGAAATGGGTAATTGTTTAATGGCCAAAAGGCCAGTAAAAACGATCATGACTGATATGACTATGGCCAATACCGGTCTTTTTATAAATTTTTTGAACATCTTTTGTGAAATTAGGTTAGGTATAAAATTTAATTGCCCATGGAATTTTAATTGTCCTCCTTACCTCTAGAAGGGGAAAACAATCCATGCTTTGAGCAATTAATTTTTAAATTTCCTATAAGTTTTACTTACTCGGCGTAAAGAGACAAGTTGTTTATAACCGATTTAGGCTCAATAAATTCGGTTTCGATATGATCCCCGTCCTTTACCATACGAATGCCGTCCAGTATTATTCTATCTTTCTCGGAAAGTCCCTTTTCTATGATAAAAAGATTAGGTAGTTCCCCGGCAATAGCTATTTCTTTCTGTCGAATAACATCCTTGTCATCAACTACAAAAACATATTTTTTATCCAAAACCTCAAAGGTGGCTTTTTGTGGAATGATGAGGGCGTTCGTATAGGGCACCTGCATAATTATGCTACCTGTTTCCCCATGTCTCAATATGCGATCGGGGTTGTCAAAAGTTGCCCTAAAAGCAATGTTACCGGTCTCATGGCTAAATTCTCCTTCAATGGTTTCAACAACACCTGTCTGATTAAAGCGCTTATTGTTGGCCATCAAAAGACCTACCTCTTGCTTACTGTTTCTATCAACATTAGTAATATAGTCCAGATACTCCGCCTCAGGAACATTGAAATAGACCCACATTTTACTGTTGTCGGACAAGGTGGTCAACAATTCCCCTTCATCCAAAAGACTACCTTCCCTAACATGAAGGTGGTCCATAATACCATCAAACGGAGCCTTGATATTAGTAAACCCAAGATGGGTCTCGGCAAGCATCACTTCCGCCTTGGCCTTTTCAAAATTAGCCTTTGCCATGGCCAGCTCATTTGCAGAAACCACATTGCCATCGGCCAATAATTTAGTGTTATCATATTCTATTTCGGCCACCCTTGCTTCTGCCGTGGCTTTTTGAAATTCCGCCTCATAAACATTTGGCATAATGTGGAACATTTGTTGGCCTTTTTTTACGGATTGACCTTCATCCACCGAGATTTCTTGTAAGTAGCCCTTTTCCAAAGCACGGACCTCAATATTTCTAATGCTATGTATTTGGCAGACATAGTCTTTAACAACCGCGGTATCTTTCTTTATTGGACTGGTCACGAGATATTTGGTTTCCTCTCGTTTTTCATGTTTTTCGGAATTACAGCTTAATTGGCTCAATAGTATACACACGCCAATAATCATGGGGGACTTCCTCATAATTTTAATTTATTTAAATGAATAATTGGTTTTTAGCAAATAAAATGCTTGGCAAGTCCATTTATAATAGCATAGGACTTACTCATTTTTGATTGAAAACAGTATTAAAAAAGGGGGAACAGGCCTTAATGAAATAAGGTCCTGTCTAGATTTCCTAAATTCTGAAAACTTGAAATCTAATATACCGCTTATATGGAGTGGAAAAAGCGTGGGCATTAATGTAAGCGGAGTCATTTTCAAGATCGGAAGACAGAGTCTCCAACATTTGGGCGTGTAAAATACCAGTTGCCAGTCCGCTATAATTCAAATCTGTTCCAGAAGAAAAAACAATTTCATCGCTCTCCTCTTCCTCCTCCTCGATATCCGCAACTTCCGCCACGAGTGGTTTTTGAACTTCAAATACAGAAGTATCCGCAAAAACAATAGGGGCTAATTCTTCCTCAACCTCGCAAGGAGAGCTTTCAGAAGCTGCTAAATTTAAAATTGAAAAGAAAGGGTCTACTTCAAGATTTGAATGGGCATAAATAGTGTTGAATCCATTTATTAAAAGGATACAGAGAAGAAGTATATATTTTTTTAATGCCCGATTCATACGGGAATCAAAACTAGACCTTGAATTTTATACCCACAAATAGTAGTTGTTAAAATTAGTTAAAATTAAAACGAGATATATTATTTTTATGAAAAACGAAGGTCTTTCATCCTGAAAATCAATTAATAATAATTTCGGATTCCAACTTTTGACAATTAAGCATAATAATCTAAGGCAAGTCATCTTTTCCAATCCAATAATGCATAATCCGTTTTGTCACTCTTTTTTAACTACCCATTTTATTCCTTCTAGAAGATGCTGTCGTCCAAAATCCGTATTCAATGAGCGAATGTCATGACCCAATTCTGTATAGAAGAATCTTCCTCCGCCCCAAACCCTGGTCCAAGCTATAGGATGATCCTTTCCCATTCCTACGCCTCCTCTAGTCTTGAAATACTCTCTAACCGGTTCGTATGTTGATTCGTCTACCCTTAGTAAAACCTGTACGCCAGGCAGACCTGTAACAGACTTGGTGTGGTTGGTCCAATCTGCTTCGTACCAAAACTCTTTACCCATTCCCTTAACCGCAGGATGATCCATAGCTTTTGGATCAACCAACACTTTGGCTTTTAGAAATTCAGAATCACTATTGAAATCACAGCCTCCCAATTCCATTATCCAAGGCCAGTTTTCCTGATGCACCAACAATGCATGTAAACCAACAATAGCTCCCCCTGCTTTATACCATTCCTCTATGGCAGTGCGTTGCTCTTCATTAAAAACTTTATCAAGAACATTTGCATTGTTGAACAGCAATACATCATAGTAGCCCAGTTTTTCCTTGGATATATCACTTCCAGTTTCACTTACATCTATTTGCATATTGTGTTCGGCACCTAGCCGCACAATCCACCCGTTTACGATGGGAATGTCCGGATGGCGGAACCAACCTGTACCGGAAAAGAGTAAAACCTTCAATGTAGTTCCGTCTCCCATCGCATTGCGCTCATGCATTTTCTTTTGATGGTCAACATCAAGGTGCTCCTGAGAAATTAACTGAAAGGTGGATAAAAACAATAACGATAAAAAGATAGCTGAAACAATTTGGGTTCTTTTGCTTTTCATAATTGGCAATTATTATTCTTTCGAATTAAGAATACTTTACATCTGTTTCAATAAAAATAAGGGTTTTGCGGGTATAATTAAGAGTCAATATCTTCTTGACGTGAGTTTTACCAAAAAATTAGGCTTATTTACCATAGTGAACGCAGAAAATTCAATGCGTAAAAGTAGGTTATACAAGGCTCGTAAACGTACCCAAAAAACAACACGGAAATAGAAGATTTGCTATCTTGGGGACTTTAACAACAATCATGTGCCAAAAATAGCCTGCCATAAATTCAAACCGTATACTCGAATGTTTAAAAATAACCATAGCATAATATTCAATACTTGCGCAATTCTTCTGTGCGCCATCACTATTATTAGTTGCCAAACAAAACCGAAGGAGGAGCTGCCCCCAAATATTGTATGGATTACCTCCGAGGACAATTCAAAGCACTACCAAAAGCTTTTTGATGACAATGGAATTCCTACCCCGAATATTGAATCGCTGGCCAAGGAAGGTTTGATCTTTAACCGGGCATTTTCCAATGCCCCGGTCTGCAGTGTTGCACGTTCGGCAATAATATCTGGTTGCTACGGACCTCGTATCGGGACCCAATTTCATAGAAAGATGGCCGTTGTTCCCATGCCCGATTCACTCAAAATGTTTCCTTCTTATTTAAGACAGGCTGGTTATTATACCACCAACAATAGCAAGGAAGATTATAATATAATTAAAAGTGATGGTGTTTGGGACGAATCTTCAAAAAAGGCCAGCTGGAAAAACAGGGCTGAAAATCAGCCATTTTTTCATGTTTTTAATATTGGGGTTTCCCATGAATCCAGCATGCACTTCACTGCTCAGGGCATGGATACTATTGCTACTGAAACAGATATAAATTCCTTTAAAATTCAACACAATCATCCCGACACAGACTTATTTAAATACACCAATGCACTATACCGTGATAAAATCAGGGAGATGGACCGCCAGGTCGGGAAAATTATCAAGGAACTAAAAGAGGATGGTCGCCTGGATGACACCTTCATTTTTTACTTCGGAGATCATGGGGGCGTATTGCCCGGAAGCAAGGGATATCTTTATGAAACCGGATTACATGTGCCTATGGTGGTCCATGTTCCCAAAAATTATAGACATCTGGTAAAAAGCCAGATAGGTAGCACCATAAATGGTTTTGTGAGTTTTATAGATTTGGCTCCAACCGTTTTAAATCTTGCTGGTATTAGTATTCCCAAAGAAATAGATGGAACCGCCTTTTTAGGCAAGGATATAGAGAGTGAGGAATTGAACTCCCGTAATGAGACTTATAGTTATGCCGATAGATTTGATGAAAAATATGATATGGTTCGGGCTGTGCGAAAAGGGAAGTATAAATACATAAGGAGCTATCAGCCATTTAATTATGACGGATTAATGAACAACTATCGATACAAGCAATTGGCCTATCAGGAATGGCAGTCCTTGTACAACGATGGAAAACTCAACGAGCTACAATCGGCCTTTTTTGAAGCACGCTCTCCCGAAATGCTATTTGATATTGATACAGACCCTTATGAAACAAAAAATCTGGCAGATGACCCAGCGTATGCAACTACGCTTATTACAATGCGAGAAAAACTCGCTTCCTGGGTAAAAGAAATGCCAGACCTTTCCTTTTATCCGGAACATTACCTCATCGAGAAAGCGTTTGGAAACCCTGTAGAATTTGGAAAAAAACACAAGGAAGAAATTCAAAAATATACTGAGATTGCCGATTTAAACTTGTTGAATTTTGATGATGCCAAGAATTCCCTTACCACCGCCCTAAAGTCATCCGATCCATGGGACAGATATTGGGCAATTATTGCTTGTAGCACGTTTGGGCCACAAGCCATTGGAATGGAGTCTCGAATAAGGGAAATGGCCTCTACAGACCCTGAGTTAATAAATAGGATACGTGCAGCCGAATTTCTAGGTATTGTTAAGAAATTGGACCCTTCAAAGGTGATGACAAATTCCTTATATGAGTCGGACAAACCAAGTGAGGCGCTTTTGATTTTAAATTCGATCGTACTAATGAATTCGGGCAAATACAACTATAAATTTAATATTCAATTGGATAAAATAGCCAAAACGGTTGCTGAAGATTCAGAAGTACAGCTGAGATTGAAATACCTGAATATTCTATAGAAAAGTCCAATATCAATATACAATCTTGCAAATCAGGGACTGAAGAAAATAATTTAGTTTTCATCAAGGTTTTTCAATTGCCCTAAACGCAGCCAAGGGGCAACTTACTGTGGTCATATACAAGGGGTTTTGTTTGTGTCCGGAAGGATGAAAACATTCATAGGGAGCTCCGTATTCCAACCCTTTTCTAAAGTCGTTTTCACGCAAATCATCTATGAATTCTTTGGCCAATTTCTGCGCAAGTTTAAAATTAGTTTTAGCTATGGCATAGCATACCCATCCTGTAGGCGTTCCCCAATAGGCCCCGTTCTGATAGGTGTTTTTCTTTGCCAGCGAAAATTCCCAAGCGGTGGAATCGCTAAAGTCATCCGTTGTTAATATATGCCTAATGTTGCCTTTGTAGGATAAATAGCCATTTTCATAGGTTTGGGACAAAAAACTACTTGTTTTTTCGGTTTCCTCATTACTCAAGATATTGTAATAGATTGCTAAGGCCGTAGACCAAACGTCCGCTTGACTTCCTTTGCCATTTGATGCTTTAAGCATTCCCCTGCTATCCATAAACAATAAAGGTATTGCCTCTTTTATCTTGGCTGCAATAAAACGGTATTTTTCCGCTTTTTCTTGGTTGTTTCGTTTTTTAAACAATTCGGAAAGCTCCAAGGCAGCCTTAAATTTTAATATGGACGGATAGCAAAGATCCCCTGTAATGGTCATAACATCCCTAAACCCAAAATCGATGCCCCTAAAATGGTCCGTGGTAGTAACGATATGATTATCCAATCTGGATGGTGGCACGTTAAAAGCTATTTCGAGCCGATCTATAAGCCTTAACCCGTTAATTTCCTTATCCAATATAGACAGATCCGTAGTTGTCCCCACATAATAATGGGCCATATGTACAAAGAAAAACTGATCCCCGTAAGGCGGGGTCATACCAAACACCGGAGTTCCCTGTTCCTCGAAACTATACGTTCCAGGAAAGTATATGGGCAGACTATCGTCCATCCGAATATGATCTGCTATGGCACCCAAAGGAATCATGGACCCATTTTTGGTAATCCACGTTCTATCGGCTTGGGTAGAAGCAGTCAACATTAACATATTTCTTTGTTCCTCCTTTGTAATAAATCCCGATTCCAAAGACATGGCATAATCGCGAATCCAAAAAGCAGGATAACTCCCCCTCCCCCCAGGTTTAACCAAAACTATTCTTGTATTGTTGTTACCCATTTGATCAGCAACCTTCTGTCCTGGATAAATACGGGAACTATCAATGATGGTTTCGGTTAGAGTTTCCAGAAATTTAAAATCCTCGTCACTTAAAACCGGGTTCTTTGGTGTAGATACAGATTGCCCAATACTAGATGCCGTAATGGCAATGGAAAATAAGGTTAATGTCGCTTTCTTCTTAAAATTCATTACGGGTTTCAAAATTAATATACTGCCCCCTTAAGATATAAAGGCACTTCTAAAATACGATTTTAAAATTGACAAAGTCGCAAACCTAAAAGACTGGTCTAAATCACTAATTATATGTCGATTAAAACTTAATACAGCTGTATAAGAATAGGGAAAAATGTTAATTTTAACTAAGCTATTTTGACGGTCAAAAAATATTAACTAGAAATTGCTGTAACTAATAAACAACTATAGCAACCAATAACAAAGGAAACATCTAAAATATCCCATAAATCAAAAAAAAACAGTTATGCAAACAATATTGGGCTCTGGTGGGGCAATTGGCATTGAACTGGCCAAGGCTTTAAAAGATTATACTACAGATATCAGGTTGGTTAGTAGAAATCCGCAAAAGGTAAATGATACGGACAAACTTTTTTCCGCTGATCTTTTGGATAGAACTAAGGTTTTTGAAGCAGTCCAAGGCTCGAGCATTGTGTATGTCACTGTGGGATTTCCGTATAACCTTAAAGTTTGGCAGCAGAACTGGCCAAAATTCATAAAATACGTAATCGATGCCTGTATAGAATATAAATGCAAATTGGTGTTTTTTGACAATATATACATGTACGACCTCAATTATTTAAATGGAATGAATGAGGAAACCCCCATTAATCCCCCAAGCAAGAAAGGTAAAATTCGTGCGGAAGTAGCGGCAATGATCATGGACAAAGTCAAAGAAGGACAACTTGAAGCTTTGATTGCCCGTTCTGCAGATTTTTATGGCCCAAATATTAAAAATTCGAGCATGTTGACAGAGATGGCATTTAAACCTTTAAGTAACGGGAAAAAAGCAAATTGGCTAGCCTCTTTAAATTTTAAACATTCCTTTACCTATACTCCTGACGCGGCAAAAGCTACCGCCTTGCTTGGCAATTCGGCCAAAGCGTTCAATCAGGTTTGGCATTTGCCAACAGCAAGTAACCCTTTTACCGGAAAGGAATGGATAGAGACCATTGCAAAAGAAATGGAGGTAAAACCAGGAATACAGGTTGCCAGCAGATTAATTGTAAAAATAATGGGCCTATTTATACCTATTATGAGGGAAATGCCCGAAATGATGTATCAGTATGACAGAGACTATGTCTTTAATTCGGATAAATTCGACAGTCATTTTAGTTTTAGGACCACTCCCTATTTAGAAGGAATTAAAGAAATTGTTAGTTCCGATTATTAAAAAGACCCCTAGGAGGTGTTCACCATTTTTAAACTTTTCGACAAGTTTTGGTAATGAAAAAATACAGTGCCATTCACTTAAATGCTTTGCTCCCTTTTTATTAACATTTGGAGAATGGCACCGTTGCAATACAAAATAATGTTTAAAAACAACTATTGAAGAATAACCTATATACTAGGCAAAATGGCCTGTGGCACTATATTCTTTACAGGCTTTATGCTCTTTAAATAGGCATATATTGCCTTTATGTCCTCATCTGGCAATTTGGAATATCCTTCCCAGGGCATTGGGGGCAATAGTGGCCTACTATTATCCAGCCCTTTATACTTCCCCTCTTTTATGGCCTTCACAAATTGCTCCTCGGACCAAAATCCAATTCCCGTAGCATCTGGGGTTAAATTACCGGCAAAGGAAGTGCCCCAAGGTCCAATTGCCGCGGTTCCGTTCATATTAAACAGCACGTAGCCCCCTACCGATTGGGAATCATATTCAGGTAAAATTTCATTGGAATCATGACCGGACAGCAATCTGTTGGGATCGGGCACAGGACCTCTTGGAGTCATAACTTTAGGGGAGTGACAATCGTTGCACCCCAAGGTAGCAACCAAAAACTCCCCTCGTTGAATCCGATCACCGGACTTAGGTAATTCTGCTTTTGCTATTTCCTTTTGTTTTGGTGAGCCGCATGCACTTAACATTAAGCTGGTGATGGCAAGCATAAAAAATGTTTTTTTCATAAACTTTTAATTTAGATTTTATTTTATGGATATAAGAACATTTAGTTTTTAATCCGATGCCCATAAAACCATGGAATGAGATTAAAATGTACTTGGCAAAGGAAGACAGAAAGTGCGTTGCCGACAATCACATAAGTATGTGAAATATTCGGGAGCCATTTTTAAAATATGACAAAGTATGTTAGGACAATGCTATCCTTAAGGCTACTGACCAGCAATGAAAAATATGTAAAAAAGGCCAAAACCCTTATTCTGGATCCAAGCCGCCACATAGGTACAACAATGCAAAAAGCCTGGATTTTCCTGGGATTATAGAATGTCCAAGAAGTAACTTTAATATAATTCCAGGAAAATCCATTCTTTTTACACGAGAAATATCTTTCAACCATTGACCACACCCTATTTTCAACCTTCAGAAGGGCTCCGATTAATTTGCTATCTTACCAAAGTAATCCACAAACAAAAGCCATGAACCAATCAACCACATTTCTCCAGGACAATTTTAACGGGCTGCAACACCTAGGTTTACCCGTCTCCAATTTGAAGGCTTCTATGGAATTCTATGAATCCCTCGGTTTTAAAAGGGTTATGTCCTCTCAAGTAGATGTTCCTACCGAGAATGACACCATTCTTGTGGCCATGATGGAGCAGAAAGGAGTAATTATTGAACTATATCAGGTTACCAAGAACGAAATGTTGGAACTAAAATCGAGGAAAGATGGTCATGTAGACCATATTGCTTTTGACGTGGGCGATGTTGACAAAGCCTTTAACGAACTTAAAGCTGCCGGATTTACCATGGTAGAAGAGAAACCAGTATTCCTCAATTTCTGGGAAAAAGGCTGTAAATATTTTGCCATACGCGGACTGGATGGTGAAAAATTGGAATTCAATCAAATTATGTAAAACTGTCCAACAAAGTCCATTATCCCTTTACCAAAGAAATAATTGCCAAAAATTCTAGACTCGAAATTTCGAACTATTCATATTGGCACAAATAGGAGGTTTGCCCTACAGACTTTACCTTAAAAGAAGTGTTGGCCCCTACTTTAAATGAGCTGCCGGCCTTAAATGATTTCCATTCGGATTCCCCGGGCAACAAAGCAATTAATTCCCCTTCCACCACTATCATGGTTTCCTTGGACGATGTTCCAAATTCATACTCACCTGGTTCCATTACCCCAATAGTCGATTTACCTGTAGCCGAGGTATACCCTAACGATTTTACCGTTCCATCAAAATATTCGTTGCTCGAAATCATAAATTTTCTTTTATCAAATAGCTGACAAATATAAAGAAAGGAAGTTCAGAATAGCCATATCCGCTATATTTTTAAACCCGCCAAACTACTGTTTTAGCCTAAATAATTTCGCTCCTTAAAAATACTGCCCTTAATTAGAACAATATTATTGGCCGTACATTACAAAGACCATTTTTTAAGTTGTTGGAATAAAAATTAATGTTGACCAATTGGTTATTAAAGTGTGTACAGCTTACAAAAAGCAGGCCCATAAAATTTAAAGGCCTCCATAACAAAACAAAAATTCCCTACATTTAAACAAGCAATTCTATAGAATAAAGTATTGAGCTAAAGAATAATAAGAATGAAATACACCTTAACTATTGCACTTCTACTAACTACAATCTGTCTATGCTCCTATACCTACAAACCAAAAACAACTTCTGTAAGTATCCAAGGTGAGCAGTTCTACATCAATGATCAAATAACCTATAAACAAAGATATTGGAAAGGCAATAAAATTGAAGGTTTGCTTTTTAATTCACGAATGGTCCAAGGAATATTTGATGATCTTAATAGCGACACCCGGGATAATTTTAAATATCCGGATTCGGACAAATGGGACGCCGAGAGGAACACTTCAGAATTCGTAAATGCCATGGAGGATTGGAAGGCCCATGGATTGTTATCTTTTACCCTTAACCTACAAGGCGGAAGTCCATTGGGCTATGGCAATCATGGATGGATCAACTCTACATTTGACAGTTTGGGCAACCTAAGAGAGGATTACTTAAATAGACTTGAAAAAATATTGGATAAATCCAATGAACTGGGCATGGTAGTTATACTTGGCTATTTTTATTTTGGTCAGGATGAACAATTAAAAGATGAACAGGCTGTATTAAATGCCGTTGATAATATGACCAATTGGATTCTAGAGAAAAACTATAAAAACATACTGATAGAGATAAACAACGAATGTGATATTAAATATGACCACCCCATTTTGCAGCCACAGCGCGTAACGGAACTAATTAAGAGAGTTCAAGAAATAAGTGGCCATAAACTTTTAGTAAGTACCAGTTATTCAGGAAATAAAATTCCCTCTTCCGAGGTCATTGCTTCCTCAGATTTTGTGTTGTTGCATGGGAACGGTGTAAAAGATCCAAAAAGAATAAGGGAGATGGTAACTTTGGTTAGACAGTCCGAAAGTTATTCTCCAAAGCCTATTCTATTCAATGAGGACGATCATTTTGATTTTGACAAGGAGTCCTATAATTTTCTCTCTGCCACAGAATCGTACGCTTCATGGGGTTACTTCGATTTTAGAATGAAAGGGGAAGATTATACCTCTGGTTTTCAGAGTGTCCCTGTAGACTGGACTATTAGTTCTGATCGAAAGAAGGCTTTTTTCAACAAACTAAAAGAAATTACAGGATATTAGGGAGTGATAATTGCCGAAATAAGAATGAAGCCAAAATTATCCCTCTTACTCCCTTCCCTACCATAGAATATAACAGATGGAACCAAAAAATTAATTTCACCGCTTATAACAAAATGGCACGGACAAATTGCTATACTATGCCTTCAACCAGGGTGATCTAAATTGGTTAATAATAGTTGCCCTATGATTGGTAGCGTAAAATAAGTAGACAAATAATTTATTTCTTCAACGATATGGATGATAATCGCAATGCATCAATGGAAATAACCAAAGAAGAGTTTAAAAGTATTGGTTATCAGCTAATTGACAGAATAGCCGGATTCCTGGATACAATAGATGAAAAACCTGTTACCCCGGGAGAGGGACCCCAAGCACTACAAAAAATTCTGGGCATTTCTCCCTTCCCGGACAATGGTAGTCCCGTAGAAGATATCATTTCCAATGCAACCGAATTATTGATGAACCATTCCCTGCTCAACGGTCATCCAAAATTTATGGGCTATATTACCTCCTCCCCTGCACCTATCGGTATGCTTGCCGATTTATTGGCGGCTGCGGTGAACCCCAATGTGGGTGCGCACATTTTGAGCCCCATGGCTACAGAAATTGAAAAGCAAACAGTACAATGGCTGGCCGAATTCATTGGGGTCTCGCCAGACTATGGTGGAATATTGGTAAGTGGAGGCAACATGGCCAATTTTACTGCATTTTTAGCAGCACGAACTGCCAAGGCCCCAAAAAACATCAAAGAAGATGGTCTTGGCAGCGCTTCAAAAAAGTTAATGATCTATTGTTCAAAAACAACGCATACCTGGGTGGAAAAGGCGGCTATTCTTTTTGGCCACGGGTCTAAATCTACCAGATGGATCCCAACGGACACCACCAATAAAATGGATAACGATCTCTTGGAACAAGCCATAAAAAAGGATCTGAAAGATGGTCATCAACCTTTTATGGTCGTTGGAACGGCCGGGGATGTAAGTACGGGGGTTGTAGATAACCTAAATGGCATTGCATCTATATGCAAGACCTATGATTTATGGTTCCATATAGATGGGGCCTATGGCATACCTGCCGCTATTGTTCCAGAATTAAACCAGGTGTTCCAAGGCATTAAAGAGGCAGATTCCTTAGCACTAGATCCGCACAAATGGCTTTATAGCCCGTTGGAAGCAGGGTGCACTTTGGTAAAAAATCCCAAACATCTCACTGACACTTATAGTTCGCATCCCGAATATTACAATTTTAGTAAAAATGACCATGGTCCGGCTTTAAATTTTTATGAATATGGCCTTCAGAATTCACGTGGATTTAGAGCATTAAAAGTTTGGATGGCCTTAAGACAGGTAGGTAGAAATGGTTATTTAAAAATGATCCGTGAGGATATTGGGTTATCCCAATTATTTTTCCAATTGGCAAACAATCATGAGGAATTGGAAGCTGTAACCCAGAGTTTAAGCATTACCACCTTAAGGTATGTACCTTTTGGCTATGGAGATAAATCCGAGGGGAATGAAAAATATTTAAACACCCTAAATGAGGCTCTGTTGGATAACCTACAACTAGGTGGCCAGGTATTTCTCTCCAACGCCATTGTAAATCATAAATATTGTTTACGTGGGTGTATTGTAAATTTTAGGACCTCAAAAAAAGATATTGAGGAAATCATTGAAATAATAGTGAGGGAAGGAAAGCAAATGCATCAAAAATTAAGATCAAAATAAGTTAAAATTGAGTTTTAATGAGTATGGGCCCCTTCTCACATAGGAACCGAATAATAACGAACAAGATTAAACTCTCATTCAATTTGTAATCAAAAAACCTACCCAAATGATAGCAAAAGACAGCCACATCAACTATGTAGAGTTCAAGGCAAAAGACTTGAAAGAAACAAAGAGGTTCTATGAATCCTCCTTTGATTGGAACTTTACAGATTATGGTCCCACCTATATCGCATTTTCAGAAAGTGGACTTGAAGGTGGATTTGAAAAGACTGATAATGAAATTGTAAATGGTGCACTCGTTGTTTTGTTTCATACCAATCTTAAGTTCATAAAAAACAAAATTATCGAAGCGGGCGGGAAAATCTCAAAAGATATTTTCTCTTTCCCCGGAGGGCACAGGTTTCATTTTAAGGACCCTTCAGGGAACGAACTTGCCGTTTGGTCCGATCAGTAGTAATCCATCAACGCCATATTACCATCACCCTGTCATAAACGGAGGATTCTTAGCATTTATCTCATACCAACCTTGCTATTCCCCCAAAGTTTTTGCATATTTATATATCGGATATTTCTTCCGAAAATTTGTAGCAGCCTCATGGGCACCAAATAATAGTAGGCTGCACCTTTGACTATGGATCCAGAAGCCATAAAAATATCGCGAGTAGTAAACAAAACCACCTCAAAAAAAACGAGGGGTATTATGCGCTTTTCTGGATTAAAAACGGAGTAAAATGGCTTGAAATAGACAAGGTCCCGTACAGAAATGTATCCAATTCACTTTTCTTTCTTCACCCTAGTATCGATTGGAAACTAAGAAAGGAAAATACGGGCTCGTCCTCTGGCTATATTTTGTATTTGTCACAAGAAATATTGGATAATCCTTTGTTGAGCAAACTTCACATTAACGAAGTAAGGCTTTTTACCACAGATGCAATTCCTAAAATAAATCTCTCCCCTGGCATAGAAAAAAGGATTCAGTCTATTTTGGAAATGCTGGATGAGCTGATAGGATCAGAACTTAACCATAAGGACGATGCCATAATTTCCTTATTAAACACCATTTTTGTCTATTGTGACGGGCAATGCAATATTAAATCGGTCATATCGGAAAACAACGCAAAAAAGGCACTCGTTTATAAATTTAAAAAACTGGTAGACAAACGCTTTTCCGTGAACCATAAGGTGAGCGACTATGCAGAGATGCTCAATGTATCTGACAACTATTTAAATGAATGCATAAAGGAAACCATTGGTGTTAACGCAAAGGCCATTATAACCGAAAAAAGAATAATGAACTCTCGTCACCAGTTGAAATTTACGGATAAAACCATCAAAGAAATCTGCTTCGAACTCGGCTTCTCCTCTCCGGATTATTTCAGCTATTTTTTTAAAAAACATACTGGAATTACCCCATCCATGCTTAGAGAAAGCTAAAAGCGGCAAAATCTAAGGATATACCCTGTTTTTCACATTCCCTTGCTTTAGGTATTGGCCTAATTTGCTGATTCTAAAAACAATATTATGGACAGGAAAAAATTTTTAAAAGCATCCGGAATAGGGTTGGGCATGATGATGATGCCCGGTATGGTACAATGTCAGTCGTCCTCCGCAGGCGACTATTCCATAAAAACAGAACCCAAAATCATCAAGGACGAGGAAGGAAATGTTTTAAATGTAATCGGTGATATACAGACTCATAAGCTAGTGGGCAGCGAAACAGGAAACCAAATAGTGGAATGGGTAGATAACGTGGGACCGGGAGTAGGCATACCTCCACACATCCATACCAAGGAAGATGAAATATTTAGGGTAATTAAAGGACAGGTCGAAATAATGGTCGATGGGGAAACTACGGTCTTAAATGAGGGCGATGTGGCATTTGCACCCAAAAACATTCCACATTCCTGGAAGGTAGTTGGTACGGAAATGGCCAAAATGATTACTTCTGCCTTCCCTGCCGGCATAGAATTTATGTTTCAAGAACTGGCCGAACTCCCAGAAGGTCCTCCCGATTTTGAAAAAGTAGCACAAATATGTGCAAAGCAAGGTATTACCTTCGTGTAAATTACATAAATACCATTTTATCGTGATTAGCCTTCCCTAAAAAAAGGGAAGGCTTTTTTGCGCTATATTTTCAAATCCTGTATCTAAGACCATTATTGGGAAATGAATTAAGATGGCCTTATCTTTAATACAATTAAATCACCTATACTTCTTAAACTGATAAGTCAAATCTTTATGAGAATGGCTATAAAAGTCAAAGTGGTTTTCTAACAACACAACCAGTTTTACAAAAAACATTCTATGGGATTTTATCAATTTAAAAAAACGCAAGAAATCAATGCCCCCATTGAGAAGGTATGGGAATTTATTTCCGACCCCGCCAATCTAAAAAAAATTACCCCGGATTATATGGGCTTTGATATCACTACAACAGACGTTCCTTCCAAAATGTATGCAGGAATGATTATAAGCTACAAGGTTTCACCTTTGTTCGGAATTAAAACCACATGGGTCACAGAAATTACGCACTTAAAGGAAAATAGCTATTTTGTGGACGAACAAAGGGTTGGACCATACAAGATATGGCATCATCAACATATTATAGAATCCATACCCAATGGAACTTTAATGACAGATATTGTTAGTTACCAACCTCCACTGGGCTTCTTGGGGAGTATAGCCAATGAACTAATTATTAAAGCAAAGCTCAACGAAATATTCGATTATAGGACCAAGGCTTTGGATGAAATATTTTAAAAAGTATAAATCAATTATTTAATGAATTAAGCTAAATTTGGGGTAAGTCGCCATGATGGTATCTGGCATAAAAATCTTAGTTAAGATTCCTCGAAATGGTCTTTACTCTTAATAAATTTTGACTTTCTTTACTATCACTTTTTTAGGATGTAATTAAATGAATGGAAAATCCGCTATAAAAATCCAAGAAGGCAAAGTTGGAATGATCGGCTACGGTATGTTATCCTCTTTGGAGAGTCTTGAGGAAATCCTAGGAAGAAAATATCAGGATCCTATCTATTGGATACATCTTAGGGGTATGCAGCGCGCTTGGAACTTTGTAGCCCCCAACAACGATCCAAATTTCCCTGCAGAATATATAAAATATGAGTCCTTTTGTCTTAAAAACAATAGCACCATAACTTACGAAAAGTCTATATTTTTAAATATTATAGAAAATAAGGACATACGATTAAACTGTATCCTGTATTTCTTAACCCAAGAGGAATTGGCCTTGTTTGATCAATTTGAACTGGGATATACCAGAATTGATGTCACAGATCGTATTGAAGAATTCGATGTTGAAAACGGCACAGTCTATGCCTACAAGGCACTGCCGGCATATGAGTATGATGCCATTAATGACAAGGACAAAAGTATCATAGAAAAAGGTTATTTAGATTTAGTATTGGCATCCTATGAAAACATGGGAAATGAACACAAACTGCAATTTGAACAATCCACATTACCCCATGACCCCAATTTAGTAGCTCCTGTAATACATAAATAGGTTAGGGAATAGTTTAAGTATAATTGCACAACAAATGCGCTAAACAGATAATTAATTTCTTTTTTCCTAAAATAATAACCCCCTATGAAGTAGTCCTCAAAGGGGGTTTGTTCATCTTCTTTATGAACCAAATGAAACTGAATTAACAGGATACTTTCAAATTAACCAGCCGGCATCATTTACGCTTTCTAGTCTGCTTGGCTTCCAATTTTTGCTTAATTTTCTCCTGCTTTTTTGTCTTTAAATCTACTTTTGGGGCTTTTAATGTTTTACCTCTAGCCATGATGATAATATTTTAAATATTTATTAATTTTTAAAATTTAACACGGTAATCCTAAAAAAGTAAACCTTAACATGCGAGTCTATACCAAATGCAAGAGCACATGGCAAATATTTATTATTTTTAAATGAGTAAGGTCTATAGGATTATGTTAGCACACTCGCGGGTGCTCAAAAATTCGGGAAGATAATTTTCGATTTTCGTATGGAAAAATTGGAAGGATAAACCTTGGCAAAAAAGCGCAAGAAGGTTACATCCTTGGGCTCTGGCCTAAGTGTATATTTGGTTCTTGAATTAAATAATCTGCTTCTCATAATGAACAGAAAACATAGTTTTATTCAACAATATCAATACAGATATTAAGTATATTGATTCCATTCCAAACATACACAATATAAGTCGCACTTTCAAATTTCAAAACCCACACAAACTTTTTCAACCATGGCATCCTCGTTTCAAGAGTTCAAATAATATAATTCTGGAGGGTGGCGTTAAACAATGTAGTATTGAGAATATACTATTGGGAAGTAACGGCACTTTTCTGTAAAAAGGCCCTGAGTACAAAGTGCACCGACATAATCAAAAGCATTACAAATAAATACTCGTTAAAAAAATTATCCTTGGATGGAAAACTGGGTACATACAACCTAAACGCAATCGCATAACTTATTAAGGACAAAAGCAGTAATAACATACTATATCTCCAATCTCTAAAGCAATCCAAATACAAGTTGGGTCTTATTAAAGGCCTTAATTCCTTTCCAAACAATTGCCCGGCCAAAGGCCATAAAAAAATAAGTGGCAAGGCAAACAATCTGGCTTCCCTGGCCAAGGTAGCAACCATTACAATAGGTGTATTAATTACCACGGCGAGTAAAAAAGCCTGAACGTACTTTTTTTCCAATGCAGAAAATATCTTGGACTTATGGCTCATATAAAGAAAATATAGGCCGGGACCTAAAACCAAGAAAAAGGAGACTATTGATTCTAGAGAACTGGCATAAGTGCCAAAATTCTGAAAATAACAGCTTAGCCTGTTGGCAGCCACTTCGGACGTTTCTTTCCAAATACCGGTAGCCCACAAGAATATTCCTAAATAAATAACATATAAGGGCATAGGAGCAAAAAGCAGTAGCAATTTTCTTTTAATCCCGAAATTCCACATATTCTTGGACTTTAAACTAAAACCTGAAAAAATAATGGCCAATCCGGGCAAAAGAAATAAAGTACTTTCCCTTGCAATAATTGCCAACAAAAATAAGGGGACATAATACAGCCACTTTTCACGGATCAAAGCCAATATACTTAGCAAGATCAAACAATACTGTAGCGGCTCATCATAACTGAATACCGGAGGAAAAAAGGCAAAAATTATTGAAAAGGTCAAAAAATAGGCCACTTGGTTAAAAATAGCCTGACCTTTTGTAGCATTAAGCTTTAGGGAGATGATATATATCAATATCCCACTGACAAACAATAATAATAGATTAACAAGCACAAAAGATTCTCCCAAGGTTACCCCAAAAATACCGGACGAACCTTCGATCAACAAAGACGTTAATGGGCGCCTAGCAAAGGGTGCAAATTCCTGATGATATCTAATTTGGGAAGCCAAAAAAACATGGGATAGTTTGGTATTGTTTTCATTCAGCATACTGTCCGACACCGGCAGCATATGAATAGCATAGATTAGCAGCACAAACAGAAAACTAATAAAATACTGCAAATAGTTTTTCATATTATACGCCCCAATGGAATGCCTAAAAGTAAACAAAACATTAATTGGTTCCTATAAAGCCATTTGTTAGTTCCAAGGAAGGAAAAGTCAATCCATTCTCCCCATTATTTTCATTGGTCAATTCTCATGAAATTTCGGATGTTATCCTCTATATTTTTCTACCGTCCAACAGATTTATGATTCGCGAACCGTAGGTAGCATTTTTTTCTGAGTGCGTTACCTGAATTATAGTTACACCTTCACTATTCAATTGCTTAAAAAGTTCCATGATCTCCTCCCCTTGTTTAGAGTTTAAATTCCCTGTAGGTTCATCGGCCAAAATAAGTTTTGGAGATGAGATCAACGCCCTTGCAATCCCCACCAATTGTTGTTGTCCACCACTTAATTGTGCCGGAAACAAATCTTTCTTTCCAACTATATTAAATCGGTCCAAAGTATCCGCCACCAAGGATTTACGTTCAGAGCTGCCTACTTTTTTATAAAGTAATGGCATTTCCAGATTTTCCTGAACGGTAAGGTCGTCCAACAAGTGGTAGGATTGAAAAACAAAGCCTATATATTGTTTGTACAAATTGGCACGGTGTTTTTCTTTTAGGGTATGAACAGGCTCATCCAAAAAGCTGTATTCCCCTTCATCAAAATTATCCAACATCCCAATAACATTGAGCAAGGTGGATTTCCCAGAACCGGAGGGCCCCATCACAGAAATAAATTCCCCTTCTTCCACACTAAGATTAATATCCTTTAACAGGAAGACACGTTGTCCTCCCGAGTTTACCCATTTAAATATGTTGTTAAGTTTTAGTAGCATAATGTATTTTATTTAATTGATGTCTCCCCCCCCCCTTAACCCCTGCTCTGTATTGTTCACTCCGTCCGTAAACTTTTTAAGGGTTTGGTCAGCGCAGCCCCAATGGACTGATAACTAATTGTCACCACGGCAATAATCAAAGCTATTCCGCCAGCGACAAAGAATATTTCCCATCCAATATTAATTTTATAGGCAAAATCCTCCAACCATCGGTTCATCATATACCATCCTATGGGTATCGCTATAAGTATGGCCAAAAGAATCAATTTTAGAAAATCCAGGGTCAATAGTTTATAGATACTTTCAAAAGGAGCCCCCAAAACCAATCGAATACTAATTTCCTTTTTGCGTTGTTCCACCATAAAGGCAGAAAGGGCAAACAAACCTAAACAGGCCACTAGAATTGCGAACAAGGCAAAGCTGTTGAATATTTTCCCCATGCGTTCCACATCTTCGTGCATTTGGGTGAATTGTTGATCTAAAAAGGAATAAGAAAAAACTTGATTGGGAACATTTTTATTCCAAATTGCTTCAATAGAGGCCAAGGACTCCCCAAAATTGTCCGGCTTGAGCTTTACTGAAATAGCACCACTATCATTATTGGCAATCACCAGGCTAAGCGGGGCTATATCTTCTTTCAAGGATTTAAAATGAAAGTCCTTTACGACCCCTACAATCGTCCAATCCATTCCGTTATTTATCTGTTTTCCAATGGGATTTTCATAACCCAATTCATGGGCCATTTGATCATTGATAATCATCGAATTCACGGAGTCCGAAGCAAATTCCCGTGAAAAATCACGGCCCTCCTTGACTTTAATTCCCAAAGTTTTTATATAATCATAATCCACGCGCCAAATCTGTGCAGGAACCCCACGGTCCTCAATACCCTCCCCCGTCTTTTTAAAGGTATTTCCGTTTCTTTTGGCGCCCTCTATCGGCAAATAATCACTTTTTGTTACTGTTTGTACCTGCGGAAGCTGTAAGAGTTGTTCCTTAAAACTCTCCGATTTGTTTCCTAGGATATTGGCCCCATCCAAAATAACAACCTGCTCCTTGTTATAACCCAATTCTTTGTGCTGTATATAATCCATTTGCTTGTAAATGATCAGTGTCCCGATAATGAGGATTACCGATGTGGCAAACTGAAACACGACCAAACCGCTCCTCAGCTTGCCGCTTTTACTACCAACACTAATGCTCCCTTTCAGCACATTTACCGGTCTAAAGGAAGAGAGATAAAATGCAGGGTACATTCCGGCCAAGATTCCAACCAATAAAGCGGAACAAACCATTAGCGGAACAAACCACCACACCTGCCAGGGAAATAAAATAGATTTTGCTGCAATGGAATTAAAGGTTGGCAACAAGGCCCAGGCCAGCATAAGCCCCAACATAAAAGAGATTATACTGAACAACACCGATTCGGTAAGAAATTGCGCAACCAAATTACTCTTAAACGCTCCCACTGTTTTGCGTAAACCAACTTCTTTGGCCCTATTGGCCGATTTGGCGGTAGAAAGGTTGATGAAATTGATACAGGCCAGCAATAAAACAAACCCTGCAATGGCTCCAAAGAGCCAAACAAAACGAATATCGCCATGTTTTAGACCATCACCCATTGCAAGATCCGATCTTAAATGAATATCCCCTATAGGCTGTAATTTATATTCTATCGTCTTCAGAATTTCAATAAAATCCGGAGCACGGCCACGAGCCATTTGGGCGGGGATTACATAATTTTCCATAATAGAAAACATTTTTTTCTCCAAGGCCGGAATATCCGTATTCTCATCCACTAAAACATATGTAAAATAGTTCTGGTTGGTCCAACTCATGTTGGTATCCTCTATAGGTAACAGAAAATTAAACTGTAGGTGGGAATTCTTGGGGAAATCTGGCATTACCCCGGTAATGGTATAGGGCTTTGAGGTATTATTGTCCAAAACAATGGTCTTGTTCAAGGCCTCCCCATGAGGGAAATATTTATCTGCCTTGGATTTGGAAATCACGATATTCCCGGGTTGTAACAAGGCCTCATTGGTGTTTCCCTGTTCCAAGGAAATCTCGAGAATTTCGAGAATGTTCTGGTTGGCAAAAACAAATCCGTCCTCAAAATTGTTTTGGGATTCGCCAGCCAATCTTAAACCTCTTTTCCCGGCGCCAAAAAGTTCGCTCATATTTATTTTCCCAGTCTTTTGTATTTCTGGAAAATCGGATTGTAGGGCATCTGCAAAAGGCAATTGAAAATGAACGCTCTTTCTAATTTCACCGTCCATAAAACCCTGTAAAACAACTCGATAGATACGATCTTTGTTTTTGTACTGTTGGTCATAGCTGAGTTCATCACCAATGAACAAGGCTATTAAAAGGCAGGCTGCAATACCCATGGCAAAGCCGCCAATCTTTATTACCGTAAAGAGTTTGTCTTTTTTGATACTCCGCCAAGCGATTTTTAGATAGTTTTTAAACATGATTTTCGTTGCTTGATTTGATTGATGATATGCATTTTATTTCCTAACTATCCACTGCTCCCAATTCATTGTTAATTGCCTATTGTTCACTGCTCACTGTTACTTTTTCACTCCGTTCGCAAACTCTTTACCGGATTCGAATTCGCTGCCTTGATTGCTTGAAAACTTACCGTAATAACCGTCACTGTCATGGCACCGAAAACCGCTAGGGCGAAAATCCACCATTCAAGGAGCATGTGATAGGGATAATCCTGTAACCATCCGTTCATCACATAGTAGGCAATGGGCACTGCAATAAAACAAGAGATGATGACCAGTTTCAGAAAATCCTTCGAAAGCATACTCCAAACGTTGAATACAGTGGCCCCCAACACTTTTCGTACCCCGATTTCTTTGGTGCGCTGCTCGGCCACAAAAGAGGTTAGCCCAAATAAACCAAGACAGCTGATCAAAATTGCCAAGGCCGTGAAAACTCCGGAAAGTGTCCCAATCCGTTCCTCCGAGGCAAATTTTTTCCCGTATTCATCATCTACAAAATCATACTCAAAAGGAAGATCCGGAAAATGTTCTTTAAATACCCTTTCTATAATGGCTATATTCTGACTCGCACTTTGGTTAGGATTTAGACGTAAGTTATAATAGCTAGAATTGCCATGTTTGTCAAAAACATAAAGCCCTTGCTTAACTGGCTCGTAAGGAGATTCCGTAATCATATCTTCGACTACTCCAATAATTTTCAAAGGTGGACCCGGGTCTTCTTCTTCGTCATTGTCTTTTAAAAACTTGCCAATGGGACCCTTGATCCCCATATATTTCACTGCCGTCCTGTTGATCAACACAGCGTTGGAATCGGTAGCGAATTCCCTTGAAAAATCACGGCCTTCAACAATTTTCATACCCAAAGACTTAACGTATTCGGGAGTCACTTCAGTCCATGCCAAATCTTCCTGAAAACCCTCCGGCTTGCCTTCCCAATCAAAGCCACTACGGTTGGACCAAATCCGCGTAGTTGGACTGCTGGACGCCGACATTTCAATTACGGCAGCTGAATTTAAAAATTCACTTCGCATTAAATCGTATTTACCTTCAAAATCTTGACTGAATGTTGGTATTTGAATAAGTCCTTCCTTATTATAACCAACAGGGCGGTTTTTTGCATGGTTGATCTGTTGCATAACGATTACGGTACCTATAATGAAAGCCACCGAAACCGTAAATTGTAGAACCACCAGGATTTTCCTGGGCAACCCTGCATACCTGCCAGATTTAAACGTCCCCTTTAAAACATCAACAGGTTTAAAAGAGGATAAATACAATGCAGGATAACTACCTGCCAACAAGGCCGTAAATAAAATAAATGCTAAAGAGCTGATCCAAAAAATTCCATTGGTCCAAGGAAAGGAAATTTCCTTTTTGGAAAGATCATTAAATCCGTTTAAGGACATAATCACTATTACCACAGCCATAAAAAAGGCAAACAATACCACCAAAAATGATTCACACAAAAATTGATTGATTAAATGATTTCTCTGCGATCCGATGGATTTTCGGATTCCAACTTCTTTGGCTCTTTTTTCAGATCTGGCCGTACTCAAGTTCATAAAATTTATACAGGCCAATAGCAATACGAACACCCCAATTATTCCGAAGAGCCATACATATTTTATTCTGCCCCCGGATTGCCTTCCGTTTTCGAAATTGCCCCGTAGGTACCAATCTTTCATGGGAAATAGAAATATTTGTGGATTGAATTCTGCCGTATCTTCATTCAGATCCTTTTTTACATTTATAATAGCCTCGGTAACTTTTTCCATTGTGGTGTTATCGGCAATCTGAACGAACATTTGAAAGGAGTTGTTCCCCCAATTGTCGATAGCATTTTTCATCCATTCCTGGGTCGCGATCAATTTGTCCCAAGGCATTAAGAATTCGACATCATGAAATGAATTATTAAAGGGAATATCCTCATATACCGCACTCACCACTACATCATATTGGTTGTTGACCTGTAAGGTCTTACCAATAGGTTCCTCTTCCCCAAAAAGCGCATAGGCGACCGATTCGGACAACATTACGGAATTCAACTCCCGTAAGCCGTCTTTTTCCCCTTTTAAAATTTTCAAGTCCAACATTTCAGGAGCTTCAGACTGCATAAAATTCCCGGTTTTGGAAATGCTCTTGTCCTTATACTTTAAATATCTTGATATGTTCCAGGAAGACATAACCAGATGTTTGAAGTTATCTGCATAACCATCTCTTAAAGCCCTTTCCAAAGGCCTGGGTATAGCTGGCCCCGTACCTGTGGTTCCATTGAAAGTTTGCGACTGAAATACTTGTGCCAACTTATCCTTTTTGGAGAAATAACCATTGTAGGATATTTCATCCTGGATCCAAAGACCGATAATAAGTGTAACGGCCATACCCAATGCCAATCCACCTACATTAATGGCAGTATATCCCTTATTGTTCCTAAGATTCCGCCAAGCAATTTTGAAAAAGTTCTTAATCATGGTTTCTTCGTTTTTTGATTTGATTGATGATATGCATTTTATTTCCTAACTATCCGCTGCTTCCAATTCATTCTTAAGTGCCTATTGTTCATTGCTCACTGTTACTTTTTCACTCCGTTCGTAAACTCTTAACCGGGTTGGCAATCGCTGCCTTTATGGTATGAAAACTAACTGTAAACAATGCCACCACTATTACCACAGTGCCCACCCCTAAAAATGTGAGCGGATCGATGGATATCCGATTTTCATAATTCTCTATCCATGTCTGCATGGCATACCAGGCCAAGGGGACTGCAATCAATAGACTGAGCATTACTAATTTTAAAAAGTGAATTGATATCATGGTGACAATACCATTTACCGATGCCCCCATTACTTTCCGAATCCCTATTTCCTTGGTTCTCATTTCTATGACCATTAATGAAATGGCAAAAAGGCCCAAACAGGAAAGGAATATGGCTATGGCCGATGCAATACTAAAGACTGTGGTCATAATTATTTCGCCCTCGTACCACGCCTGAAGATTCTCATCCAAAAAGGAAGCTTTGAAGAGGGCATTATCCGTAAGTTTTTCCCAAACTGCAGCGATATGTTCCATCACCTTCTGTGGATTATCCGATTTAACCTTTAGGAAAATGTAATTTATATGTTCCGATGCCGATAGATGAATGGCAATTGGATAAGCTTTTTCGGACGGGGAATATGCATTAAAATCCGGTATTACACCAATGATCCTATTCCCCAATCCCGCTTCTTCCCCTCCAAAATATTTGCCAATGGGGTCAGGTTCTCCCATGGCCTTTACAAAACTCTCAGTAACCACAAACGCATTTATTGTATCCGTGGCATAGGCAGGATCAAAATCCCTTCCCTTAAGAATGGGAATTTGCAAAGTCTTTAAAAAATCATAATCCGCCAAGAGCCAATCGGCCGAAACCTGGTTCTGTTTATAATCGAACCCTACAACAGACCTAACGGTAACCCTATCCAAGCCCCTTCCCAAATTACCACCTGTCCCAGTAATGGAAACAATATTGGGATCGTTTTGAAGTTCGTTCCGCATACGCGCCAATATTTTTCTACCATCTTGTTGGAAACCTACAGGAATACTTATTACCTGCTCCTTTTCAAAACCAATAGGTACTTCCCTTAAAAAATCCAATTGTTGACTTGCTATCCAACTTACACAGATCAGCAGACTGGAAATGGCAAACTGACTTACCAACAGGGTATTGCGAAGTGCTCCCGGTTTCTTTGCTGAAACCTTGCCCTTTAAAACACCAACCAAGTTAAAGTTGGCCATCTTTAAGGCAGGGTATCCTCCAGCAATCAGGGTTACTAATAAAAAGACCCCGAACATAATTGCCAAAAAGGTGGGCTGGAACAGGGCTGAAATTTCTATGCCACCTCCAAATTGTGTATTAAAGGCAGGTATCAATTGGGAAGCGAGACCCAATCCCAACATAAAACCAACAAAATAAAGCAGAAAGGCTTCTCCCCATAACTGCATAAAAAGCTGTCCTTTATAGGCCCCAAGTGTCTTCCTTACTCCCAGCTCACGGCTTCGTTTAAAGGAGTTGGCCATGTTAAGGTTCACAAAATTAAAACAGGCGATCAACAGAATAAAGGCTCCTAGGGACATAAGGGCGTATACTAGTACCTTGGGAGCACTCCTTTCCCCAGAAAAATGAACGTCATTTATATTGGTGAGGTTTATACTAAATAATTCGGAGGTTTCCTTTATTTCCGGCCGATCGGCCCTAAGTTGGGCCAATTGATCGGGATAGTGTTTTTCCACAAAAGGCTGAAGTTTCATAGCAACCTTTTGGGAATCGCTATTTTTAGAGATTTTAATAAACACACTGGATCCATTGGAGCCCCAATCATTTTGAAGTTGTGCATAATTGGGAAGCGATTCGGTCCTGGCAACGGCATCAAAACGAATACTGGAATTCTTTGGGCAGTCTTTGACCACAGCGGTTACGGTGTAAAATTCCACGTCCTCGCCTCTGCCAATTTTTAGCTCCTTCCCAATGGGATCCGAATCCCCAAAAATGGCCTTGGCCGTAGTTTCACTTAAGACTATGTCTTGAAAACCAGAAAGTGCCGTGCTACCATTACCAATAAGTACCGGAAAATTGAACACTTTAAAAAAATCGGGATCAGTCCTAACAACCACCCGTTCCATATTTTTTTCCTCGTATGAAAAATTTTCAGGCATTCCCATATTCACCGCTATAGCTGTCTCCACCTCCGGAATATCGGCCATTAAAGCAGCAGCGGCAGGCAATGGCATTTGGGAACTCATTTCGGGACCCTGGGTACTGTTTATAAGACGGGAAGTTCTAAACAGCTGGGTCTTATCCTTGTGGAAAGAATCGAAACTCAGATGAAAATAGGCGGTCAAAAACAAGAGGATACAGATGGAAAAAGCGATTGCCAAACCAAAAATATGTATGGCCGAATGCAATTTATTTCTTTTTATATTTCGCCAGGCGATTTTAAAATAATTCTTAAACATGATTTTCGTTCCTTGATTTGATTGATGATATGCGTTTCAATTCCCAACTATTCACTGCTCACTGTTCACTCAACTATTCCGTTCGTAAACTTTTTACAGGATTCACTATAGCCGCCTTAATACTTTGGTAGCTTACAGTAAGTATTGCTATCCCTATTGCCAAGAACGCCGCCAAGGCGAACACCCACCATTCTATTTCTATCCGATAGGTAAAATCTTCGAGCCACTTGTTCATTAGGTACCAACCAACGGGCAACGAAATAAGTATTGCAACCCCTACCATTTTTAAAAAGTCGGTCGTAAGGCGATAGCTTATTTGGCCAACACTTGCCCCCAATACTTTTCGTATACCAATCTCCTTGGTTCGTTTTTGGGCATTGAAGGCCGCTAGTCCAAATAATCCAAGACAAGCGATTAAGATGGACAGTATGGTAAAGGTCACGAAAATGCGTCCTAATTGCTGTTCGGCTTCATAAGTGGTATTAAAGGAGTCCTCCATAAACCGATAAGCGAAAGGTTGCCCCGGAGCTATTTTATTCCATACCCCTCCAACACTTGCAATGGAGTTTGAAAAATCCCCTGCCTCCAATTTTATGGCCATGGAACCTGTAGACCTGCCCAAGGTCATACTCAATGCGCCAATATCTTCCCGTAGCGACTCGTAATTAAAATTTTTTATGACACCGATAATGGTAAAATAATTGGAAGTTCCATCTTCAAAATTGCGGATAATTCGCATACCCAAAGCATCTTTGGGTTGTACGCCCAAAATGGCCACTGCAGATTCGTTGATAAGCATTGCAGTAGAGTCGGTACCAAACTGCCTATCAAAATTCCTACCCTCCAAAATCTCCATATTTAAAGTGGGAATGTAATTGTCATCTACATTCCATATCTGCATGTTGATAGAGTTCTCTGCTGTTGCCCCGCCTTCTTTAAAAAAGGAAGTATTGCTGCGGCTGGAAGGTGTTGGTAAAAAGCTGCTCAATGTTGCGCTTTCCACTCGGCCCAGTTGTTCCACTTCCTCCTTAAACGCCGTGGCTTTGTCTCCCAATGTATAAACATCATCTACAATTAAAACCTGATCTTTTGTAAATCCCAGATCTTTATTTTGAATAAACTTCAATTGCATAAAAACCACCAAAGTGCTTACAATTAAAAACACTGAAATAGCAAATTGGAATACCACTAGGAAACTTCTAATATTCCCACCCCCTGTACTAGTTGTTCCAGCCCCTTTAAGCACTTTAACAGGCACAAAACGGGACATAAAAAATGCAGGATACATTCCTGAAAAAAGAGCCAGAACTGTTGACCCAATAAATAAGGCCATCCAAAAAAATGGATCGGTAAATGGTATGGAAATGGACTTGCCAGATAGGGCATTAAAGTAAGGTGTAGCCATAATTGCTATTAACAAGGCAAACAATAATGAGATGAAGGAAATTAAACCTGATTCCGTCAAAAATTGTCGTATCAAGGCAGATTTGTCCGACCCCAATGTTTTGCGAATACCTACTTCTTTTGCCCTTTTAAGGGACTGTGCCGTGGATAGGTTCATAAAATTAACACTGGCCAATAAGATCAGGAACAAGCCTATAAATGAAAGAATATAGACATTTTGAATACTACTATTTGAGCTAAGTTCATGGTCTTTGTTGGAATACAGATGAATATCCTTCAAGGCTATTGTGCTATAGTACAGATAATTTCCGGAGGCGGCCAACTGTTCTTCTGTTGCCCCAGGCAAAAATGTCTGTACATAAGGCATTATGTATGTGCCTAGCATGGACTGTAAGGGCTCCTGAAAATCGGCAATATCTGCACCGGGTATCAGCTTAATAAAGGTAAAGAAATTATGACTTGTCCATTCCTGGTTTTTAGCCTCTTCACTCCCTGCCATGGCCATAAAAACGTTATGATTTCTAAGGAATGACCGCTCTGGCATATCCTCTATTACTCCGGTGACGGTATAGGTATCGGTATTGTTCAACAATAACTGTTGACCTAGAGCGTCTTTTAATCCAAAATGCTTTAGGGCTGCCGATCTGGTCAGGACTAAGGTATTGGGCTCTTTTAGAGCGGTTTTCACATCCCCTTCCAATAGATCCAGACCAAACATCTCAAAAAAAGTAGCATCTACAAAGGTTGAACCTTGTTCTTTTACGTTTGCTTCCGCATCACTCTTTCTAAGGAGCATACTGCCCAAATTCCTAAATCTAGTTGTGAGTTCCACCTGTGAAAAATCGTTCTCCATGGCAGCCGCCATCGGAGCTGAAACTTCCGCGGATTTGCTCTCCGTACCCCCAAATTTTGTATCCGTATTAATTCTATAAATGCGGTCGGCATCTTTGAACATCGTATCAAAATTCATCTCATCATAGATGTATAGCGATATGAGCAAGCCACCGGCCATTCCAATGGCCAGACCGAAAGTATTCAGGAAGGTAAAAAAGGGCTGTCTTTTAAGACTTCTCCAAGCTATTTTGATGTGATTTTTAAACATGATTAGTGTTTTTGATGAGAAATAAGTTCTACACTTATTTCATTGATGAATAAACTCCTTTCTCTAATAAACCTGCAAGGTTTCCAAAACCTTGTAGGTTTTAATTTCCATGCAGGTGTCCGAACCTTATTGGTTTCACTTCCAAATCCTGGCCTAGACCTACAAGGAGGTCCGCAA
>NZ_JALKBB010000119.1:0-402 GCF_023016025.1 Arenibacter sp. S6351L | reverse complement strand
GTAAGAATTACCGATTAAATACCATTAACATCGATTAGCGTTTCCTGGCCCGGTTTTCACTCACCGAGCATTTTCTACACTTTATCGGGAGATTTGTCAGATACCGAAAAATAAGGGGGTTTAAACGATTTGTGACCTATACAGGGGTGCATGTGGCGTTAAATTTACATAACAAAACAACGCATCATGAAAACGCTTTTAACTTTAATCTTTGTTCTTTTTATCGGAGTAGCTGCACAAGCCAACAATGTTGATCAGGAAGTAAAAGTTGAAACTGTTACCATGAGTATTGTTACTTCTACTCAAAATGAAGTTTCTGTTAAAAACGAAAACAAAGTAGCTCGTTTGTACATGTTCAAAAATTCTAGGGTTAAAAAAGAATTGTCTTTCTCTACTAAATTG
>NZ_JALKBB010000118.1:0-404 GCF_023016025.1 Arenibacter sp. S6351L | reverse complement strand
GGTGCGACCGGAGCCACAGGCGACCAGGGCGTCAAAGGAGATACCGGAGCTCAAGGGATTCAAGGTATCCAAGGTGAGACCGGGGCCACTGGTGCCACTGGTGAGCAAGGCATACAAGGTTTAAAAGGTGATAAAGGAGATACCGGAGTCCAAGGAATTCAGGGTATCCAAGGTGAAACTGGAGCAACTGGTGCCACTGGTGCTACCGGAGAACAGGGTATCCAAGGTCTAAAAGGCGACCAAGGCGAGAAAGGTGACAAAGGTGATACCGGTGCGACAGGAGACAAGGGTGAAAAGGGTGATACTGGAGCTACAGGAGCAACTGGAGAGCAAGGTATTCAGGGTGAGAAAGGAGACACCGGAGCTCAAGGGATTCAAGGTATCCAAGGTGTAAAAGGTGATCA
>NZ_JALKBB010000117.1:0-416 GCF_023016025.1 Arenibacter sp. S6351L | reverse complement strand
CCCTGAATACCTTGAATTCCTTGAGCTCCGGTTTCACCTTTCTCACCTTGAGCTCCAGTATCTCCCTTGTCACCCTTATCTCCTGTCGCACCGGTATCACCCTTATCTCCTTTGTCTCCCTGGTCGCCCTTAGCACCGGTATCTCCTTTTTCACCCTGTATACCTTGGATTCCTTGAGCTCCGGTTTCTCCAGTATTACCTTTCTCGCCTTGATCACCTTTTAGACCTTGGATACCCTGTTCACCAGTTGTTCCTGTAGCTCCAGTGTCTCCTTTTTCTCCTTTCTCACCCTGAATACCTTGCTCTCCAGTGGCACCAGTTGCTCCTGTAGCACCAGTTTCACCTGTAGCTCCAATATCACCTTTATCTCCTTTGTCACCCTGGTCGCCCTTAGCACCAGTATCTCCTTTGTCACC
>NZ_JALKBB010000116.1:0-418 GCF_023016025.1 Arenibacter sp. S6351L | reverse complement strand
GTATTAAAGTTCCATCGGTCGCGTTTGTTACCTCGTTTCCGATTACACCGTCATTTTCAGTTACCGTTACAGAGCCTAAATCCACTAATGTCCATTCGGTCCCGTCCCATTGCATTACCTGTCCGGATACCGTACCATTGGCTATATTTTCAAGTTGTACGGCTGCGTCCGCCAATTTTGCATTGGTCACGGCATCTGCGGCCAATTCTGTAGTTCCCACGGCCCCGGCAGCTATCTCTAGGGTAACATCACCCAATAAAGCATTCGCATCGCCACCTACCGTTAGGTCGGAGGATGTGATATCCCCGTCACCAGTGATCGCTGTGCCATCAACTTCCAATGCTCCGGTGGTCGCGTTCTGTACCAGTCCGCTTCCCGCAACATCGGCATTGATCTTGGATGCAGTAACCGCATCGGC
>NZ_JALKBB010000115.1:0-418 GCF_023016025.1 Arenibacter sp. S6351L | reverse complement strand
CGTGGCCACATCCAATGTATACGGACTTACAGTAGTACCCGCTCCTGAACGTATTAAAGTTCCATCGGTCGCGTTTGTTACCTCGTTTCCGATTATACCATCATTTTCGGTAACGGTCACAGAGCCTAAATCTACCAAAATCCAGTCGGTTCCGTCCCATTGCATTACTTGGCCTGAGGCCGTACCATCGGCCAATTTCTCCAGGGCCACTGCATCATTGGCTATATCATCAGCTACTATTGTTCCATCCAAAATATCGGAGGACTCCACTGCGCCTGCAGCTATTTTAGCTGTAGTTATGGCGTCATCTGCAATCGTTAAATTAACATCGTTTAAGGTCGAATTTGCTCCACCGGTTACATCTATATCACTTGAAGTAATACTACCATCACCTGTAATATCCGTTGGATCTACAGTG
>NZ_JALKBB010000114.1:0-473 GCF_023016025.1 Arenibacter sp. S6351L | reverse complement strand
CAAGGTATTCAAGGTGAAACTGGTGCTACAGGTGCCACTGGAGAAAAAGGAAACACCGGTGCGACCGGAGCCACAGGCGACCAGGGCGTCAAAGGTGAAACCGGAGATCAAGGAATTCAAGGTATACAAGGAGAAACCGGGGCAACTGGAACCACAGGTGAAAAGGGTGACAAGGGAGATACTGGAGCTCAAGGGATTCAAGGAATTCAAGGTGAAACTGGTGCTACAGGTGCCACTGGAGAAAAAGGAAACACCGGTGCGACCGGAGCCATAGGCGACCAGGGCGTCAAAGGAGATACCGGTGCTACTGGTGAAACAGGTGCTACAGGAGCTCAAGGAATCCAGGGTATTCAAGGTGAAACTGGAGCTAAGGGAGACACCGGTGCGACAGGAGATAAGGGTGACAAGGGAGATACTGGAGCTCAAGGTGAGAAAGGTGAAACCGGAGCTCAAGGAATTCAAGGTATTCAGGG
>NZ_JALKBB010000113.1:0-476 GCF_023016025.1 Arenibacter sp. S6351L | reverse complement strand
CCCAAACCCTGTTTGACCGACAAGTTTGGAAGGCCGTAACTAAATAAAACTAAGTTTCATCTAATCTTCAAAATTATGAAAAATAATCTTGAGTACAGGAGCGTTATACGCTTATGTTTACTATATATTTGCTTTTTAGTTCCCCCACCATACTTTGCCCATTTCCCCCATGGGCATTGTTCTAAAACCTTTTCCAACCTAACTATTCAGCAACAGTACCAGATTTCGGGTACTGTTACCGATAATTACGGCCCCATGCCAGGGGTACATGTACTTATAAAAGGTACCAAAACGGGTACCTTTACCAACCCCCAAGGGGAGTACTTTCTTTTGGTAAATAATAATGATATCCTTGTCTTTTCCTATCTGGGCTACCACAGTAGGGAACTGCCCGTACTGGGCCGTACCACAATGGACGTAGAGATGAAGTCCGAGGTCACCGAGCTTCAAGAGGTGGAGGTCAATGCCGGTTACTA
>NZ_JALKBB010000112.1:0-476 GCF_023016025.1 Arenibacter sp. S6351L | reverse complement strand
TAGTAACCGGCATTGACCTCCACCTCTTGAAGCTCGGTGACCTCGGACTTCATCTCTACGTCCATTGTGGTACGGCCCAGTACGGGCAGTTCCCTGCTGTGGTAACCCAGATAGGAAAAGACAAGGATATCATTATTGTTTACCAAAAGAAAGTACTCCCCTTGGGGGTTGGTAAAGGTACCCGTATTGGTACCTTTGATAAGTACATGTACCCCGGGCATGGGACCATAGCTGTCGGTGACGGTACCGGAAATCTGGTACTGTTGTTGGGTATTAAGGTTTGAAAAGGTTTTAATACAATGCCCATGGGGGAAATGGGCAAAGTATGGTGGGGGAACTAAAAAGCAGATAAATAGTAGGCAAATACGTAGCATGCCCTTATACTCAAGATTATTTTTCATAATTTTGAAGATTAGATGAAACTTAGTTTTATTTAGTTACGGCCTTCCAAACTTGTCGGTCAAACAGGGTTTGGG
>NZ_JALKBB010000111.1:0-481 GCF_023016025.1 Arenibacter sp. S6351L | reverse complement strand
AATTTAGGGGAGTCAGGAATACGGAATACTTCTTATATCGCTTGATTAAATTATATTCTTAAAATGGTAAAAACCCAACTTTTGGACTTGATCCCACATTGGTACAAAGACGTAGAGAACACAGGCTTTAGGGCCTTCAATACTATTGCTAATACGATATCGCTCAATTATAGGTCGATCCTGAACTATTTTATAAACAGGAGTACAAATGCATCGGCGGAATCATTCAATGCAAAAATAAAAGCTTTTAGAGCGCAATTCAGAGGAGTCAAAAACGTAGAATTCTTCCTTTATAGATTAACCACAATATTTGCATAAACACAACAATTGTTCTTGATCCGAAATTAGGCATGATCCTTATTTACGTTTTTGATTAGAAACAAATTTGAACCAACCGTTTTAATTAATAAATCATTAAAAAGGAATTGAATATTATTATCTTCTGAGAAGATAGCAAGTTATGTTTTAAGCATCTTAAAAC
>NZ_JALKBB010000110.1:0-496 GCF_023016025.1 Arenibacter sp. S6351L | reverse complement strand
CGGTAGTATAGGTGTAAACCGGGTTGGTAGCAGACGAGGTATCGCCGTTTCCGAAATCCCAAGCATAGACAAGTCCATTTGGATTTTCTGGGTCGCTAGATCCACTGCCGTTAAAGTTCACTTCCAATGGTGTCGTACCGATCAAAGGAGTAGCTGTTGCCACTGCGGTAGGGGCTTCGTTTTCTTCTACGTTGCCAATGACCTGAACATTCTCGTATACTGCATTGGTAAGTACGCCATCGTTATGTGATGTTGTCGCCAGACCTACAAAGATACTTTGTCCCATAGGTATGGAAGCACTTCCGATCTGTAACCAACTTCCATTGGTCTCGGATACGTAAGCTGTGAAGGCATTGCCCGAGCGTACCAACCTGAGGTAATGTGGGAATCCTCCCGGGGCAAGGGCTGGGGCGGTAAAGTTGCCGCTGCCCATATTTGCGCCTTTGGTAGGTCTATGTTGGAAACTGTATCCAGGACCTCCAACACTGTTGGGGTT
>NZ_JALKBB010000010.1:0-197593 GCF_023016025.1 Arenibacter sp. S6351L | reverse complement strand
TATGGGCTATGGAAAGGCCGAACAGCGTTCGTAGCCTTGCAGTAAAACAAAGAACTAGCAGTGCTAGCTGCGCGGTTTTGAATTTGCAACATTGAGGGAATAGGATCACCGCAGGTAATCCTATGAGACTGAGAAAAAGCCAAACTTGACCGGGCTTTGGATTAAATAAAAAAACTAGTAGCGTCAGCTGCGTGGTTTTGAATTTCCAGCATTGATTAAGTAGTTTTAACAGAACCACGTCCAGTTTCTTACCATATTATGATCAAGTCTCTTTTATTAAGGCATTTAATAGTTATCACTAGGATTTAACGGAAGAAAGTCAATAAACCATCTTTATTTATCCCTTATCACTGTTTTGATATTCCTTCCATTTATTGCACTTTTGCGTTTTATTTTTCAACTATAACATGCAAATCGCTATTCATCTAATTAAATATAAACAGAATGGATTATAAATTGCAAATCCCGAAAGGATATCATCCGCAATTAAATATGCAAGAGACAGAACAGGCAATTAAGTTGATTAAAGACTTTTTTGAGCTTAGTTTGTCGTCCGAATTGAGATTGAGAAGAATCACCGCTCCTTTGTTCGTAAAAAAAGGGTCCGGAATTAATGATGACCTTAGTGGCGTAGAACGTCCTGTTACCTTTCCAATAAAAAGTATGGATGATGCTGAAGCTGAAATTGTTCATTCGCTTGCCAAATGGAAAAGACTTGCTCTGGCCGAGTTGGGAATTGAGTCTGGTTACGGCGTGTATACAGATATGAACGCATTACGTCCAGACGAAGTTTTTTCAAATATACATTCCATATATGTAGATCAGTGGGATTGGGAAAGAGTGGTCTCCAAAGAAGAAAGAACTATCGATTTCCTAAAATATATTGTGCGAAAAATTTACAGCATTTTTAGAAGGGTAGAATATGTTGTTTACGAGCGTTATTCTCATATAAAACCTGTACTTCCAGAAGAAATTACTTTTATTCATACAGAGGAATTGGCCGAACAGTATCCCAATCTTTCCTGCAAGGAAAGGGAAACAGAAGCTGCTAAAAAATATGGTGCAGTATTTATTATAGGAATTGGGGGGCTACTCCCAGAAGGGATAAAGCATGATGGTAGAGCTCCGGATTATGACGACTGGAGTACCGAAACCGAAAATGGTCTTAAGGGTCTAAATGGAGATATCCTTCTGTGGAACCCTATACTTGAAGATGCCTTGGAGCTTTCGTCTATGGGAATCCGCGTTGATAAAGAAGCACTTAATAGGCAACTGGCAATTGAAGGTAAGGAAGATAGAAAAGAATTAATGTGGCATAAAATGCTTCTTAATGATGAACTTCCTTTATCCATTGGAGGTGGTATAGGTCAGTCCCGTCTCTGTATGTTTTTCCTGAAAAAAGCGCATATTGGAGAGATTCAGACCAGTATCTGGCCCGAAGAAATGATTGAAGAATGTAAGCAAGGGAATATTCCCATTCTTTTCTAGGAACCCCACGCTTTAACATACTTTTAAAATGGCTGCCAATACTTTTTGGCGGCCATTTTTATTTTAATCATTATTCGTAATTGACGGCACATTTATGTGTAGTAGATTTGTTTGGGTACTTAGGTTCTTTTTGGAAAAGTGGTCCGAGCAATTTGTATATTGCATTCTATGAGACTATTTCTATTGCTTGCTTTTTTTGTTTTATGTGTTGGTTGTACTGACAAATACGATAAATATAAAAATCCACCAGAATATATTACAACCCCATCTGCTTCAAATGCAGCTTATTTTGAAGCTTATGACCAGACCTTAAAATTATGGAATGTCCCTTATGAGGAATTGTATATTCCTACCACTAACGGAATTGCCCATGTTATAGTAAGTGGCCCTAAAAATGCAGATCCTGTGGTATTGCTCCACGGAATGAATGCCAGTTCTACCATGTGGTATCCAAATATCGAATCCCTTACCAAAAACCATAGGGTGTTTGCGATCGACTTTATTCTCGAAGCAGGGAAATCTTATTTGTATAATGATATTGAAAGTGTTGAAAAAGTTACCGCTTGGTATAAGGAAGTTTTGTTTGCCCTGGAGTTGGATAGCTTTCATCTCATTGGTGCTTCCCGGGGAGGTTGGTTGGCCGTTAACCTAGCACTGGACGATCAGAAAAAGATAAAAAGCTTACTATTATTAAGTCCGGCACAAACTTTTACATGGATCAAGCCTAGTACGGATTTATTAAAAAATATAGTTAGGATATTTTCATCCAAGGAAAAGCAAATGGAACAGAGCCTAGAAAGCATGTCCAGCAATGTTGATAATATTAACGATGTTTACTTAAATCAATATAAATTGGGTACGGAATTGGAGTCTGAGAATAAATTTATAACCAGCATGCAACCTTTTTCCAATGACGAATTAAAATCTTTACAAATGCCTGTTCTGGTTTTAATTGGTGATGACGATATGATCAATGAAAAAAGAACGGTGGCAATTGCAAATATGCTGCCGAAAGGGAAAGGTGAAGTAATACAAAATGCAGGACATTTTTTATCCATTGATCAAGCGGAAACAGTAAATGAAAAAATGCTGGACTTTTTAAAATAAGGACTTTTTGCACTTAGCGAGTGCACTGCTTTTTCGACAAGGGAAGTTGGTCTTGAATAAATCCAAAAGTGGAATATAGCAGATTAAAACTGCTTCCTAGCCTTTTTATTTCTGCTGCTTCTGAAATTCCTACTGCCTTTTGTTAGGTAATGGACCACAACCAGCGCTATACTGATTATAACCACAGGAATAAGTATCTCGTAAGCCTCAATTGGTAAATCCATAGTCATAATATACAAAAAATCTAAATATAAAGGCTTTACGGACTATATTCAGCGGTATTCACTAGCAGATAAGGATTTTTCTATACTTTATATGTTGACGGAACAAAGAAACGGCCTATTTTTATTTTAGTAGTAAATCAAGGGGTTTTCACACCGGGTTTAGGAAGGCGTCCATAGAGCATTTCACCATAGTGAAAGCGGCCTGGGCGCTGCGGCCGTGGAAAGTCCGTAGATTTCAAGAAAAGAAAAATCAGCCTAGCGTTTTTTGGTTCGTTTTTTGGGCGATGCAAAAAATGAACAGAATACTAATAGTGAGATAGTTTGTTCTTATTAATTCTAATGCACACTAAACTTTTCAGATTTATCCATTTCTTAACTGTCCAATGAAACCGACGCAGGGGGGGCATGAAATCCCAAGATTTTATGTTCCATGCCATGTCCTAAATTATTTCCAAGGCTTCAATGATTCTTTATGGCCATGCCATCTCTATCAGGAAAGAAGATCGACCTAACAATTGACTTTGTAGCCAATGTCCAACTGTATTAACAACGATCAAATATTTTTCGTTAATAGTGTTTTTTTTTTTTTTTTTGGTATTGAACTGTTGGCATCTATGGAGTTACCTATAACTTATCACCAATCAGGATCATAAACTAATACAGGGTGAAGCTGTGGTGAAAGAATGAAACTATTTAGTCCATAGTACCATAAAATTTTGCAACACAATCTGTATACATTTAACCTATTCTTTTTCAAAGCGAATGCAACCTACTCACCAAATCATAGGAATACCATTCCATGGCTATTATCGACCTTTATAAATATAGCAGATACTAAATTCAATATTTACTAACTTAGGACCAAATACCTGGTTGTATTGATTCCCCTCTTTACAGGAGCGATAATTTTATTGGAATTAGAATAATTATAAGACACTAAAATGTATTTAGGGATGTCCCTTGGAATGGAATTATTATGTACCGTTACATATGTCTATACGTTGGGATTCATTTAAGAATATGTTGAAAAATCAGCTAACATAGCTTCAGTAATGAAAGCAATAGTATACCATAAGAAAGATCCATCCGATAAGTTAATATATTGCGATGTTGAAAAGCCTAGGCCCAACGACAACGAAGTATTGATAAAAATTGTTTGTGCCTCCTTAAACGCAGCGGATTACCGTTCCATGAAAATGGGAATTACACCGAAGAAAAAAATCTTCGGATCCGCAATAGCTGGTAAGATAGAATCTGTGGGAAAAAATATCCAACAATTCAAGCCTGGGGATGAAGTGCTCGGAGACCTTTCTGATTTTGGTTTTGGTGGATTGGCAGAATACGCCCTGGCACCTGAAAAAGCCTTGGTACTAAAACCTGCGAAAATTTTGTTTGAAGAAGCTGTTACTTTGCCCGTTGCAGCTACAACAGCCTTAAAAGCATTACGTGACAAAGGTAATATCCAGAAAGAACTGAAGATGTTAATTGTTGGTGCCGCCGGCGGAGTAGGCACCTTTGCTGTGCAACTTGCCAAGTATTACGGGACGATTATAACAGCAGTTTGCGGTACTAAAAATATGGAGCAAGCAAGAGCCTTGGGCGCAGATCATGTAATTGATTATACCAAGGAGGATTTCACCAAAAGTAATGAACGTTATGATCTAATTGTGGCCATCAATGGCACTTATCCACTTTTGGGCTATAGAAAAATCTTAAGTTCGAACGGTATATATGTCATGGTAGGTGGGGGGTTATTACAAGTAATGAAGTCTATTTTTTTCGGTTGGCTGTTATCGTTCGGAAAAAAGAAAATGCGATATCTTTCGGCTAAAGCAAACCAAAAGGATTTGGATTTTGTAGTGAAGCTCTTAGAGAACCACAAGATAAAGCCGGTTATCGAAAAAAGATATTCCCTTGACAGGACAGCTGAAGCCATGGACTATTTAAGTGAAGGTCATGCACAAGGCAAAGTAATTATAACGGTGGAGGGATAAGATAACGAACAAATGTATCCGAAAGCAAAACGGAACAATGAAACCTTACGATAATGACGGCAACAGAATTCATAGAAACTTTAAAAGACATTGGCCAGCAATATTCGGGAGTACTTCCCAAAAGGGAGGTGTTTTATTTGGCGAAAGATTTTCAGTACATGCCGGTTGCTGAGGTGGTTAAATTACTAAGAGACGAAAATTACGATCACCGACTTGGTGCCGTATCCATCTTGGACTGGAAAGCTCGAAATAAGAAAACCACAGTAGGGGAGAGGCGGGATGTATACCTGGCGTATATAGAAAATCATAAATATATAGACGATTGGGGTCTGGTAGATAGGGCCGCACCCTATGTAGTGGGTGGGTATTTGTTTGATAAGGACAGAACGCCCTTATACAATTTGGCAAAATCCCCAAACCCTATGGAAAGAAGGACAGCCATTGTAAGTACTTACTATTTTATACGAAAGAATGAATTGGATGACACCTTTAAAATTGCTGAAATTCTTGCCAATGATCGGGACGAATTTGTCCAAAAAGCAGTGGGTAGCTGGATCAGGGAAGCAGGCAAGAGGGACGAAAATAAACTGAAAGACTTTCTGGATGTATATGCTCCAACCCTAGCTAGGGTTACCCTAAGATACGCCATTGAGAAGTTCAGCCCTGAGACGCGAAAACATTATTTGGCATTGGGCAAAAAGAATATTTAATACTACCACCAACAAAGTATATTGCATGCCTTATAGAACACGAATCATAAACTAAACCAAGCAAACAATAACCACAGTATGATAAAAACAATTATAAGAACCCTTCTGATCGCCACCCTAATTACCTCCTGCCAACCCATGGTTCAGGACATCTATCTTGGACAAGGAATTATGGCTGGTGAAGCCACTTCAACATCCGTCATCCTACAATCCAGATTAACCCTTACCGACAGCCTGGTCAACGGGGATATAAGCGGTGCCAATGGAATCGCCAGATTTGAAATTGATAAGGATGCTACTTTTAACAATCCCCTGTATTCTGACTTTGTAGAGGCCAATTCAGAGAACGACTTTATTATTAAAAAGAAAATTGAAGGTCTGGAGCCAGGAAATAAATACTTCTATCGCCTCCAATTTGGAAAGGACCAGAATACCCTTTTTGAAAGTGAAATAGGGACTTTTAAAACCTTGCCCGGACCAAATAGCAGTGAAAAGTTATCAATGGTGGTGGTAACGGGTATGAACCACTATTTTTTCCACTACGGAAAATATGCGGAAGGAACGGCCTATTCTGGGGAAGACAAGCTTCAAGGCTATCCGGCATTGCAGGCTATCCAGAACTTGAACCCGGATTACTTTATTGGTACTGGTGATAACGTGTACTTTGATCATCCCCACAAGACCAACTTCGATAGAGCCGTTAAAGCAGGGAAGAATCCTAACCCAGGAGGTTATAAGGGCATGGAAGTGGTGGATGAAGCAGGGATGCGCAGGAAATACCATGAACAATTTGCCCAGCCAAGGTTTCGGGAACTTTTTAGCAATCTGGGAACTTATTGGGAAAAGGATGACCATGATTATAGATTCAACGATGCCGATCCCTATCAGGAGTTTCCTATATCCCATGAATTGGGAATCAAGAATTTTAAGGAACAATTACCCGTGGTGGATCTAGAGGACGTAAATGCTAAAACCTATCGTACCCATCGCATGAGCCAAGATCTTCAGCTTTGGTTTTTGGAAGGGAGGGACTATAGAAGTGCCAATGAAATGAAAGACGGACCTGATAAAACGCTGTTGGGAACCGAGCAATTAAATTGGCTTAAGGAGACCTTAATGGAGAGCGATGCCAGTTTTAAGCTTATAATATCACCTACTCCAATGGTAGGCCCTGATGATGCCTACAAAACAGATAACCATGTAAATCATGACGGTTTTAGGCATGAGGGGGAAGCAATTTTTACATGGTTGGGTGATAATGGTTTCCTCGATAAAAATCTTTATATCATATGCGGCGACAGGCATTGGCAATACCACGCCATGCACCCGAGTGGATTTGAAGAATTCTCTACAGGTTCCTTGGTCGATAACAATTCACGCGCTGGACGCTTGGCAGGAGATCCCGAATCGACCGATCCCGATAGTTTGATCAAACAATTCTATATTCAAGGGGATAAGGAGTCCGCCAGTGGTGGATTTTTGTCGGTTACCGTGCAAAGAAAGGATAGTATTCCAGTGGCAAGCTTTCAACATTATGATGAAAAGGGAAAATTGCTTTATGAGACGGAGAAAACTGGCCGAAATTAATTGACACCTATAAGGAACAATCGCTGGGCAGCAAAAGATAAATTGCATTCACGTCCACTTAAAAGGCAGGAAAAGATATTAATGGTTGAAGTGTGGTGAACTCTATGCTGATAGGTGTTGTGGTGTTACTGTGGTTAAACTAGGCATCGAACATCAAGAAAATAGTATAAAATACTGATATTGATTTTTAGATCTGGTAAAGTGGGGAAGAATGGGATGGGTTGACATAACTCTTGTTCTGAACAACGAACAAGTATAAATAATTCAAGTTAATAAAGAGGAAATATAATTATGATGAAAGGTAAAGTAAAAACATTCAGCTTATTAGGTTTGCTTCTTATGGTTGCCGTGCAATGTATAGATAGGAATTCAACCAAATCGAGTCCAGTAGTAAAACCCGAAAGCGCTCTCTTGGCCATAAATGAAAGCCTGCCATATTTGGGAGATAGTACTCCAGGTGTTCGTATAATAAAGGATATCGTAATTTATAAGGATTCCATGTTTTTCTCTACATTTCCGTCTGTAATAACTCGGCCAGATGGAGAGATATTGGTGGCATTTCGCAGGGCACCAGATCGTAAAATATTTCAAGAGAGTAAAACAAATCACGTTGATCCCAACAGCTATTTGGTATCGGTGCAATCCAGTGATAACGGAGAAACATGGACAAAGACCCCTAAATTGATTTATGCACATCCTTTTGGGGGTTCCCAAGACCCCTGTTTATTGCAAATGAAGGACGGCACTCTTCTTTGTGCCAGTTATGGCTGGGCTTTTGTTAGGCCAGATGGTTTGTCTAACTTAAAGGAACCGAGTTTTATTAACTCTGGAAATGCCGTTTTTTTGGGAGGCTATCTGGTTCGTTCCCATGATGGTGGAAAAACTTGGGGTGATGCTATATATCCTCCACATATAGGACCGGAAGTTTTAAATGATGCATTGGGCAATCCAGTGGCGGCATATAATAGAGGAGCATTATACGAGGCAAATGATGGGAGGATTTTATGGATAGTGGCAGCGCACGATACCCCTACCAAGACCTCCAATCATCTTATCACCTCAAAGGATAAAGGGTTGACCTGGGATTATGTTTCGCCTGTAGCTGTTGATAGCAAAATTTCATTTAATGAGGCATCAATCATTGAAACCCCCAAAGGCGATCTTGTGGGTTTTTTAAGAACGGCTCATTTTGAAGACCAAGCTGTTATTTCCCGTTCTACAGATGGAGGTAAAACTTTTAAATGGGAGTCAATGGGTTTCCAGGGACATCCTTTAAATGCTTTGCAATTAAAAGATAATAGAGTTTTACTTACCTACGGATACCGCCATGAACCATACGGAATACGCGCCCGTATTCTAAATGCAGAATGTACAGATTTTGCAACAGCTCCTGAGATCGTACTTCGTGCTGATGGCGGCAGTAGTGATATTGGTTATACCTGGGCAACCCAACTCCATGATGATAAAGTTTTGGTAATCTACTATTTCAATCAAGATAATGGTACCCGCTATATTGCAGGTACTATTTTGGAAATTGAAAATAAATAGTATATGTTTTTTTTTAAAAATAATCAGATATAACGCTGGTTTTAATAAGCGCCCAAATCTTTAATTGTCAAAGGCATAAATTGTTGCTGTGTGGTGCGCCCTGTGGTGATGGAGTGGTGCTTTTTGAATAAGAATTAAGACTATCTCTTAGGCTCAAACAAAGGGGCATGAAAGTTCACTTTTCAATTATGCGACAGCCCAACAACTAAAGGGATATCCGAATTGTAAGCCTATTTTTTTTCATTCTTTTTTGGATTCTTTCCAGGCAAAATACTTTTGAGAATCTGTTATAAGATTAACGATCAATAGCATTTTGTCACATTTAGGGCATTCAAAATCCATAACAGCTTCATGCAGTTCCCCATGTGCCTCTGTTGCCTTTCCTTCCCAACCACATTCGCAAGAGAGTAGGAGTGTACCTTCTTTCGCTTCATATTCGGATATATGCATATGTGTCGCCATCAGGATAATATTACTGTTTTCAGCTCATTGAAATTGCATTTAGCTGGTTTTAGTTTCAGTAGGGAATTTAATCCTATTGTTTTCTGATTTGGAACTTTTTGGTCCAAAATCTCAGTTTTTAAAACATAAAAGACCCATTGATTTAAATCCAAAGGGTTTATGGTCTCTTGATTCTTGTTTTCTAAAACACAAAAAATATAAAGATCGCTCCAGCGTCTAGATGTGCCATCATATAATGGATGAATAGGATCCATTTTTGCAGGTGCTATTCCAAAAGAGATGTCCGAATATTTCTTTTGTTTCCAACTCTGAACATAAGCGGCGGATTTTACTTCAATCTTTAGCCCCTCTTTAGTAATCAAATCATAACAATCCCACTCAATTCGAATATCATTATCAATATTTAGGGCTTGTTTAACAATAAATTCTGCCAAAATTCCCCGTGTTCTATTTTCTAATAAGTTCGATTGATTCCATATCCAAAATTCATTTAATTTAATGTCAATATTGCTATCATCAAATCTAAACCTTTCTTCTCCACTTCTAGGACGGGCATTAATCTCGTTTAGATTCATCTGCTTCTATTATGTGCGCTAATGAAATATTTATAAATCGCTACCATGGCTAGAGTTTCTATTTTATTAGAATGAAATATTTACTTTTTAGGCCAAGTCCTCTTGACAAAACTATTCTATAATCACATGTTAATTTGACGACCTTATTTCCTTTTAAGTTCATCTAAGGTTTTTCCAGATAAATCCTTCCATGACGTCCATCCATTTGCCGCTCTAGCTAACACGGTAGCCGCTGCTGCACTCGGCGAATTAAACACATGATCACATTGGAAAATATATACTCCGTTTTCCTCTTTTAATATTGAATCCTCTAAAAGTTGTTTTCTTATTCTTGAAACCCAAGTTCCAATTGACTGTGCTTCTATAATAGTACTTCTACCACCTTTATAAACTAAAAAGCCATCGTCAGTTAACTCTCCTACTGCTGATGCATCCTTACCCTTACAATAGAACAACTCTTTTGTTGTTTGGGCTTTTCGCTTCTCCTCAAAAATAGGATAACCTAACGTTGCCAATAATATTTTTGCAGTTTCAAAATTATCCAATAAATCATGTTCCCTGCTCTCTGATATGGATTGTTTTTTCGAACCTGTATCATTATCCAGTTTATATCTGCTTACTTCTGTCGCTTTCTCCAAACAATAATGCTCCAAAAATTTTACATCCGTTTTTGTATATTCATCCGTTTTAGTAGATACTATTACGCAATGGGTCCAAAAATCTTTAAGACGATTATGGGATTGAATACGTTTAAAACAATCTTCACCTTCTCCAATATAGACTAATGGCTTTGCGCCATCTTCTGTAATACCAAACAAAAAATAGACTCCTGTAAAATGAACCAGTTCTCTTTTTACTACTTCTTGCATTTTATTTCGTGGAAACAAAATTGCCTTTACTAATCTATTGGTTATTTCTGCTTCACGAATGCTTGTTGGAGAACCATCTGGAAGAAATATTTGTATTGTTTGTGGTCTGTTAATCATATTCATTAAGATACCTGGTAGAGCTCTCCATCTTCGAATATGAACTCTTGTGGTTGTTCAATTTTTGTAATAAAATCTTTAAGTATCACCTTTCCTTCTTCAAATTTTTTTTCCACTGCCCTTGTTATACTATCAATAGTTAAAAGGTCATTAATAATTTCATTTCTAGCCTTGATTTTTTGTGCTTTACTTCCTTTTAACCAATCAGACCATCCAATTTTATTCTCATTCAAAATTTTATTAATTTGAGTACTATTAGCTTTAAATGTTTTCAGATAAATAGACCTTACGTTTTCAAATTCTTTAATGAAATCCATTTGAAGTTCTTTATCATATAAGTTTGCATACACAAAAGCAAGGAGTTTACCGTATAGAAATAAATCTTGTAATTGAACGAAAATTTTGAGCTGGTCTTCAAAAACATTTATAGAAGTAGCATTATATTTACTTGTTTTATGTATTGATTTTTCATAAAATTTTATAAGTTCAAAAACCTCAATATTTTTGGCCACAATATTGGTTAGAATTGCATTTTTATAATTTTCATTTAACTTGATGTTGTCAAACTCAAAATATGCTTTTTTATAAAAGTAAATTATGGCATCAATTTTTGCTTCTTTCTTTATAAATTCAAGTTCTATCAAATCATTTAATTTTTCACTGATTTTTGCTAGAGATTCGTGTATTTTATTTAAATAATGTTGCCTAATAACCATATGGCCTAAACTATATACAGCAAAAGGAGCAGCAACAATAATGTTTTTAACGTAAGAACCATGAGTAAGTATAATCCCATTTTGCATAATAGCGGATCCTTGACCATTTCCAATTTGCATTACTTGACCACTAAACCCTTGTGGAAAAATAAATCTGTAAGATTTTGAAAGCATAGCAGTAGACATTAAATCCGGTACAGTTCCAAAAAAATTACGGATGATTGAATCTCCATTTTTTACAACTTTTTTAGATTTTGAAATTGGCAATTCGTTTTCTTTTTCGCTGAATGAAAATAATTCTAACTTATTATTTAAAGGATCTACTAATTTAAAATTGGAAGGAATTGTTATTGGTGTTTGTTTCACCTGAATGGCATCTAAGGATTTTTGAATACTTTCTAATCGTGCAAGGTGAATATCTAATCCCAATATTTTTTTTATCCATTTCATTCTTAACCAAATGCTGAGGCATTATATTTCTATACTAATTCTATAATCTTCATTTATTAAGTATCTCAATGGTCTTGATTTTTTTATCAAGAATCCTTTCTCTGTTCCCAATTTTAGCCATTCATCTACTTGCCTAGAAGTCAAGTTAAAATAATCTAATATTTCTGCTTTATTTATTTCATTTGTTCTAAATCTAAGTATCAATTTATACATAAATACCTCAAAAAGAGAGGCTTCATTAAAAGGTATGTTCGTACCCTTTATCTCTAATTCTTTAGAGGCTTTAATCTTATTTAGGTTGGCTTCCTTTTTCTCAGCTAATTTAACTTCATGTTCGATGTTTTCATTTCTATTTCCGAATAAATCACCTTGTTTAATTTCAATAGGTTTGTTATTTGATTTTATAACTAAGTCCCTAACATTTATTTTTAAATCCTTAGATATCCATTTTGCACCTAATTTAACGACTTCTTCGTTCCCCTTATTTTGTTTTTTATCATGACAATCAACAACCCACGTTGGCACCCAATTATTTTTAATATTTTCCTTGGATCCTTCCCATGTACCGCCCTTGGTATCTGACTTAATTACTATGGTAGCTTCCGAAAGGACATAGATTAATTTATTCCTTCCCATGGCGTTACCAACATTAAAACCTGCTTCAGGGCTATACGGTGATATTAAAACTAGTTTATTAGCAACAATGCTTTCTCTATATATTTTAGCAGATGATTTTTTTAATAGACTATCCGCTAGAATCCCCATCGAATAACCCTTCAAGGCAGTTGCTTCGACCATAGAGTGTTCATCAACACCTCTTGCCCCACCTGAAATCACACCATGTCCTTGTTTAACAATTTGTTTTACTATGGATTTAGTCGCATCTATATCATTAATTGATATATTTCTTGAACCAACAATTCCAATATAATTTTTATTTAAAAGCTCTTTATTCCCTATACCAAAAAGTATTGGTGGTACGCGATCTTTCAATTTATTTTTTAAATTCTCTGGATAATCTTGATCACTCCTATTAATTACCCAAACACCTGCTTTCAACCATTTTTCCAGTTTAAGTGCAAGCGCCATTTTACGGTCTAATAAGGCTATTATTCTATTTTTGTCAATGAATTTGTCTGTCCAATTGGATAAAACCGCATTCAAATCTATGACCAAAAGATCTTCCGGCTTTAAATCTTTCAATTGTAACCATCTTACCAATTTATTCCACTCAGTTATAGATAAAGGTTTACTATCCTTATCTAAATCTTTCGACAAGTAGGATGTTAAAAGTAATATAGCTTTTGTTCTCTCTGTAATCATTTTAATCACTTACTGAAGTTGAGGTTAGCGCAACTGGATAAACCAAACCCGCACCAGATTTTTTTAAAAGTGTTGTTGCAATAGTAAATGTCCAACCAGAATCAATGGCATCGTCTATCAAAAATACAGGTTTATTTTCTACAATCCCACTTATCTGAAAAACACCATCTAAATTATGGCATTGGTGAAAACTATTTTGTTGTTCTTTTTGGGGTTGTGTATCTTTTACTTTTATAATAATAGGCAAGAAAGGTATCCCTAATTTTTCAGCTAATCGTTTTGAGAAATCTGGCACCAATTCTGGATGTCTTAAAGAAGGTATGCAAGTTAACCATTCTGGAAATGGATTAGGTTGCCATCTATCAACTATCATTTCATACATGGCATCTACCAATTCATCTCTAATATGTCCAGCATATTTATCATCTGCCACCATTTTGCCCCAACCGGCGTCTCCCCAACGTGATAATGCTTTACCTGTTTCTGCTATTAAATTATTTAATCTTCCACTCCATTCGTATTCGGGTAAAGCATTAGCTGCAATTTGTTTTCTAGGTAAAATATCAAATTCAGAATGTTTCAAGTAAATAGATGCTTCTACTATATTGTCATGGGAAACAGAATTTGGCACTATTGCGCTCCTTAAACAATTTGCGCATTTACCACAAGGCGCCCTATTAGGATCATCCAATTCCTTTTGTAAAAACATCATTAAACACTCCTCTGTATTTATATAATCCTGAACAGTATTCCACTCTAATATACGCTGATTAGTTAAACGTTCTATTTTCTCAGTATTCATGGCATAGCCTACGGCCGTTCTTTTCCACTGTGTTCCTACTTTAATAATTGGAGAAGGTTCTTCAACACTTAAGTATTTAAGTGTTTGTGTTATTTGACCGTATTTTAAATTTAATACTTCTTGCAATTTAGGAACTGACAACCCATCATAATCTTCAAGAGCTTTTAAAATATAAGCAACTGTTTCTTCAGGAGGAAAAGCGGACTCTCTAAAATACTGATGTACATCGGCATCCTCCCGTCCTGATAATAAAACACCATAGGCAGTATTTATGGCACGCCCTGCACGACCTACTTGTTGATAATAACTAATTATTGAATCTGGGGCTTGAAAATGGATTACAAAATTAAGGTCTGGTTTATCATACCCCATTGCTAACGACGTAGTCGCTACCAATACTTTAACCTCATTGTTATACAAAGCATCTTCTAAGAACTCTCTATACTTAGTCGTATCTTCAAAATTTTCATCTTCAACACCGGAGTAATATGCTGCCGCATCAATATCGCAATCATTTAGCCATTGTGTAATCGTTCTTGCGTCACGTTTCGTTAATACGTAAATTATGCCACTACCTTCTAAATTTGGAAGGTTTTCCTTTAACCAGGCTAAACGTGAGGCTTGGTCTTTTAATACTATATTCTGAAGTTTTAGACTCTCTCTAGTTAATGCTCCTCTTAAAACATTAATACCTCCTAATTGCTCTTCGATATCTGCAACCACTCTATAATTAGCTGTAGCTGTTGTGCCTAAAACGGGCATACCTTTAGGCATTACTTTTAAAATCCCAACAATACGTCTATAATCTGGTCTAAAATCGTGTCCCCAATCTGAAATGCAATGTGCTTCATCTACTACAAACAATCCAATTCTATCTGCAATTGGAAATAGTATTTCATCCACGAAACGTTCATTTGCTAAACGTTCAGGGGAAATCAAAAGTGCATCAACATTATTTGTTAAAACCTCATACTGTATATCTTTCCAATCGTCAAAATTAGAGGAATTTATTGAAACTGCATTTATGCCTAAACGTTCCGCTGCCTCAATTTGATTACGCATTAAAGCTAGTAAAGGCGAAATAATAATTGTCGGACCTTTGCCTTGATCTCTTAAAATTCTCGTGCTAACAAAATATACAGAACTTTTCCCCCAACCAGTGCGTTGAATGACTAGTAACTTTTCTTTATTAACCGTTAGTTTTTCAATTGCCTCCCATTGTCCGTCTCTGAACTCTGCATCCGGTAAATTAAGTGATTTACGTAATAATGAAATTGCTTTTTGTTTATGCATACTAACTTAATTTGGACAAGACTGATTAACTGCAAATACCTCACTTGAATAACTTTGTATATTCTAATCCATTTCTTTAATTTCCCCTGCAGTAACCTCGTCAAACCTGTTCATTAAATCAAAACAATCTGACTCAATTGAATTCCAGATTTTGCCTGTATATTTAAAGTTATAGTACAAAGGCTCTTTACCTTCAGTTTGGTTGTTACAGAGCACTACTTCAAGCCTATCTCCACGTTTTAGCTCAATGTCTTTATCGAATGCTTCAGAGGTGTTTAAAGTACTTACTAATAGTTCTGCATTAATTTCGAACATTGGGTGCAGATGACCAGGTAAAACTGGTGACCCCATAACATTTTCGTTTTTATTCTTGTTATACCTATTATACCTATGTAAAACCCAATAATGATTAAGTTCCTCTATATCAAAAGCAGCATCAACACAAGTACAAAACTTTATTTTATCCGAAATTATACACATACTTCCTTTTTACCTTCAAAAACCTCCCTTAAACAGCTCTGCATTAACCGCTCACAATATTCTTGGCTTACTTTTACTTCCTGCTCTAGCCTATCACATAAACCCATTAACGCATACACTTTTTTGACCATGGCTTTTTGTTCTGATTCATTACACAATGGAATCATAGTATTTAGAACAATACTTTGATTTATCTTTGGCATATTACTAGAGGTTCCCGAAGCATTGTCCCTAAAATATTGTCTTACAAATCCACTAATCAATATCGTGTGTAAATAATCTGTATCAATATTTGTACAGCCTTGAATTTTCATCATCAGATCTGGATAAACATATTCATAATCTTCTCCTTTATAAATTGCACTAATGCCTACATAGTCTAAAGAATTACTCCGTTGAATTAAGATATCGTTATTTTGGAGCCAGAGATGTGACTCTCTTGGTACAACTTCATTTAAATATTTAACTTGACTCGGATCAAAAACTCCTTTTGTCGTAGCCCCCAATTTTAAAGATTTAGTTTGAGTTTCAAATTCAACTCCTCTAGGGGAATATCCGTTTCTAGGTTTTTCTTTAATAATATCACCTAATCTACACCAAACCCAACCTTCAGGTAACTCATAAGGAATTTCCTCTTTGGTAATGGGTGGCAAGGCTTTTTCCTTTTTTATTTTCTTCTCCTTTACAAGTTGTGCTTTCTCTTTTTGTATGCGTTTTAAGAGTTCACTTGCATGATGGGATCCTGAAACTAGTTCAGGATGACTCTCTCTCCATAATCGAGTCAGTTTACCTTGAACAGCTAATTGTAAAACGGTTTCTCGTAACTTTTTAATGTTAGTGGTTTCATTAAAGAAACTTTTAAAATGGTCTTGTAGAAACCCCCATTCTTGTTGAGTATTATTGGTAGTGAGTTGGTTTAAAGCAGAAGACACAAAGTCTTCTTTTAAACTAATGAGCTCAACCGTTAATTGCTCTAATTGCTCTACTTCATTAAAAAGGGTTTCTACTACTCTTACAATTTCTTTTTGTTCTTCCAATGGTGGAAACGGAAGAACACTATTTTTTATTTGTTTACCAGATAAATGATCTACCGTTGTATAAGATTTAGTCCCTTGCAAAGCCCATAATTTAAATTGGAGAGCATAAACAAATACTTCTTTTATTAAATCTGAAGAAATAAAATAAAGCCTACAAACCCGTTGATTTAATAAAGCTTCACCCTTATTCCATTTGGCAATATTAAAATTTCCATCCATACCAACCAGATACTCCCCATTCCGAATCAAAAAATCATCTCTATACTCACCAGAATAATAAGTTTCTATATTTTTTTTATGTAAATCTCTTATTCGAATCAAAGGCAAACCAATCCCCTCATTATTAAACTCTTTTGATTTAAATGAAAAACCCGGTTGGGGCACACCTATTTCATCAAAACGACACCATAGCCAACCTTTAGGCAACTCAAGTGAAATTTCATTTTTGGTGATTTTTGGTAACGCTTTTTCCTTTCTTATTTTATTATCCTTAACAAGCTGTTTCTTCTCTTCATGTATTCGTTTTAATAATTCTGAAGCAGGCTCAATATCAGGATTTTCTTTTCTCCAATTAGAAGTCAATTTTCCTTGTATTGCCAATTGTAAAATCAACCCTTTTAACTCTTGTGCACTTTTAGGTCTAACCGTAAGCTCTTTAAAATGTTTTAGTAACTGCATCTTATTTTAAAGCTTCGGTTAATACATTAATGATTTCTTCTTGAATAAAGGAAATCTTCTTTTCGGTTGCTCTGTATTTTTCTAACAACACCTCTGGGCTTGCTAAAGTATCTTCTTCTTGGTGTGGGTTCTTAATATCTAGATTATAGCCTCGCTTTTTAATCTCCTCAATAGATACTTTCCAAGCATACTCATTCTCTTCTCTCTTTTTCCACCAGGCTTTCTCTAAATCAAATTCCTTAATGTGAATAGGTTTGGTTTTATTATAACTTTTTACACCATCGGGATAAGGATGTTCAAAATACCATACTTCTTTGGTTGGCACACCTTTTTCAAAGAACAGCAAATTGGTTTTAATGCCGGTATACGGGTTAAACACCCCATTAGGTAAGCGCACTATTGTATGGAGGTTACAACGCTCTAACAACTCCTCTTTTAGGCGTGTTTTCATTCCTTCGCCAAACAAAGTGCCATCGGGTAATACAATAGCACAGCGTCCGGTATTTTTAAGCAGCTTAATGATTAGGGCTAAAAATAAATCGGCCGTTTCCTTGGTCCTAAACTTTTGTGGGAAGTTGGTTTCGGTGCCATCTTCTTCCACGCCCCCAAAAGGTGGATTGGTCAAAATAATATCTAACTTGTCTTTTGCTCCCCAATCTGCGTAGGGTTTACTTAATAGGTTATCCCTACGTACCGCTGGTAAATCAAAACCGTGTAGCATAAGGTTGGTGGTGCACAACAAATGTGGTAACGGTTTTTTCTCTATACCTCTTATAGATGTTTGCAGCACATCTCTGTCTTTGGGAGTCTTTACTTGCTCACGCATATGGTCAATGGTACAGGTTAAAAAACCACCAGTACCACATGCAGGATCCAATATACTTTCTCCTAATTGTGGGTCTATCATGTCTACCATAAACTGTGTAACAGCTCTTGGCGTGTAATACTCCCCAGAAGAACCTGCAGACTGCAACTCCTTTAGAATGGTTTCATAGATATCATTAAACAGATGACGCTCTGTAGTGCTATTAAAATCTATCTCGTTTATAACATTTATAACTTGACGGAACAAGGTTCCGTTTTTCATATAATTATAGGTGTCCTCAAAAACAGAACGTATAATTTGGGCTTGAGGACTTATGGTGATGTCCAACTCTTTAAGTGCAGGAAAGAGTTCATTGTTTATAAACTCCATTAATTCATCACCTGTTTTTCCTTCATCATCTGCAGCCCAGTTTTGCCATTTAAATTTTTCTGGAATCGGAGACTCATAGTTGTCTATGGTAATTTCCCATTCCTCCTCCTTATCAGCAAATATTTTCATAAAAAGCATCCACACCATTTGTGAGATGCGTTGTGCATCTCCGTCTACTCCTGTGTCTTTACGCATAATATCGCGTATGCCTTTTATGTTGGTTGTTATGTTACTCATTATGCTTTTTTATTCTTTAATAGTTGAAGAAATACAATTCCTCGTTGTGTTATTTTGTATTGTTGTTTAGAGCTTTTTGGTTTGTCTGGAATAGTCCATTCTATTAATTCTAACTCCCTAAGTTGATTAATGATTTGATACAGTTGACCTGAGATACTTTTTTGCCCTAAGGCTATGGCTATCTCCTTGGTGGCACTTGTTTTTAAAGCTACTATTTGGAGTGTTTTTGAAAATAAACTCTCCTGCTGCAACTCCTGCTGCAACTCCTGCTGCAACTCCTGCTGTAACTCCTGCTGCAACTCCTGCTGCAACTCCTGCTGTAACTCTTGCTGTAATTCTTGCTGTTGCTTGTAGTTTGTCTTGATGAACGACACTCTAAAAGCCATTCCTGGTTCTTTCCAAGCCAATTCTATTTCAGGATATACTTTTAAATCATCTGCAATTAACTGCAATCCGTTTCCCCATTGTTCAATAATACCCAAGCGTTTGAAAACTGGTGCAAGTACTACATTTCTAACATCAGATTGCCCAGCATCCATTTCGCTAAAATCTACAGTAGGTAATAATTTTCCAGGACTTGTTATTTCTAATTTATCATCGAAAATGGCAATTTTAATATCTTTCCCTTTAAGAGAATAGTCTCTATGTATTACGGCATTCCTAATAACTTCTCGTATGGCGATTATAGGATATTCCCAACGATTGTTTCTATAAACACCTTGATAATCTTCTGTGCCTTCAGAAATATGACGCAGAACAAATTGATATGCCTGTTCCGCTTGTAAAGCGATAGTACCATCAATAGTTTTTTGATCGATATATGTTCCAGGAATGGTTCCTTTAAATCGTGCACATTCTACTTTAGCATTGGGAAATAGTTCTCTTTTTTTTACATCATCAGATAGTAAAACCAACGCATTGGTGGGGAATATTTGCCCTTGTTCTACTTTAAAAAGATTTAATTTTTTTAAGACTTCAAAAGTTACATTTTCGTTTGCTTTTTCTTTGAAAAAACTATAAAAATTATCGAGATTTAAATCTTCATAATTTTTATTAAAGTATAATTCAGAATCAAATGAAATATGTTGTCCTTGTCTTTCTAATTCCAGGATAATTTCAAGCGAAGCTAATCTATTAGAAGAACCAACTCTAGTAAAGGTTCCTTTTTCTTTTCCTTTTGAAGAAATATAATAAGGAGGTTTACTTCCCTTATGAATGTAAACTCTTATAATATGTTTATTATCTTCTTCAATAAAAGTGATTTCCGGTATAATGCTTGGTGCGCATTGGTCGTTTACAATATTGCTAATTTTATTTTCAATAGTGTCTAATTGGTCTTTTTGTAATCCGGAAATTTCTCTAGGACTATTTTTAATACCAATAAACAACTCGCCTCCAGCATCATTAGCAAAAGCAACAATTGTTTTTGCTAACTCTGCATTGGTTGGTATAACTTCTTTAAATTCAAGACGCCTACCTTCGGGTTGTTGTATTTTAGATTGAATATTCAATTAAGCAATATTATAAATTTCATTTTCTAAATCTTTTATAGCTTGCTCAAAGTCCTTCTTTTTACCAAAAGCTCTTACTAACTCTACAGCAGAACCTATTTGGTTTAAAGGCTGTACTTTTAGTATGGAACCTTGCTCTATAGAGGTAATGCCTTCTTGTTCGTATTTGTCTAATAAGCTGTTTAGTACTTTTTGTGCGGTTTCGCTATACTTAGTAAAATAATTACGTTTACGCACCTTATTAGCACGTTCTTGTCGCGTTAAAGCAGGTTGGTCGAATGCGATATGACAAATTAAATCAAAGTCATCCAAATCTTTGCCGACATCTTCCCGTAGAGCTTCCAATAATACACCATGTTCTGCCAATTCCCGAATAAGTTCTTCCTTCTTATCCGAAGCATTCCATTTTTGGAGGAAATCATCCAAAGAGGAAAATTCTTTTTCAATATTCTTCTTGGAATAATCCTTTAATGATTCCGTAATCAATTTACCATCATTACCATAGTACTGTACTCGCTCATGAATTATGGATACAGGAACATCGTTAACGTAGTATTTTTTTACTACATCTTCAGAACCGTCTATATTAATATTTGGCTTTGTTGGTTTAAAATCATCTTGGTTAGGTGGCTCCCCATTATCAGGCTGCGCAGTATCTTCTTCATCAGGTGGAACTACAGGCTCATCTGGTTTTGGTTCGTAAATTTGAACTGGATCACCATCAAAATCTGGTCGTGCAAAAATATTAGTGGCCTTTCTAAAATCCATAATGGTAAAATACACTTTACCCTCAGCTTCCCTAATTCGGGTGCCCCGCCCTATAATTTGCTTAAACTCGGTAACCGATTGAATGTTAGATTCCAAAACAATAAACTTCACCATTTTGGTATCAATGCCTGTAGTCAACATTTTTGAGGTGGTAGCTATGACAGGAAAACGTTCTTCAACATCTGTAAAATTATCAAGCTCTTGCTTACCTACTTCATCATCACCCGTAATTTTAACGCAATAGTTCCAGTGTTTAGCGACTATGTCTGCGTTTTCATTAATTAATGCCTGACGCATGCGATTTGCATGGTCAATATCTGTGCAGAAAACAATGGTTTTGGCAAAACGGTCAGTGGCCTTTAAATATTCTGTAATTTTCTTAGCCACCACTTCCGTACGTTCATCGATCGCTAGAGTCTTGTCGTAATCCTTTAGATTATAAATACGGTCTTTTATCTCATTACCATACTTATCCAATAAGCCGGCTGTGGGCCTCCAACCATCATCAACACTAGTAGTGATTCTAACTACCTTATAAGGTGCCAAAAAGCCGTCCTCAATACCTTGCTTTAATGAATAGGTGTAAACAGGTTCCCCAAAATATTCCATATTGGAAACATCTTTGGTTTCCTTAGGAGTTGCAGTCAACCCAACATGGGTTGCCGATTTAAAATACGTTAAAACATCTCTCCATGCCGAAGCTTCGGCAGCACTTCCTCTGTGACATTCATCTATAACCACTAAGTCAAAAAAATCAGGACTAAACTCTTTGTAGGCGTTTTTTTCTTCATCGTTACTGGTCAAGCCCTGGTACAGCGCAAAATAGATTTGGTATGACTTATCTATCTTCCTGTTTTTAATTATATGCATAATATCATTCCCAAAGGGCGAAAAATCACCATTCTTGGTTTGGGTCAATAAGGCATTTCTATCGGCTAGAAATAAAATGCGTTTTTTAACCCCTGTTTTCCATAATCTCCAAATAATATTAAAAGCTGTATAGGTTTTCCCTGTGCCCGTAGCCATAACCAATATGATGCGGTCTTGTCCCTTAGCCACTGCTTCTAAAGTACGGTTAACTGCATTTTGTTGATAGTACCTAGGAGACATTCCACTGTCATCCACAAAATAATCGGTTTCAATTATTTCTTTGGCCTCTGGGGTCTCAATTTCAGTATATCTCAAATATTTATCCCAAAGTTGTTCTGGGGAAGGAAAATTCTCTAAGGATAATTCCTGTTCCAAGGCTCCCTCAGTAGCGGTTCTATCATGAAAAACAAATGAGTCGCCATTGGAGGTAAATACAAATGGAATCTGTAGAATTTCTGAATATTCCAAAGCCTGTTGCATACCCGAACCCACGGGCTTCTTATTATCTTTGGCTTCAATTATTGCAATTGGCTGGTTGGATTTGTAATAAAGGATATAATCTGCCCTTTTACTTTTACCTCTAGTATAAAGCTTCCCTTGAACTATAATACGCCCATCAGTAAAGGACACTTCCTCACGGACCTGCCTTTTCATATTCCACCCCGCTTTCACCAATGCAGGATTAATATACTTAGAACATATATCCCGTTCAGATAAATCTTTTTTATTCATTAAAATTCGGACGAGATGTCAAAATTAATTAGCAATTCAATTCTGTCGGGGGAACAACTTAGAACAATCCCAATTTAGGAATTTTAAAAATAGTAGTTTTTTTTGATTGAAGGAAAAATCAATCAAAATAGTATAACTATAAATCACTATAAAATTGTAATCCTTTGATAATCACAGCAAGGTTATAACGAGCTAATCTGTTAAATCGTATTTAACTACATTTCAAAGGAGGTTAATTATAAAAAGACCGAGTTTGAAATTTTCGTTTAACTGTAGAATCTTTGTAAATCTTATAGGGTATTCTAAAAGATTCCAATGCAAAAGGACATAGACAAACCTATTGCCACTCCTTTACTTCGTTCCATATATGATTTTATTAATCGCAGTACTATTTCTTTTGCCGAATCACTCAAAACTTTTCAAAAACCAGCTCCTTATTCACCATCATCCCGGCCGCCGTACCCATAGCCACGGCATTGGCTACGGTGCGCAAGCGCGATACATTATCGCCACAGGCATATATGCCGTTAACATTGGTTTGTAAATAGGTATCGGTTTTTAGGTAGCCTTCCTCGTTCAACTCGCACCCCATGGCCTCTGGTATAGCACTATGCTGTTCAAAGGCTGTTTTGGTATATATGGCGGTAACGGCGGCTTTGGAACCATTTTTAAAGATGATGTTCTGCAGCTGCCCTTGTTGGTGCTCCAAACGTTCAATTTCAGTTTCCACTATGGTAATGTTATGCGCTCCAAGTTGGGCAGTTTGTTCCGCCGTCAGGGTAGATTTGCCATTGGTGTAGATAGTTAAATGCGGGGTCCAATTGGAGATGAGTTTTCCAAATTCGAAGGCATAATCCCCATTGCCCAGAACACCTGTGGTTTCATTTTTTACCTCATAGCCATGGCAATAGGGGCAATGCAACACGGAGATTCCCCAACATTCCGAAAATCCGTCCATATTAGGCATGATATCCTTAATTCCCGTTGCAAAAATTAATTTGTCGGCGCTAAAAGTTTCACCAATAGATACTGTAATTTCAAAGGCATTATTTGTTCTAGCGCCCTGCACGGCAAGTCCGTTAAGAAATTTCACTGTAGGGTAGGCAGCTACTTGCTGTTTGGCCACAGAAGCTATCTCGGCGGGGGTTTTGCCATCATTGGTAATGAAGTTGTGGGAATAGGGGGTTTGCCGGTTACAGGGGGTATTGCTATCAATGACCAGGACCCGTTTTAAGGCCCTTCCCAGAGCCATTCCGGCTGCGAGTCCGGAATAGCTTCCTCCTATGATGATGACGTCAAAATGTTTATCCTTTTTCATGGTTTCTTGTTTTAAAAATGGTGATTTACTCGTTCTTTCTTTGCATTTTCTTCATCAAGGTATCTATAAGAGGCACACCCACAAATACGATCCAAGGCACCAAAACAATGGTAAGTACCAAGGTTCTAAGGTAGAGGGGAAGGGCAGCCAGTTGGTTGCCAAAAAGGAAAAGAAAGGCCGTGATGGAAGGATAAATAGCCATCCATATCTTTAGGGAGGCCAAGAGTTTTACTTTTGTTTTCATGTTTATGTCGTTAATGCTACATTGGATTATTTTCCGTTGTAAAAGTAATTTCACCTGCGGAATCCGTAATAGGACAGAACTGAAGTTGAATGGTACTTAACTAAAATTATGTCGGTAAGCATCGGGCGTATAGCCCGTGTGTTTTTTAAAAAATCGGATAAAATAGGAGGCATCCTCATAGCCTAAATGATAGGCTATCTGGCTCACTTGGTTCACGGTGGCCAATAAATTTCTTTTGGCCTCCAGAATACTATATTCGTTTATAAGCTGTGAGGCATTTTTGTTTAATAATGCCTTGGTTATGGCATTGAGCTGATACACGCTGAGGTGCAATAAGTCCGCATATTGGGAAACCTGCTTGTATTGGGTAATATTCCCTTCCAACAGTTCCAAAAACTTCTCTAGTTTCTCCTGCTGATATGGGGTATGGGTTTGGTCTGGATCGGGATCTTCCCGCTGCCTTAAAAGTTGAATAAACAAAATACTTAAATTGGCTTTGATGACCTCGTGATATTCTGCTTGCTTCCCATTATATTCCAATAAAATTGATGACAATAAGGGATCCATTTTTTTAAAGAGATCGGCATTTAACGGATAGTGGTTCTGGTTGCCCACCTTGCGCAACAACTGTGGGGAAGATTTATTGTGGGAGAGGAAATAGTCCGTTTTAAATTGTACCAAATAACCAGTACTGCCATGTTTAAGGTGTAGTTTGTGCACCTGCCCGGGCCTTAATAAAAAGATGGAATAATGGCCGACTTCATAGGAGACAAAATCAATTTCATGTAGGCCATTAGCTTTTTTGAGTATGAGCATTAAAAAAAAATCATGCCGGTGCAGCTCTTCCACCAACTCCTTTCCGTCCAGGATGGCTTCGAGACTTCTAATACTAAAACTTCCCACTAAGGTTGGCTCTTGGTTACTTTCGGGAAGTTGCCTTATGGGGATGTTTTGCATTGTATTTAAATGTTATTGACCATGAAGTTATATACCTAGGGGAAATGCTATTTGCTCATATAAAATTAAGTGAAACTCTTTAATTCTTCCTATTTTTTAGGATAAATGCAGATGCACTTATTTAAAAAAAAACCATTCATTTTGTAGTGCTTGCCCAAAGACATTTCGTACTCTTTTAACAAAAAATTAACGCCTTAGAAAAACACATTTAATATTGTTTCAATACGTTTGATAGCGGGGCCTTGGAGCCGTTTAAAAATGATAATATTCCATCTTAAAATGAGAACTTAAACGAAAGTGGGGGCCACATAGCTTGAAAATGTACCTCCCTAGTCGTGTCTCTCTTTTAAATTTTATGGTATGGAGGAAGTTCATAAAAAAGGAAATTATATTAACCATTGGCAATGATTTTTAATACGAAGGGGTATCTACAGTACATGATGAAAAGAACGCTACTAGTGTTGCTGTTTTTGTCCTTGTCCATGTCCATGTTTGCCCATGGGGATTTAAGCATGCGGATAGCGGAAAAAACGGTGGCCATATCCGAAGATCCCAACAATTCTGCACTATACTATGAAAGAGCCTTGTTGTACCAACAGCATATGGAATTCGACTCTGCCCTGGAAGATTACCTAAAGTCCCAATCCTTGGGAAATACAACCAAAGAACTACATTATCAAATTGCCGAGGTGAACTATATCACCGAAGCCTACCAGGAGGCCCTGCAAAGTATAGCCTCCTATTTGGAATCGGATAGCAAGGACCTAAGCGCTAAAAAACTGCAGGCCCAAATATTGTTCCAGCTGCAATCCTATAAAAAATCCTTGGAGGGGTACCGCACTGTTATCCATAATATGAAGGACATTCGGCCCGAGGATATATTGGAATACTGCAACATCATACTTGCCGAAAACAACAAAAACTATAAGGGGGCTTTGGAGGCTCTGGAATTTGGCCTGGACCAACTTGGCCGGCATACCATTTCGCTTCAACTTAAAAAATTGGACTACTTAAAGGAGTCGGGTCAAACCGAAAAGGCCTTGGAACAGTACAATTATTTTATCCTGGAATACAACAGAAACGAATTCTGGTATTATAAAAAAGCGAAGTATTTAACGGAAATAAATAGACCACATGAGGCCTTTATATCCTTAAAATTGGCTTCGGTTGCCATTGAGCAATTGGATACCAAGTTTAGGAATATGAGTCCCGTAATACAATTAAAAGAACAAATAAAAAGCTTGGAAAGCTCCATTAACAACCAAAAATCATGATCAAAAAAAGTACCTTTTTGCTAGCCGCCCTATGTTCGGTGGTTTCAATTGCCCAAACTTCCCATGTAGATCTTCCCAATGTAAGTGCTGTTGCGGTAACCAACGCTGTTGGCCTTCCACAGCATTCCGCTGCGGTAACCGTAGTAAGGGGACCTTATTTACAGAGCGGTACCCCAACCTCTGTGGTGGTAAAATGGAGAACGGATATCGCAACCCAATCCGTGGTACATTACGGAAAATCATTAAAATCGTTATCCAAGAAAGCATCCAACACTGCCTTGACCACGGAACATGAAGTTCGTCTTTCAGGTCTAAGCCCCAACACCAAATATTATTTCAATATTGGTAATAAAGAGGGAGTGTTGTCCGAAAGTACTTCTGGCGATATGTACATTATAACAGCCCCTAAAGCAGGTACCAAACAATTTGTACGGGCATGGATTCTGGGTGATGCGGGTACGGCCAATAACAACCAGAGGAACGTACGGGATGCCTATTACGATTATGTGGACGCTGCTCCCAAAAATACCGGTAAGACCGATATGATGTTGTTTTTGGGGGATAACGCTTATGGCAGTGGTACGGATGAGCAATATCAAAATGCCCTGTTCGATATTTATGACGATATGTTGAAAAAATCCGTTGCATGGTCCTGCTTGGGAAACCACGATGGGAAGTCGGCCGATTCGGCTACACAATCAGGTCCTTACTATGATATATTTACCTTCCCAACGGCTGCCCAGGCTGGAGGTACTGCCTCGGGGACGGAGGCCTATTATTCCTTTGATTATGCCAACATCCATTTTATCATATTGGATTCCCATCATACGAGTCGCGAAGTTGGGGGCGCCATGTACAACTGGACCTTGGCCGATATACAGAACACCAATCAGGATTGGATAGTGACCTTGTTTCATCATCCGGTATACACCAAAGGGTCCCATGACTCCGATACCGAAGACCGACTTATAGAAATGCGGGAAAACTTTATGCCCATGATGGAGGCCAACGGAGTGGACCTTATCTTAAACGGGCATAGCCATTCTTATGAGCGCTCGTATTTCTTGAACGGACATTATGGGTTTGCCAACACTTTTAACCCGGCTGAAATTTCGAAGGGAGGCCATACCGTTGGATCCAATGGCTATGGGGACGGGAAAGTGGATAGCAATGGAGCCTACCAAAAGGCCAGTGCCGCTGCGGAAGGGGCCGTTTATATAACTACGGGATCCGCCGGTAAAATATCTGGGGGCGACCTAAACCACCAAGCCATGTCCGTGTCCCTGAACCAATTGGGATCCTGTGTTATGGAGGTGGAAGATGACGGTAGGGGAGGACAGAACCTGACCGTAAAGTTTATTAGGGAAAATGATGATATTGAGGACTATTTTACCATCAACAAATCCGGGGTGTCGTTGAAGTCGGATGGCTCTGCTTCTGGACATAAAAGTGATGGGCTAGTCTATGATGCCGACAAGGATGTGGTAAAGCTTACGGTGGATAAGGATGACAAGCTTAAGAAAGTCAAATTCTATAATAACATAGGGAAATTGGTGAAGAAAACTAGAAAGAAAACCATCAATGTGGGCAAGCTGCCAAAAGGCATGTATGTAATTGAAGTCATTACAAAAAATAAAGCGTATACCGAGTCGATTACCATAGAATAGTTGGGCCAAAAGGGTTATATTTAAAATGCCCTTTCCATAGTAAGCCTTAAGCAAGGCCAGCGGTATTAAAAAGCCTATAAAATGGTAAAAAGCGGTTGTTGAAAATGAGGAAGACAAGCATTTTATTGGGATCTTTTTTTATTTGCCTGTTGATGTTGTCCGGGAGGCAAATGGCCATCCCGTATCAAAAGGATACTGTTCCGGAGAAAGTCGCGGCTTTATATATGGCCAATTTTATCAAGTTTCAAAATGAAGTTAACGCCTTGGCCGCCCTAGCCAATAAGGCAAGTTCTGTGAACGAATGGGAGGGGCTGAAAGAGCAGGTTGAAAAAACCAGATTGGCTTATAAGGAAATCGAGTTTATTTTTGATTATTACCAAACCTTCTATAATGGTACTTATATCAATGGAGCCCCTTTGCCTAAGGTAAGCGAGTATTTTGAAGCCGAAAAAGTGATTCCGCCAGGTGGCTTACAGGCATTGGATGAAGCGGTTTATGACTCAGCTTCCAATGAAAATTTGCAGCACATAAAAGTATTGGCCAACAGACTCAAAGAGCGGGTAGATTTTATAGCGAATATACATTTACCGGTACATTTAAAGTCGAGCCAGATCATTGAATGCATCCGCTCCGGTATTGTCAGGATCTTTACGCTGGGACTAACAGGTTACGATACTCCAGGGTCTGTAAACGGGTTGATGGAAAGTGCCGTGAGCTGGCAAAGTATGGAAACTACATTTCTCTATTTTGAAGCAGGGATGGCCCCAGAAGCCAAGTCCCAATTTGAAGCCATTAAAAAACACTTTACCAAGGGCAAGAATATATTAAAAGCCAATATCCATTTTAACGATTTTGATAGGTTGGCATTTTTAAAGGAGGTCGTAAACCCCTTGTATGCGGCCTTGTTGGAATTTCAAAATGCAAACAAGATTAAGCTGGAGCCTTATAAAAAGCATGCCCAAAACTATAAGGCCAAGAATCTTTTCGACAAAGATTTTCTCAATACGGATTTTTATTCGGAACTGGTGTATTTGCCTTTGGACAATCCCAAGACCATAGCCTTGGGGAAACTGTTGTTCGGGGATCCCCAGCTTTCCAAGGACAATGTCATGTCCTGTGCCAGCTGCCATAACCCCAACAAAGGTTTTTCGGATGGCTTGCCCAAGAGTGTCTCCAATCAAAAAGGGGTTTTTACCGATAGGAACGCCCCCACTTTGATGGATGCTGGCTATTCCGCACGCTATTTTTGGGACATGCGCGCCTTGGGTCTTGAAAAACAGGTGATACACGTTATTGATAACGATCTGGAGTTCAATACCGATTTTGATGCGATTGTTGCTAAACTGAATAAAAGTGACCGTTACAACAAATTGTTTAAAGAGGCTTATGGCGGTATTGCCAAAGAGGATATCAATCAGCGGTCTATAAGCAATGCTATTGCGGCCTATGTAAACTCTTTAAAATCCTTCTATAGTCAGTTCGATAAATATGTGCGTAATGAAACCAAGGAGTATCCCGAGAATGCCAAACGGGGCTTTAATTTGTTTATGGGGAAAGCGGCCTGCGGAAGTTGTCATTTTGCACCGGTCTTCAATGGCACCGTTCCTCCTTTTTATCTGGAATCGGAATCGGAGGTTTTGGGGATTACCCAGGGCTTCGATTCCATTGCCCCTAAGTTGGATACGGATTTGGGGCGCATGGGCAATGGTCTAAAATTGGACAATCATCCTTTTCTTAAAAATTCGTTCAAAACGGTTACCGTCAGAAATATAGCCCTGACAGCACCTTATATGCACAATGGTTTATTTGATACCCTGGAAGATGTTCTGGCGTTCTACAACCTAGGAGGAGGCGCAGGAATGGGCTTGGAGGTGGATAATCAAACTTTGCCAGATGCGCCCTTGGAGCTGTCCCAGCAGGAAATTGAGGATATCATTGCCTTTATGGAAACCCTAACGGATGTATCTAGGTATGGGGATTAATTGGTTTATGATCAGATTGTTGTGTTTCTGTCACCTCGTGACCTAGCATTTTTGAAAAATGTACAAATCGGGATGACGATAAAATAATTTAAACATCGGCAAAGGTCTCCTTTTGAATACATTAGTTACGGCTCCCCTCTTGGAACGAAGAGGGGAATGAATTGCCCTGCCGTTAGGTAGGGTAAAGAAAGGGGAGATTGAAATCCCGCAGCCTAAACCTATCCCCAATCTACAGTCTCCTCCCGAAGACCTGGGCTGTCAATCCCTTCCGTCTCCTCCGCCACTTGGCGGAGAATCCACCTTCCCTTAACCAAGGGAAGGAGCCCTTGGTGTCATCATTGCGGGTTTACCTGCCGATAGGGAGGCCTGCCTTCCGCAGATTGGCGCAGTCATGAACTATTGGGAAAGAACTCCTTTTGTATGTTAAAACTAACGGCTCCCCTCTTGGAACGAAGAGGGGAATGAATTTCCACGCGATCAGCGGGGGAAGAAAGGGGAGATTGAAATCCCGCACCCCAAACCTATCCCCAATCTATTGTCACCCTCCCCGAAGACCTGGGCTGTCAATCCCTTCCGTCTCCTCCGCATCCAGCGGAGGATCCACCTTGTCCTCCCGCGGAAAACGCGGGACAGGCTTATCTAAAGGGAAGGAGCCCTTGGTGTCGTCATTGTGGGTTTACCTACCGCAGGTAGACTCAGGGTGCGGCCATGATATCTTCACTACAGACGAAGATCTGCCCAGCATCCCAATGAACAATATGTTCCGCGTTAGGGACCGCGGCGGCATCCCCGCAGCAGCGCAAGGGATATAGCCAAGGGCCCGCCCGACGTAGGAGGGAACGCCCAAAATATAAGCTTTGAAGACATTTTTGAAATGCCTCCCAAATCTGGACCTAGTTAATTACTGTAAGCCCTTCCAGGGCGTCTATTTCTGTTTTTATAGAGCCATCCGCATTCTTCTTATGACTTACTTTTAATACTCCATATTTTGTTGGGAAACTGCCTTTTGCCCACTCCAGATCTCCTAGATGGGGTTCAATTTTAATCTTTTCACCCCCTTCCAAAACGTTGATGCCCAAAACGTGTTGACTCAGCCAAGAGGTAGGTCCACTGGCCCAACCATGACATAGGCTATGGCGGTAGCCAACATAGCAGTATTCTCCGAAGTCGCCATGGATATCAAAATTGTTGGCAGGAATCAATTCATCTATTCTGCCACTATTGGCAACATCCAGGACATCGAAATCTTCCCAAAAAGTGGTGGCGCCCAAATCTAACATTCCGCCCCAATAATCTCGAATTACTCGTAGTGCACCATTATAATCCTTGGCCTTGGCCATGGCTTCCAATATATAGTATCCATAAAAAGTGGACATGCGCTGTACTCCATCTTTGGTGAGTATTTCCTTATTCACCTTTTCGGCATCATGAAGGTTTGCTAATGCCATCAACGAAGCGGCCTGTTTGGTGGTAATATCCTTTGGTCTATGTTTTTTAAGTTGTTTGGCCACTTTTTCGTATTTCAATTTTAGGTCGTTCTTGCCCAAAATTGCCATCATCTCCGAACCGGCCTCAAAGGTCATTACCATCATGGCCTGAAGTCCTGCATGTATGGCTTCGGGTTTTTCGCTGGTCGGCCAATCCAAGAACCGATGTCCGTTTAAAATCTCTTTGTTGTCCTTGTCAATGAATGTGCTCAATTGATCCAATAAACCGATCATATAGGTTTCCTGTTCCTTTAGATAGGCAAGGTTCCCATGGTAATCATAGATGTTCTTGTGGATAAGCAGCCACCACATGGAGTAGGAGCTAATGCCGTTCATCCATTGGGGCAGGGGGTGTTGGTCACGGGCCAGGTCCAAACTTTTGTTGACGATTTCATGGTTTCCGAAAACGGTATTGATCGTCATTACTTCGGGGTGCATGTCACCCACCCAAACCAAGCGGTCGCGCTTTATGCCGTCCCATAGGAAATTTTGCATATTGAGTTGTACGGTATAGGCCCCTGTAATCCAGATTTCGTTCAAACGCTCATCATTACTTTCAAAACTGCCCAAATAGGGTATATCCCTGTACACAAAGGCGGCCTCTATAGATTTTATAGGGAGGTCTATCCCGGCGTCCACCACATCTACGCGCAAAAACCGAAACCCGGTTTCACCCACTTCCACGCTTCCCAACCAAGGTACTTCAATAATAAAATCGCGCAGGGAATGCTCGTTGGTCGCATTTTGTTTTCCCCCAATGTCGGACATTGCTTCCCCGACCGATTCGCCAAATCGCAATCGCAACCTTACCGGTGTTTTATCTGCACGGATGCCGGCGGAAATTTTTATTCCACCATGGATCTGCTTGCCATAATCCAATAGTATGGCAGGTTTTTTATCCGCTGTGCTGATCAATCTAAATAGGTTTTCCTCGTTCACGGCCACCTGCCCGTTTCCCTTTTTTAAGAGGCTTTCGACATTTTGCATGGATTCATTGGAGTCATCTGACTGCCAAACAATCCTTTGGGGCGTTAAATAGGTTTTGATCATTTCCGAATGTTGCACCTTGTCGTTATATTCCTCTCCAAATACAGGGGGCAATTGTCCAAAGCCAAATTGTAGGTACAACAGTGCAATCAATAATGGTAGTACGTTTTTCATATTTTAAATTGGGTTAACACAAAGTCAATAAATCCTATTTTTCGTAAAAATAGGATTTGAAAAAGGTCTATCTATCCTGTACCGTGCTGCTATTGATTATAGTTCAGAGCTCCAAGTTTATAGGGGAAAGTTAAAACAGCACAGTACAGGATGGGTTTAATTTCAATGGGTGTTAATATTGTAGTTTAAGACCATATTTTAATTTTTATAATTCTTAAGGTAAATAATCGATGAAGAACAGACTAGCGCTCCTTTTTATTACCCTCTTAACAGTTTGCAGTTCCTATGGCCAAAATAAGGATTCAAAATCCCTTGGCATACTTGAACCTAGGGTAGAGTATCACCAAAATCCTGAAGGGCTCGATGTACTTCAGCCTCGATTTAGTTGGATTTTAAAAGGGGAAGGCAGAAATAGGGCACAAACGGCCTATCAAATTACGGTGGCTTCCTCCATGGAAAAACTTTCGCAAGATCAAGCTGATATTTGGGATAGCGGAAAGGTGGTTTCCAACCAGACCAATCAAATCGTATATGAGGGGATTCCGTTGGTGTCCGGCACCAAATATTATTGGAAAGTGCGTGTTTGGGACGAATCGGATATGGTATCCACCTGGAGCACACCCGCCTATTGGTCCATGGGGCTTTTGAAATTTGCCAATTGGCAAGGACTCTTTATAGGTCATGATGTAGGATATAATAAGGCCGATAAATACGATAGTCTGTACCTTCCACCTGCCCGCTACCTGCGCAAATCCTTTAACCTGAACAAGAAAATCAAGAAAGCAACGGCCTATACTACGGCATTGGGTCTTTATGAACTGCGCTTAAACGGCAACAAGGTAGGGGAGGCTAATTTTTTACCGGGATGGACGGACTATGACAAACGGTTATACTACCAGACTTTCGACATTACCAACAACTTAAGGGAAGGGGAGAACGTCATAGGGGCAGTCATTGCCGATGGTTGGTATGCCGGCTATATTGGGTATGCCCTGCTGGTACGTTTGGATAAGGTGCGTGAGTTCTATGGGGTAAATCCGTCCTTTATGGGGCAAATACAAATTGAATACGAAGATGGAAGCATGGAGACCATTGCTTCGGACCAAACGTGGAAATCCAACGAAGGCGCTATCCGTGAGGCGGATATCATTATGGGCGAGACCTATGATGCCCGCTTGGAAAATGTAGGTTGGGACGCTCCCAATTATGACGATAGCCAATGGAAAAAGCCTAAAGTCTACACTTATCCCAATGGAAAACTGCAAGCCTATCCGGGAACTCAGGTCAAGAATACGGAGATACTGAAGCCCATAGCAATGACAGAGCCTAGTCCGGGAACCTATGTCTTTAACCTTGGAAAGAACATTGCCGGTATTGCTGAACTCAAGGTACAGGGACCTAAAGGCACCAAAGTCCAACTCCGGTTCGGGGAAATCTTAAAGAACGATGGCCAGATACAGACAGAAAACCTACGAAAAGCACGGGCAACGGACACCTATATTTTAAAAGGGGAAGGCTTGGAAACATGGAAGCCAAAATTCACCTATCATGGGTTTCAATATGTTGAAGTCACAGGTTTTCCAGGAAAACCTACACTGGAGACCATTACAGGACACGTATTAAGTTCTATAGAAACCGATGCCAGTACCTTCGGTTCTTCAAATGCAATGAACAATACACTTTTCAAGAATATCAAAACCACCCAAAGTGCCAATTTTTTTGAAATACCAACAGATTGTCCACAGCGGGATGAGCGTTTGGGATGGACGGGAGATGCCGAGATCTACATGCGTTCTGCCACCTATAATTCCGATGTCGCTGCCTTTATGACCAAGTTTTTGGTCGATTTGGATGACGCCCAACGATGGTATGGGGCCTATCCCAACTTTGCGCCATTTCCATACTCTAGGCCAAATCAATATGCCCCTGCTTGGATGGATGCCGGGGTTATTATACCCTATAATATGTACAAGGTCTATAATGATACCCGTATTGTGGAATATATGTACAAGGGGATGGAGAAATTTATGCAGTTTCAGGAAGATGCCAGCACGGATTATCTAAGACCTGGAGGAGGAAACAATTGGGGGGATTGGCTTGCCGTAAACGAAGAGACCAGTCACGATTTTGTAGGAGCTTCCTTTTATGGGTATGATGCAAAACTGATGGCTGAAATGGCAGAAGCATTGGGGAAAACGGAAGATGCTACAAAGTATGCCAACCTTTTTGAAAACATTAAAAAGGCCTTTGCCCAAAAGTATATTTTAGATAACGGTCGCACTACAGAGGATACCCAAACCAGTTATGCCCTTGCCCTATATTTCGATTTGTACCCCAACGATCTGGCAGAAAAAGGAGCAGCTAGGCTAGCGGAAAAAATAGAGAAAAACAGCTTTAAATTTTCAACTGGATTTTTGGGGACAAAACATGTAATGTTGGCCTTGTCCAAATATGGTTATGACGATATCTCTTATAAGATTTTCCAACAGACCGAATACCCCAGTTGGGGATATTCCGTAGAAAACGGAAGTACTTCCATATGGGAGCGATGGAATAGTTATACCAAAGATGATGCAGAGAACTCGGACCTGAATGCCAAGATGAATTCCTTTAGCCACTATGCTTTTGGCTCGGTGGTAGAATGGATGTTTCAACATGCCGTAGGTATAGATACCGAAGATGCGGGCTATCGCAATATCATTATAAAACCTGCCATTAGTAATGAGATGGATTTTATAAATGGGAGCTATAAAAGTATTAACGGCAACATATCTTCGGCCTGGAATTGGAAAGGGAGGGAAGTACAGATGAATATCGAAATCCCTGTGAACACTGCCGCCAAAGTTCATATTCCTACAGCGGAAATATCCAATATTAAGGAAGGAAACAAAGCAATATCCAAGGTGTCCTCCATTAAAATTTTGGAATCCAATGGAGAAGAAACCATTCTTGAAATAGGTTCCGGGACATATAACTTTAGGGTTAAGGGGGTAAAGTAGTTATTGAATCAATTTTGTTCCTGACTAATGCTTAGGGTATAAAGCCATGAATGGAGCTGATCTGGTCGGTTCATGGCTTCTGTATTTAAGGGATGCCGAGTTTGGAAATAGTAACCTGAATGTTATGGTGATTATAAAAAAAGTGCATCGGTCTGTATAACCTGCATCACAAGCTTGCAGCACAGTACAGGATACTCCCATTAATATTTTTTTATAAACTTGTTGTAATACTAAAGAAAACATATCATCTCTTAATTGTTAAATCGGTGATAGTTTTCATATAATAGGAACTATTGGAAGTGGGTATAATTGCATTTAATTGTCCGTTTCTCAAGAGTTGTTTGGTATTAAATTCATTTCTGTAGAAATATTAATAGATCATTTTGGACTCAAAAGTAATCTTAGCGGAAATACAAAAGAAGAACCATTTTGTGTTTAGAAGACTATTCGATGGCTTGTACCATGAATTGGTCGTTTATGCCAATGGTTATCTATTTGACAAAGATTCTAGTGAAGATGTGGTACAGGAAGTATTTGTTTGTCTTTGGGAAAAATCCAACAAAATTGACATTGAAACCAACCTGAAGTCCTACTTGTACGCCATGGTGCGCAATAGATGCTTTAATATTTTAAAAGCTATAAAGATCACTCATGTTTCAAAAATTACGGAGGCGGAAACTAATATAGATGTAGGTTACAGTCCTGACTGGTTTCCAGAAGACGAAAAGCATCTGCTCTATGAACAAGTTTTAAAGGTGATAGACAATTTTCCTTTAAAGATGCGCAACATCGCCAAGCTACGCTTTGTGGATAACTATCGTTTTAACGAAATAGCAGATGAACTGGATGTTTCTGTCAATACCGTAAAGACCCAGCTTAGAAGAGCCAAATTGAAGTTGGGAAAACTAGTGATCTATATTGCAGTTCTATTTTCAATAGTACAATAAAACCTCCTTTCAAATATTATTTTCTTATTTATTGTCCATTATTTTTCTATTTCTACATTTTTTTGTCACCCATTTTAGGAATTTGATTGTCTTATTAATATAGACAAACAAAATCCCAATGGATTTCAGACTTATTATAAAGAAAATCAACAATACCTTAACCGAAGAGGAGGGGCATATTTTCGATTCTTGGTACAAGGAATCCAAAGATCACCGTAGCTATTTCCATAAGGTTGAGAATAACTATCAAAAAGGAATTGATCTTGTAGACATCAAGAAAGGCTGGTCTGGGGTTTCATCCAAAATCAATAAAAAGGAAAAACGGTATTCTATTTATAAATATGCAGCAGCAATCGTCCTTCTTATTACTGCAGGCACTCTCTGGTTTGGGAATAAAGAAAATATCCAGGTAAATCCTCCAATGGAGGCAGTAGTGATCCAAAAGGATTCCATTAAGATCGGTACCGATAAGGCAACGCTTACCTTGGACGATGGTTCGGAAATTGTTCTGGAGAAAGGAGAAAGTGTTGAAACGGATAAAGCCTCTAGTAATGGGGAACAATTGGTGTATGCCGATGGTCAGGAATCACCTGAAAAAATTATTGCAAAAAATATCCTTACCATACCACGGGGAGGGCAGTTTGTTTTGGTTCTTGCCGACGGGACCAAAGTGTGGGTCAATTCCGAAACACGGTTGAGGTATCCCGTGGCATTTGTGGCCAATAAAACTCGTGAAGTGGAACTGGTATATGGGGAAGCCTATTTTGACGTATCCCCGAGTACTGAGCATAACGGTTCCCATTTTGTGGTACATACGGCAGGGCAGCGAGTAGAAGTGTTGGGTACGGAATTCAACATAAAAGCATATAACGAGGATAAAAACGTCTCTACAACATTGGTGGAAGGTAAGGTCATTGTTGAAAATGGAAGTGAATCTAAAAATCTTAGCCCTGGACACCAATCTACCATGGATCGGGATTCTAAAAAAATAGGCATTTCCAAAGTAGATGTTTATAACGAGGTATCCTGGAAAAACGGACTGTTCAGTTTTAAAAATAGGTCTTTGGAAGACATTATGCAGGTACTTGCGCGTTGGTACGATGTTGATGTAGTTTTTCACGAGAAAGCTACGGAGGAATTGACTTTCAATGGTGTTTTTAGAAAAACGCTAAGCCTCAAAGAAATTTTGGACATAATACAGAACACTAACGAGGTTAAATATGAAATAAACGGTAAAACAATTAATATGAAGTAAAGCTTTTTTTTTTAAAAAAGGGGAATGGAGTCTAAATCTGGACAATTGAAATCTCCATCCCCTAGTACATTAATTAATCAAAAATTAACTAACATTCAAATTTATGAAAACTAAACCAAATAGGGGTAGTCTTGCCTATGTCAAGACGTCCCTAATCATCACTATGAAAATCTTCATTTTTTTCTTTTCGATTCTTTCGTTCGGATTTAGCGTAGAAAATGGATTTTCCCAAGACAAGAAAATTACGTTTACAGAAGACGCCAACCTTTCTATAGAACAAGTGTTGGAGGTTGTTAAAAAACAGACCGATTACAACTTTATCTATAGATCGGATCTTTTTGTTGGAAGTCCCCTTGTCGAAATAAAAAAGGGTACGGTAAAGGTAGGTGTCCTGCTGAACAAATGTGCCATGCTTACCGACATTGATTTTCAGTTTACGGACAACGGAGCAATTTTCTTGAAGAAAAATCCTAAAGTAGTTGAGTCCAAAAAGATGCAACAAACCATTAGTGGGGTGGTTACCGACAATGACGGCAACCCTTTGCCTGGGGCCAATATTGTAGAAAAGGGTACTACCAACGGAGTAACTGCAGATTTTGATGGTAACTACACTATTGCAGTTTCCGATGAAAATGCCACCTTGGTAGTTTCCTATATTGGATTTGCGACCACTGAAGTTCCTGTTAACGGTCAAAGTTCCATTAATGTTACCTTAGAAGAAAGTGCGGCTGGTTTGGATGAAGTGGTTGTAGTAGGATATGGTTCTCAAAGTAAGAAAAAGATAACTTCAGCGGTTTCTGAAGTGGATATGAAAGGTGTACAGGATATGCCCAATTCAACTTCGGGCCAAGTCCTTCAGGGTAGGGTGTCCGGTGTTACAATTACCGAAAGTAATGGTTCTCCAGGACAGGCTCCTAGCATACAAGTAAGGGGGATCAGCTCTATTAATGCAGGAATTGAACCACTGGTGGTTATTGACGGATTTCCAGTAGGCAATGGTATTCCCCAGAGTCTTAACCCCAATGATATTGAAAAAATTACCGTTTTAAAGGATGCGGCGTCCACTTCCATCTACGGAGCAAGGGGAACCAACGGGGTTATCTTGATACAGACCCTAAAGGCAACAGAATCCAGAAGCGAACTTACTTATAATGGTTCCAGTGGATTTCAAATGGTACCGAATAACTGGCGTCCGCAAACCCTTGATGCACCACAATATGCCCAATACAATTTGGAAAGGGTCCAGGAAGTAAATGCACGTAGCGGGAGCAATACTCCAGTGCCAGATATTTATTTGGATGCACTGAACAGCGCTCCAGGCAGTGGTACGGATTGGCAAAGTCTATTGATGCGAAGTGCGGTATTTCAGAACCACAACCTTACCTATAGAGGTGGTAACAGTAAATTTAAGGGTGTAGTCTCTGCCGGATATTTAAATCAGGAAGGTGTGCTTCTAAACACTGACTTTTCAAGATTGTCCCTCCGATCCAATCTGGACGCCACTATCAGCGATTGGCTTAGTGTTGGCTCCAATATGTTTGTTGCCTTTTCGGACAACAATTCCATACCGGAGGATGGCTCCAGGGGTATTATCATGAAGGCGGTAACGGCTAGTCCCTTACAGTCCCCTTATGATGAAAACGGCGATCTTAAGCCTTATATTCCCGCTGATTCCCCAGGTTATTTTGCCTATGCCAACCCTATATTTGAAGCGAATTCGCTTACCAATAATAGAATAGAAAGAGATATCAATGCCAGTATTAATCTGGACATGCAAATTCTTCCTGGTCTACATTACAAACCACAACTTTATGGACGCTTGTTGACAAGGGAGATAAATACGTTTACACCAAGTACCATTGGACGGTTTGCCATTGGAAACGCCTCCAATCTTTCACCTGGAGCGCCTCCGTTCGTAAATTCAGGTACCAATCAAAAGAGTGATATTACCAATTGGGGCATCGATAATCTCCTTACCTATGAAACTACCATTGGACAACATTCCATTAGTGCCCTATTGGGTTATACCGCCCAAAAACAAACAGGGGAATTGTCAACAATCAATGCCACTGGTTTTCCTAGTGATAATACCTTGAATTTTCTGGAGGCTTCTGAAGTTTCAGCTGCGGTAACAGATTTGACCAACTGGTCCTTGGCGGCATATTTTGCCCGTCTTAGTTATGACTATAAATCCAAGTATCTGGCGGAAGTGAATTTTAGGAGGGAAGGATCCTCTAGATTTGGAGACGATAACAAGTATGGTAATTTCCCTTCGGCATCGGTTGGATGGAGAGTCTCGGAAGAAAGCTTTTACCCGGAGGATTTCTTTATGAACGAGTTAAAGCTTAGGTCTAGCTATGGTATCACAGGTAATTCCGCTATCGGTGATTTTGATAGATTCGGGACCATACTTTCTATCCCCAACTTGAATAACCTGAACAATAACTTTAATTATGTACTCAACGACAATATCCAGGTAGGGAAATCACTTACTTCCTTGGGCTCTAGCAATTTAAAATGGGAAACAAGTAAGCAATTGGACTTGGGGCTTTCCATGGGATTCCTTAGGGATGCCATTACTTTAAACGCAAGCTATTTTGAGAAAACGACAGAAGATATGCTCTTCAACCTTTCCATACCAAGGGCTTCTGGATTTGCCTCCACAAGGACCAACATAGGGGAGATGGTAAATAAGGGTGTTGATATTGAGTTGGCTGCCCGTGTAAACAATGATAATTTTTCATGGAACAGTAATTTAAATCTATCGTTCATCAAAAATGAAGTAACCTATCTTCCTAAAGAAATATCACAAATTATCTCTACATGGAACGTTACTCAAGTAGGTCTACCTGTAGGATCGTTACGAGGTTATATTATTGACGGGATTTTTAATACCCAGGAACAATTGGACGACCCTAACCTTCATGGATGGCCGGGCTCCAAACAACTTGGGGCCTATATTTACAGGGATGTAGATGGAGATGGTTCAATTACTGGTTTGGACAGAGATTATATTGGCAATCCACATCCTAAAGTTAATTTAGGCTTTAATAATGTAATCAATTACAAAAATTTATCCCTTTCCATATTGACTACGGGTGCATTCGGCTATCAAATTATTCCACAGCTGAACGAAGTGCTCTATAATGAAAAAGGTAGATGGAATGTTAGTACGGAATTTTTGGATAGATGGAAGTCAACGGAAAATCCAGGCAAGGGTTTGATTCCTTCCCTTCATTATGCAAATCAACATGCTGCATCCAATCTTTGGGTGGAAGATGGGGACCATATATGGATAAAGAATGTTACACTAGGATACCAAGTACCTGTTTCGGTATTGGATAAAACCTTTATATCCAGTCTGCGGTTCCATTTTAGCGTACAGAATCTGGCGAAATTCACCAGTTACTCTGGCTGGAACCCCCAAGTAAGTAATTTTGGGAACAATCCGCAGGCATTAGGTGTGGACGACTTTTCATATCCTATAAACAGAACATACACCCTTGGTGTCAATATTAATTTTTAAAATATCCGCGATGAAAAAATATAGCTCAATATTAGGGTCAAAAAGGATACTATTTATAGTTTCAATATTAGTATTCCTAGGTTGTAATGAAGAATTTTTGGATGTTACTCCAGACCATTATTTAACTGAAGGCAATTTTTACCAAACAGAGGAAGATTTTGATCAAGCGTTGCTTGGCGTTTATGGAGGTATGCAAGATTATGTATTAAGCGCTCATTTTTTAGAGGAAGGCAGATCGGATAATACTACTTATGATAACCTTTTGGATCAAGGTTCATTGGGAGGAGGAAGGCAATATGGCTTTTTGGACCAATTCAAAATGACATCGGTTGCTGGTCCCATTTCGGATGCATGGAACAATATTTATGGTGGAATAAAGGATTGTAATGTAACCTTGTTTTATCTTAACAGTGCTGAAATAGATCCAGATTCGGCCAAAATGTTGGAAGCCCAATTACGTTTTTTTAGGGCGTTTTACCACTTTGTTGCGGTGCGTTATTGGGGAGATGTACCCCTGCTTATAGAGCCGGTAAGTTCGGCGGAAGATGCGTTTGCCCTAAAAAGAAATCCTACTTCCGAAGTTTATCAGGCCATAGTGGATGATGCTGAATTTGCTATTTCCAATTTGCCCCTTGCCTATACCGGTAATGATGTGGGTAGAATTACCCAAGGAGCCGCGAGAATGCTTTTGGCCAAAGTTTATTTAACAAGAGGTGAGTATGGCAATGCCCAAATTCAACTAAATAGTATTATCGGATCAGATCAGTACGATTTGTTGGACGATTATGCAGAGATCTTTGATCCGGCAAATAAGAACCACCAAGAATCTATTTTTGAAGTTCAGTTTAAAGAGGGACAGGAGGGTGAATCCAGCAATTTTATATACCAATTTGCACCCGTAGGGTCTAGGGGTGTCGTAGTTCTAGGTCCTGAAAATTCTCCAGGAAGGAATATACCAACAAAGGATATGGTGGAAGCCTATGAAGCCAATGATAAAAGAAAGGATATATCGGTAGCTTACTTTGACAGGAATCCCAGTCCTCTATATTACGTTAACAAGTATAATCACGATACAGATCCCGATTTTTCAAGATCTCCGGACAACTGGCCGGTGTATAGATATGCCGATGCAATGTTAATGCTTGCAGAGGCCATTAATGAACAAAGTTATCAAACCGGTGTACCCTTTACTATGCTAAATAGGGTAAGGGTCCGTGCCGGATTGCCCGAATTGACAACAACCGATTTGCCAGATCAAGTATCCTTTAGGAATGCCATAGCCCAGGAGAGAAGGGTTGAACTGGCCTTTGAAAATCACCGCTGGTTCGATTTGGTAAGGACTGGTAAGGCCATTGAGGTTATCACTGCTTTCGGTATAAAGGAAAAAGCGGACCCTACGCTGGTTCCGCCAGATTTCATTGCCTACGGTCCAGAATCCTTTGCTATAACCCAAGATAAGTTGGTATACCCGATTCCAAATAATGAGTTGGATCTAAATCCCAACATGACACAAAATCCTGGGTATTAAAAAGAGGTTCCTGATCTATGTAAATCTATTGCCCTTGATCTTTTTATCTTAGTTGAAAATTAGTAGACTATGATAATGAAGTGTCAAGGGCAATCAGAAATAGTGAAATGGCGAAAGAACTAAGAATGTAAAAGGGGGAAAGGACTATGTTACTTGCCCTTTTGTAATGAAGGTAAGGATTGGGGAGTACAAATAGCTACACCCACAGGAATTGAAATTTTAAAAAAGGATATGGTATGAAAAATTTATCATTAGTAGTATTAACGCTAGGGATAGCCATCTTTTTCACCTCTTGCAAAGAGGTTAAGCAGGAGATAGCAGAGAAGCAAAAGGAGGAGCTTCCGAATATTGTCTTTATAATTTCGGATGATCAAGCTTGGACAGATTATGGTTTTATGGGCCATGAACATATTGAAACGCCAAATTTGGATAGATTGGCCAATGAGAGCCTAACGTTTTCAAGGGGGTATGTTCCAACCTCACTCTGTGCCCCTTCCTTGGCATCCATGATTACCGGGGTTTATCCACGTAATCATATGGTATTGGGAAATGATAGGGTACTTCCGAGCGATGATTTGGGAAACAAACCTGCTTGGTTATCAACTTGGAGGGCCAAAAATTATGAGCCGGTAATAGAAAACTTTAAAAACCTGAACACTTTGCCCAAAATGTTGAAGAAAAAAGGCTACCTCTCCTTTCAAACCGGTAAGTGGTGGCTTGGAAATTATTCCAATGGAGGTTTCGATTACGGTATGACGCACGGTGATCCAGACCGAGGGGGAAGGCATGGCGATTATGGCCTCGAAATTGGTCGTAAAGGTATGGATACCCTCTATAATTACATAGATTTGGCCTTGGAAAAGAAGAAGCCCTTTTTTATGTGGTATGCTCCCTTTTTACCGCATTCGCCCCATAATCCACCGGACAGTCTTTTGCAGAAATACCTGCCCAGGGCACCTACGGAGTTTGTAGCCAAGTATTGGGCCATGTGCGAATGGTTCGATATCACATGTGGGGAGCTTATGGATTATATTGAAAAGAAGGGTCAAACAGAAAATACCCTGTTCGTATATGTCTGCGATAATGGTTGGGTACAGAATGAAAACAATGGAGCATACAATCCAATCTCTAAACAAGCGCCTTATGACTATGGATTGAGGACCCCTATCATGTATAAATGGAAAGGCAAAATTACGCCCAGACTGGATACACTATCTTTGGTAAGTAGCTTGGATATGGTGCCAACGGTACTAGATCTTTTGGGGCTGGAGTCCTCCGAGGAATTGGACGGAATCAATGTATTGGATGAAACTGAACTCAATAATCGAGAGGCCGTTTTTGGGGAAATTTATAACCATGACTTTAATACCATTGAGGAAGGACTTAAATATAGAATGGTGATGACCAATCCTTATAAGCTTATAGTTCCCGACCCAAATAACAGGCCAAATGAAAAAATCCAGTTGTACAATATTTTTAAAGATCCTTTTGAACAAGTAAACCTGGCAGATGAAAAACCAGAAGTTGTAAACGATTTAAGGAATAAGTTGGAAGCCTCTTGGAATCCTAAACTATAAATAAGAAAAATAAGCATGAAAAAAAGTAGTTATTTAATCATTTTATTGGGTGTAATCCTTCTTGGAAGTTGTGCTGAGAAAAAGAAAACGGAAGAACCCCAAACCCCCACCAAGCCTAACGTTTTGGTACTTTTAACAGACCAATGGCGGGCCCAGGCTACGGGTTATGCAGGTGATCCCAATGTGGACACCCCGCATCTGGATAGTTTGGCAGCCATAAGCGTCAATTTCAAAAATGCGGTATCCGGGATGCCCGTTTGTTCTCCTTTTAGGGCATCGCTCTTGACTGGGCAACGCCCATTGACCCATGGGGTCTTTATGAACGATGTGCAGCTGGACACCAATGCGGTAACCATTGCAAAGGTGTTCAACAAGGAAGGATACGATACCGGCTATATCGGTAAATGGCATTTGGACGGACATGGACGTTTGCAGAATGTGGCCCCTGGCCAAAGAAGACAGGGTTTCCAGTTCTGGAAAGGCAACGAATGTACCCACGATTACAATGAATCTGTGTACTATGACAACGATGATTCCAAAAGAAAAATTTGGGACGGCTATGACACCTTTGAACAGACAGATGCTGCCATTGACTATATCAAGGAAAGGAAGTCTGCAGAGAATCCGTTTATGATGATCCTTTCCTATGGTACACCCCACGCACCATACCATACCGCCCCATTGGAATATAGGAACCGATTTGATCCGGAAAAGATTCAACTTCGTAGAAATGTGCCGGATAGCCTTAAAGAACGGGCAAAAAAGGATTTGGCAGGGTATTACGCCCATATAGCGGCATTGGATGATATGATAGGCAAGGTGATCAAAAATCTAAAGGATTCCGGTCAATTTGAGAATACCATCATAGTGTTTACTGCAGATCATGGGGATCTATTGGGCTCCCATGGTGCCTATAAAAAGCAGCAACCTTATGAGGAATCGGCAAGGGTACCCATGCTGTACCATATTCCTGAAAAATTAAAAATTGCTGCAGGAGAACGGGACGCTTTAATGAATTCCGAAGATATTATGCCCACCCTTCTAAGTCTTTGTGATATTTCCATCCCCAACACTGTGGAAGGATTGGATTATAGGCCTTATATGGAGGGGAAAGAGGAAATAGGACATGCTACCTTGTTAACCTGTGTACAACCTTTTGGGCAATGGAACAAAGTACAACATGGGGCAAGGGAGTACAGGGCCATAAAGACCTTACAGTATACCTATGCCCGCGATTTGAATGGCCCGTGGCTGTTGTTCGATAACATCAATGACCCATATCAATTGTTCAACCTTGTGGGTAATGAGGGCTATACCACCCTTCAGGACGAATTGGAAAAACAGCTATCCCAACGCTTGAAAGAAACTGGGGATGAATTTCTTCAGGGAATGGAATACATTAAAAAGTGGGGGTACCCAGTTGATGAAACAGGTACAGTGCCCTACACCAACTAAAATATATAATCATGGTAATTTGAAAAATGCAGGTCCAAGGACCTGCATTTTTGGTTTACTGTAAAAGGAAAAGCCTTATCCATATGGAGTGCCAAAATCTTTGGCGGAAAGCAAGATTTGATAACCATAATTGTCTCCAATATTATTTTCACATATCCTTTGTCCGGGTATAAAAATATCAAGTAATGTATGTGAATCACAGGACAGTACAGGATGCAAATTCATTTTAAGTAAACTAAAATTGTAAAGGACATTCTTATTTATATTCCGAGTTCTTATGGAAGGATAAGGCTCTATTAATTCAAGATAATCAATCACTTAAAAAGACTACATGAAAACATTTCAATTACTGCTCATTTCTTTATTGTTAGGTCATTTATGCTTTGCACAGGACATAAAACCACAGGAGGTAAGAAACATAATGAAAAAGGTCGCCGATTGGCAAATGGACCATATCAATGACAGTTACAGTAATAAAAAACCACACCATCCACTGCATTGGACCAATGCAGCCCTTTATGTTGGTATGGCCAAATGGGCCCAAATGGCCGATGATGACACCTACTTTAATTGGTTAAAAGGAATAGGCAACCAAAACAATTGGCAATTGCACGAACGAAAGTATCATGCGGATGATCATGCCGTTGGCCGCATGTATGCTGCCCTCTACAGAAAATATGGTGAAGAAGAAATGTTGGAGCCTACTATAGAACAGTTTGGCTTTCTTATGCACCATCCGGCGAACACTAAATTAAACTGGGGAAGCCCTTATCATCAAGATCGATGGAATTGGTGTGATGCTCTTTTTATGTCGCCTCCTGTTTGGGCCGATCTTTATAATATTACAGGGGAACAAAAATATTTGGACTTCATGTTGGAGGAGTACAAGGCCACTACCGATTTCTTATTTGATGCCGAAGAACACCTGTACTATAGGGATGAAAGATTTAAAGGAAAATTGGATCAGGGAACCAAAATATTTTGGGGACGTGGAAATGGCTGGGTATATGCCGGTCTAGCAGATATTCTATCCAATCTAAAACCGCAAACCAAGGAATATGAATACTTTCTGGATATTTACAATAAAATGTCCATAAAACTTCTTGAACTACAGACTCCAGAGGGGCATTGGGCAATGAGCTTATTGGGCCAAAAATTCTACCCTACTCCAGAAACAAGTGGTTCTTCATTCTTTGTGTATGGTCTAACATGGGGCATCAATAATGGAATATTAAAAGGAACTAAGTACAAAAAGGCAGTGGTTAAAGGGTGGAATGCCATGGCAAGTTATGTAAATGACAAGGGCATGTTGGGTTATGTACAACCCATTGGAGCCGAACCGGGAAATGCAAGTCCGGATAAAACCGAGGTGTACGGAACAGGTGCCTTTTTAAGTGCCGGTTCTGAAATTTACAAAATGGTTGGCGGCAAATAAAGGAGGATTTACCAACCATCCCCTAGAACATAAATGGAGCTAAATAATTAAATAGAGCAGATGGAACGCAAGGCATTTATACAACTCTCAACAATAGGTGGAATAGGTTTAACGCTCCCCATGGCCTCATGGCTAAATTCATGTAGCCATAAAACGGAGCCTACACATTCTGCGGAATTTATGAAGCTGACCTTCGACCTGCTAAAGGAATGGTGCGATGGAATGATCCGTGTTCAGATTTTGGATCCCAGTGATACCAAGGTACACGGAATGTTGAAATGCCCTGCCTGTGATGTGGTTCATGCACGGAGTATGGATGCCGTTTACCCTTTCTTACATATGGCTAAGGCTACGGGTGAAAAGAAGTATCTGGAGGCAGGAATAGCTGCTTTTGAATGGGAGAGGAACGTTAGCCTTCCGGACGGAAGTTGGTCCAATGGCCTGGATCCCAAATCGTGGAACGGCACCACCATTTTTGGTGCCATAGCCCTTGCCGAAGCCTTACATTATTATAGCGATCTATTGGATGATGTTAGACATGAACGTTGGAAAGATCGTTTAGGCCAAGCGGCAGAATTTATTTATGAGAAGTTTACCATATCGTTCACCAATATAAACTATCCGGCCACTGCCGTTTACGGGCTTAACCTAATAGGAAGGGTACTTAATAACGATAACTATATAAAGCGTAGCAAGGAGTTGGCCGAGGAGGTAAAGGCTTATTTTACTGAACCAAACCGTCTATTGTTCGGAGAAGGGAAACCTAGTGATAAAAGAAGTGCCAAAGGATTGCCGGCAGTTGATCTGGGGTATAATGTGGAAGAGTCCCTGAATAGTCTGGTCATGTATGCCTTACATGTAAATGATGAAGAACTATTGAACCTGATCACCAAATCCTTGAATAGCCATTTGGAATTTATGTTGCCTGATGGGGGCTGGGACAATAGTTGGGGTACCCGTCAATTTAAATGGTCTTATTGGGGAAGTCGCACCACGGACGGATGCCAGCCTGCCTTCGGAATGATGGCGCACAAAAACCCGGCATTGGGTACGGCTGCTGTAAAAAGCACGGAACTGTTGCATCGTTGCACGGCCGACGGACTGTTGCATGGCGGTATCCATTATCTATCCCATGGTATAAAACCCTGTGTGCACCATACTTTTTCCCACTCCAAAAATTTGGCCGTTATGCTCGACCATTGGGATCACCTACCCGAAATAAATACTACAGCACCCTTGCCCAGAACCACAGCCGATGGAATAAAGTATTTTCCCGAATTGGATACCAATCTTTTCGCCCGTGGCGATTGGCGTGGAACGGTCACTGCCTATGATGCCATTTATAAAGATGGACATTATAGACAGGCAACCGGTGGGGCCTTGTCGGTACTGTACCATAACAGGGTAGGACTGTTGTGCGCGGCAAGTATGGCCATTTATAAATTGGTGGAACCCTATAATCAGCAACCGAACCCCGGGGAAGATTTTGCCTTTACCCCCCGTGTGGAAACATTTAAGGACGATGTGTGGTACAGCAATATATTTGATAGGGCGGCAACCGTGACCTCCGGAGATACCGAGGGGGAAATACGGTTAAATGCAAAAGCACAACTCAAGAACACAGAAAATGAAGCGGTCACTGAAACTGCATCAGATTTTGAACTGACCTATACTTGTTCAAAGGATGTAATGCGGATTACTGCAAAAACTGCACAACCCATAAAAGAAAAAACGGCATTCGTACTTCCCATAATATCGCCTACAGGGGAGAAGGTTCTTCAACCTAACCCGAACGAAATTACTGTTCAAAAACCCGAAGGGCAAGTGAGCATCAAGGCCAATGTTCCTTTGTTGATAAAAGAAATTCCAAGGGAAAGAACATTCAATATGGTACCCGGTGCAGAGGCCATACCTGTCATGGCCTTTTTTGAAGAAACCGCAAAGGAAGTTGAAATAAGTATTGAAGTTTCTTAAGGGACCGCCATAAAAATATCCGATCGATAAATGAAAAATGGAGTTTATATAATTTTTTTGCTGGGTTTACTTCTTTTGAACGCCTGTAAGGAAGGAGATAAAATAGGTGAAATCCTAAAAAAAGAACACCCCAATGTACTTTTTATTGCGGTGGATGATCTCAACAACATGTTAGGGGTTTTGGATAGGTATTCCAATACCAAGACCCCCAATCTGGATAAATTGGCTGCAAGGGGCGTAATGTTTTCCGACGCCCATTGTCAGGCTCCTTTGTGCGGCCCTTCAAGAGCCTCCTTAATGACAGGTCTACGGCCTTCCACAACAGGGATTTATGGTATGATAAATGACAATAAGATTCGCTCGGAAAACCCGGCGACCAAGGACATTATTATGTTGCCCGAATACTTCGGGAATAATGGATACCATACCATGGGTATTGGGAAATTGTTTCATGACCATGCTCCCGATGGTGTTTTGGACGAATCCGGTGGCAGGGTAAAGGGTTTTGGACCATATCCTCCGGAACGCTTGGTTTGGGACGGTTATGGTACAGCTGACAGGGAAAAATATGGAAGAACGAGTACGGACTGGGGAGCTTTTCCCGAAGCTGATTCTTTAATGCCCGATCATAAATCGGTGGACTGGGTAGCCGAACGCCTGAATATAAAGTATGACAAACCCTTTTTTATGGGAATCGGGTTTTTACGGGTACATGTACCCTTGTATGTTCCGCAAAAATGGTTCGATATGCATCCGCTGGATAGCATAAAAACAAGGCCATATAGGAAGGATGATCTTAACGATGTTCCGCCAATTGCGCTACAGATCAATGATCTGCCCATGATGCCCTCTACGGAATGGGCCATTGAAAGTGGGGAATGGCCTAAGATTATCCAGGCGTATTTGGCCTGCATTAGTTATGTGGATTTTGAAATAGGTAGATTGATAGATGCCTTGGATAATAGTAGTTATGCAGATAATACGGTTATTGTCCTGTGGTCCGATCATGGATATCGATTAGGGGAGAAGGGCACCTTTGCCAAGCATGCCCTGTGGAATTCCGCTACCAATGCACCGCTATTTTTCGCTGCGCCCCAATTGCCAAAGGGTAAGATAATGGATACACCGGTAGAAATGCTTTCCATTTACCCAACCCTTTTGGAATTATGTGGGTTACCTGCCTATGAAAGAAATGAGGGTAAAAGTTTAGTGCCTTTAATGCAGGATAAAGAAGTGGACGAACCTTATGTGGCCATAACGACATTTGGAATGAACAATCATACCGTAAAATCCGATAAGTTTCGTTACATCCAATATGAAGATGGGGGAGAAGAGTTTTATGATCATCGATACGATAAGAACGAATTCGCCAATCAAGCTGAAAATCCCGAATATCGAAAGGAAATAGAGCGGCTAAAAAGGTACTTGCCCAAAACCAACGTGCAATGGGATCCAAATTCATCCTATACCTTTCAACCCTATTTCGTAGAAAATAAAGCTAGGACCAGCGGATCGGACGGCAGCCCGATAAGGGTTATTGGAGCGCCTCAATAAATATTCCGAAATCTAGTTGCGTATCGGATCTTTCGGCCTATTCATTCTGCTCTAAAGTGGTAAAATGGACAGGACAGAGCAGGATGCACTTGCCTTGGCCTATAGGTACTTTTACAATGATATCAACTACTAAACAATTACTATCTTGAGAACAACAATTCAACGAGTTACACTTATACTTCTTCTATGTATAATCACTTCTTTTTCGATGAAAAAGGCAGAAGTAATAAACCTGGTCACCGAATATAAAATAAACCCCATAGGTATTGACGTGCTTAAACCAAGGTTGGGTTGGCAATTAAATTCGGGCGAACAAAATGTAATGCAGACCGCCTACGAAATTAGGGTGGCCAATTCTAAGAAAGATCTGGAAAGCGGAAAAAATCTTATCTGGTCTTCACAAAAAGTTGAGAGCGACCAATCTGTGAATGTGGTTTATGGCGGACCTGCGCTTACCTCCATGCAACGCGTATATTGGCAGGTAAGGATCTGGGACAATAAAAACCGTTCTACCTCCTGGAGTAGCCCAGCGTTATGGGAAATGGGTATTTTGGATAGGTCATTATGGACCGCATCATATATTGCCATGGACGATATTACCACTGAAAAGAAATCGCATCCTTCCCAGTATTTTAGAACTGAGTTCAAAACCAAAAAAGCAATTAAATCTGCCAAAGTCCAAGTTACTTCCTTAGGTGTCTACGAATTATATTTGAACGGGGAAAAAGTGGGCAACGATCTTTTTACTCCAGGATATACTACTTATAATAAAAGGCTTCAGTATCAAACCTATGATGTAACTGAAATGTTACAAGGCAATAACGCTATAGGAGCCATTGTGGGAGATGGTTGGTACCGCGGTAACATTGGTTGGAAAGGCGACTATGCCTTTTATGGTAAACAACTTGCATTATTGGTACAGCTTAACATCAATTATACCGATGGTACCAATGAGACCATTGTGAGCAACGGGGAGTGGAAGGCTTCCTATGGCCCCATTTTGGAATCCGATATGTACAACGGGGAGAAATATGATGCCCGTCTTGAAATGGACGGTTGGGCACAAAGCGGATTTGATGATAACAAATGGACAAAGGTCCAAATCCTTGACCATTCCAAGGAAATATTGGTGGCTCCCCAAGGTCCTCCTGTAAAGGCCATTGATGAAATTAAACCCAAAAAGTTGATTACTACCCCTAAAGGGGAAATTGTATTGGATCTAGGTCAGAATATTGTTGGATGGGCACGAATGCGTGTAACAGGTAACAAAGGTGACCGTGTTATCTTAAAGTTTGCCGAAGTACTGGATAAAGATGGTAACTTTTATACCAAGAACCTCCGTGCAGCCGAGGCGACCGACATGTACACCTTGAAAGGTGATGGAGAGGAAATATTTGAACCCCATTTTACATCCCACGGATTCCGATATATTCAGGTAATAGATTACCCGGGTACCTTAAGTCTGGATGATATAACGGGGATAGTCATTCATTCTGATATTGCTCCTACTGGAAGTTTTACGACCTCAGACCCTATGATCAATCAACTACAAAGCAATATTCAATGGGGGCAAAAAGATAATTTCTTGGATATCCCTACCGATTGTCCTCAACGCGATGAACGGGCAGGTTGGACAGGGGATGCCCAGGTATTTAGTATGACCGCTGCCTATAATTTTGATGTGGCCGCCTTTTATACCAAATGGCTAAAAGATTTAGCCCTGGACCAACACGAGAACGGGTCGGTAACCAATGTAGTTCCGGATATACTTACTGGGGGTGAAGGCGTAAGTGCCCAAGGTGGGGCCACCGGATGGGCCGATGCTGCCGTAATTATTCCATGGACCGTATACCAATCCTATGGTGACAAAAGAATTTTGGAAGAACAATATGAAAGTATGAAAGCCTGGGTAGATTTTATAGCCGTAAAATCAGGTAAAGATTACCTATGGAACGACCCCAAGCATTGGCATTGGGGCGATTGGTTGGCCTATAACGCGGATAAGCCCGATTACAATGGTTCGGTTACCGAGAAAGATTTGATCGCGACCGCCTATGCCTATTATTCCACAACACTTTTAGCTAAAATAGCCGCCATTATTGGTAAAACGGAAGATGTAGGCAAGTATAAGGAACAGGCCGTAAATATAAAGAAAGCCTTTATACAAGAGTATATTACCCCCAACGGTCGCTTGGTATCCCATACGCAAACGGCTTATGCCATGGCCATTTCCTTCGATTTGATTCCTGAAGGTTTAATTGAAAAATCGGCGGCATATTTTGCAGCGGATATAGAGAAATTCGGCCACTTGACCACTGGATTTTTAGGTACCCCCTTACTCTGTACTACACTCTCTAAAATAGGTCGCGACGATTTGGCCTTTATGTTGTTAAATAGAAAGGAATTCCCTTCTTGGCTTTATCCTATTACGATGGGAGCCACTACCATTTGGGAGCGTTGGGATACGCAGAAACCCGATGGCACCATTATAGAAGGCATGAACAGCTTTAATCACTATTCGTACGGCGCTATTGGGGAATGGCTCTATACCCATGTGGGCGGATTAAGAATTGACCCAGAGAACCCGGGATACAAGCATATCATTTTTGACCCGCACCCAGGTGGAGGTTTAACTTCTGCAGATGCTGAATTTTTGTCCCTTTACGGAAAAATAAAATCTGCATGGGAAGTTAAGGATGGGAAATTTCATTATGAAGTTGTGATTCCGGCCAATACCACGGCCAGTGTTACTTTACCGGAAGCCACCCCGGATAGCATTCATCTCAATAACAGCAAGCTGAAATCAGATTTGTTAAAAACATTGAGGCAAACGGATGAAGGTGTGCAACTGGAATTGGGCTCAGGCACCTACCAATTCAGCTATCCTTCAGAAAAGTTGAAACTTTAGCACCAGTAGCATATGATGAAACAAAAACCCCGACGAACTGTCGGGGTTTTTCAATTTAGGCATTGCCCAGAGTTGGTACTGGAATTACGGATCAATCTTAAAAGTTGTGCTTAAATTAGAAAAGATAGAATTACTTAATTTAAGTCGAAATTGAAAAATTATTGATGATTATTGAATGCTCTTGAACATTGCCTTCGAAGTCCATTGTTTGGACATTCTTCTTCCGTCGTGGAGATGTCATGGCCGTAAAGAATTATTGAAGCCTTGGAAATAATTTAGGCCATGGCATCGGTCCTTAAAATCCAGAGATTTTAGGGGCCACCTAGTGAAGAAGGGTCTTTTCTTTTGTTTCGTTTTATTCATTGCATGTCTATTTTGCAATATGGTATTCATGAACCTCCTGCGTCGGTTTCTTTGGACAAGCAAAGAAAATGAAAGAAGTAGATATTCATGAACTTAGTGCGTCGGTTTCTTTATACATCAAAGAAATCGAAGTTTCACGAAAACCTATTAAAAACAATAACAACCACTTGAGTAAAATGAAAGGATAATTTCAATATATATTAATCGATTTTTTCCACTACATAAAACCTAAGATTAAAAAGCACAAGGCATTACATTAGTCCCAGTCTTTGCCGAAACTATCAGTTAAGGATAATCCATTATTTGAATAATTAATCAAATACCGAGAAATTACCAATGCCCTCTAATTAAGCGCTTAAAATAAACTTAATCTTTTAGATTATAAATTCATTTTTTTCAGCTCTGCAACTGCATGATTTGCCGCTCTTGCCGTTATGGCCATATAGGTCAAGGAAGGGTTTTGGCAGCCTGCAGAGGTCATACAAGCACCATCAGTTACATATACATTGGGTACTTCATGAAGTTGATTATATTTATTTAAGACCGAAGTCTTAGGGTCTCTGCCCATCCTAGCAGTTCCCATCTCGTGTATACCTCCACCCATATAGGACTCTCTATGATTGGCCCTTACCTCTTTAAAACCGGCATTTTCCAGCATTTCCTGCGCTTGTTCTATCCAATCTTTTTTCATACGCTTCTCATTTTCCTTAAACTCTGCATCAAATACAATAGTGGGCAGGCCAAACTTATCCAGTTTGTCATAATCCAGATACATATGGTTCTCGTGGTACGGCAATACTTCTCCGAAGCCCCCTAGATTAATTCGCCATTCTCCTGGTTGAAACACGGCCTCCTTAAATTCCTTTCCATAGGCATACTCCGGGATGAACGTACTAAAATCACTACGGCCGGCACTACCTTGATAACCATATCCCCTTATGAAATCTAATTTTTTGGAAGAATTATTTACGTTTCTAAACCTAGGAATATAAAATCCGTTAGGTCTTCGTCCTTTATAATACTTATCATCGTATCCGTCAATTTTTCCATTGGCGCCCCCGCCCAATTGATGGTCCATAATGTTGTGGCCCAATTCCCCACTTGCATTGCCCATTCCGTTCGGGAAAGCCTCTGATATGGATTGCATCAATATGGCCGTAGAGGCCATGGATGAGGCACATAGAAATACAATTTTAGATCTAAACTCCAACACTTCCTTAGTGTTGGCATCGATTACTCTAACCCCTGTAGCTCTCTTTTTATCCTTATCGTATAGTACCTCGGATACAATGGAATCTGGCCTGATGGTCATATTTCCAGTGGCTTCTGCCATGGGTATTGTTGACGAATTTGAACTGAAGTAGGCACCATAGGGGCAGCCGCGCTTACATCGGTTTCTGTACTGACAGCTAATCCTTCCTGCCCCGGGTTTTGTGCCTTCGGTAATATGTGCCACCCTCCCGATAGTTAAAACCCGATCATCGTAATTTTCTGAAATGCCTTTTTTCAAATGTTCTTCCACACAGTTCAATTCCATAGGCTTTAAGAACACACTATCGGGCAAATGAGGTAGCCCTAAAGCTTCGCCACTAACACCAATATGTTTTTCTACATGGGCATACCAAGGCTCAATATCTTTGTAACGTATGGGCCAATCAACCCCAATGCCGTCCTTGGCATTGGCTTCAAAATCCAAATCTGACCAACGATAGGTTTGTTTTCCCCATATCAGAGATCGGCCACCTACCTGTGTACCTCTAATCCAATCGAAACGTTTTGCTTCGGCATAATCATATTCCGAATCGTCATTAAAGAAATGCCGGGTAGTCTCATCAAAGCCCCAACGGGATTGTTTGGGATATTTTGCCTTTATTTTTGCTGGGGTCTCCCCAGCATTGGGCAGATCCCAAGGATCAAGGTTCATAGTGGGATAGTCCTGCACGTGTTTTACCATTCTTCCACGTTCCAAAACCAAGGTTTTAAGACCGTTCTCGCATAGCTCCTTTGCCGCCCAGCCGCCACTTATTCCTGTTCCTACTACAATGGCGTCAAAAGTATTGTTGTTAGATTCTACTGACATTCTCTTTAATTAAGTATTAAAAGTTAGCCCGGTTATAGGCCCAAAAGGCACTATGAATGGGCAATCCAATCATTGTTTCAATTGTTTTTTCATAATTGTATAGCAATCAAGAATGAAAAGATATTTAAAATTAGTATTTAGAATAAAAGAACGTTTCCTGCACTGTACTGCTATGAGGTGTTGAACTTAACACATAAGATGTGCAATCCGTTCTTAAACCATAAGGTGCTGGTTAAAGATACCAAATTGGAATTATAGAAATATGATTTATTTGTTTTCTGGACGAATGCAGAATTATGTAAACCCTATAATCCAATACGTTATTCCACTCTTGTTTCCACTATTTCACTGGGCACAAATCCAATCCTATAGGCTTGAACAATTAGCCCACTTCCCGCTGGAACTTCAAATGGTTTTTGATATACGGACCATACTTTTGGGGTAGTGCCGTTCTTATCTATTATTTTATACCCTATAGAAGCTCCTTCAGTAGCACATTCAAGTGTTATTTTATTGTTGGAGGAGGTTATGTTGGGTGCTGAGGTTATGGGTTGGGTTTTGGCACCGTTCCAAAGCTTGGATATCAATTCTTTTTCAGGAAGGTTGGGCACATCCCCAATTTCATTTAGCCACCGATCCATTTCGGCTCGTAATTCTTCCATTTTTTTACTGTAATCCGGGTTTTGGGCCAAATTATGTAATTCATGGGGATCGGTAATGCAATCATACAATTCTTCCGGATCCTTTTGTTCCCTAAACCAAAGTGCTTGTGTGCTATCCAAATTCCCTTCATCACGCAAACGCAACAATTCCTGCATGGCAGGAATCCTTTCCCTGTAATCCACTGGTAAATAATATCCTTGTTCCGGTCTGTAATTTCTTATATACTTAAATTGGTTATCGCGAACGGCACGGATGGCATCAGTAAATCCATCAAAACGATCTGCGGCACCATGAATATATTTGCGCTCGTTTTCGGCCTTATATTTCCCTAAAAACGCCTGTCCTTGCATATAGGAGGGAGGCTCAATTCCTATGAGGGATAAAAGGGTAGGGGCAAAATCTACAAAACTGAGCAGTTGGGTATCTTTGGTTCCGGCAAGTTGTTTTTTTGGAAACCTTATGATCATTGGGGTGTTTAAACCGGAATCATAGATCAACCGCTTTTCCCTGGGCAGGGGTCCGCCATGGTCACCATAGAAAAAGATGATAGTATTTTCCAATAGCCCATCCTCTTCCAACTGCTTTAATACGGCCCCGACCTGCTTGTCCATTTCCGCCACATTATTGTATAGCTTCCACATATCCCTCCGTACTTTGGGAGTATCCGGAAGGTATGGGGGAATATCAAACTCTGTATCTTTTGGCAAATGTATTGGCGTTTCCTCTTCTGCCATACGATTTCCATCCCATTTGTAAGATCTATCCCCCTCGTGATAATGCCTTGTTTCTATATTCCTAAAACCATAGGGCTCAAAAAGTCCCGACTCATGTGTTTCCGTAAAATTGAACACTGAAAAGAAGGGTTGATTTTCATCACGATTGCGCCAATGGGCATAGGGACTACTTTCGTCCCAGGCTGTTTTAGGGGCTTCAAATTGATAATCTTCCTTATAATTATTGGAGCAGTAATAACCGTTCATACGAAGTAGTTCACTAACCATACGGGCTTGGGTTGGTGGCACTGCCCCGTAGGAAGGCAACCCGGTAACCTCGGTATAGGACGTGGTGCGCATATGGTTTGCCCCAATACTGGAAGGGTACATCCCCATTATAATGGCAGCCCTACTGGGAGCGCAAACTCCTGAAGTAGAATACAAATTTGGATATACCACACCTTCTGCAGCCAAGCGACTTAAATTAGGTGTCACAATAGTGGAATCACCAAAAGACGGAATGTAGGGGCCCATGTCTTCGGTTACCAACCACAAAATATTGGGTCGCTCGCCCAATTGCATCGGGCTTGCTATTGCATTTTCCTTTTCACTATTCTTGGGCCCTGTTTGGCAACCCACTATTAGGTTTCCGGTTAAAAATAGGGAAAGAAGAAAAGGTTTTATATTCACTTCACGTAAATACATTTTTACTTCTTCTTTGTAACTTGATAGGGTTGAATAAATCAGGGTTAGAATAATTGTTCGACTTTCTTTTTTCATTTTAATTTTGATAGGCTATCCAAAATATGGAACTTACAGGCTTAAGGATTAATTTGCATTTAGTATATTCTTGATTGTTGATCTTAAAGTATGAAATATTTTTAATGCGCTGTATATTTCCGTTATGCGGGTTGGCTTGGTGTAAATCTAACTTACCTTTTAAGGTAACTTCAGTTTCAATAATGTCATCACTAGAATTAGAAAAAAAATAAATATCCTTGCTATCCTTAATTTTATGAATATAGTTAAACTTACCCATATTTGTTGATAATATTGGGTTTGGTGAAAATTCAACATCGGAATCCACATGCCTTTTTATAGTTTTGGATAAATTATCGCCGTCAGGATTGGGAATATGAATTGCCTCCCCTTCAACAGTATTGCTATTGAATTTGATTTTTGAAAGTAAGGGGTCTTCTGGATTCACATTGAATATTTCAAATATTAATTCCTTAACTTTTTCATCTTGTCCCATTTCGGAAGATTTATAAGGTAACTGTCCCGTTGAAATTACCACCCCGCCTTGATCGTAATATTTCTTTATTTTTTGTAACGTTTTTAATGAGATGACTTTACAACCGGTAATTATTATTGCATCGTACTTTTGATTATTTTCACGATTGTTCAAGAGTATGGAACCTTGCTTTATTTCATATTTATCATCCAAAAAATACTCGGGATGGATAAATGTAAAATCGTGCCTAATATCGTTGGTCAAAAAACCACCGATTTCCTGATAGTTGGTTTCTGGGGAAACAAAAAAACCTTGTCTTGGATTTTTTGGGTCCTCAAAACGGTACCAACCTGACAGTTCTTCAAAGGGATATAACACACCTATATTGGCAACACGTTTCCCCCCTTGCAATAACATGCAGGATCTACCTATGTAATTGGAATATGCGGGTAGTGCAGGAGCTAATTTTTTACTGTATGGGGAAACCAAGGGTGGAATATATACCTCATTGGGGTTATACCACATCCCGTGTGGAACTACAAAATTTACACCTCTGGAGAAAAGATCCATTGCAGACCGATATAACATTAACGAGTCAAATGACTGTTCTTTGTAGGCCCCGTAGATTTCTGTAGAAACAACGGGCTTGTCATAATAATCCGCAGCCGAACTTATAAGCTTATGACCGTTTTGACCAAATTGATATTCAATAATGGCGTCTGTTAAAGGTATGGCGGTATGACGGAAGAATTTAAAGATGTCACCGTTCATATCTATCGGGGTTGGATCATAATTACCTGGGGGGTGTCCCGTATCCTTGAGTCCGTTTGTCCGAGTCCATTCCCCAACCAATTTAGGAAACCCTTCTGCCAATAATTCCGCACGGGTATTGAAGAAGGCATGGCGTACGGCTTCAGTATCGGATCCAATATCGTACCAAAGTGCGGGGTACCAAGGTTTAGGGTCGAAACCGTTTAGTTCCTTAAATTTTTTATTGAAAAGACCAGTCCAGGTTCTTGGGTGTTTCCAAAAACCTACATCATCAAAAAAGGTCATTTTAATGGTATTTCCAAAATAGGATTCAAAATTTTCTTTGTATACATCATAAGTAATACGTATCATTTCCCTGACCGCTGTGGTATCCATATAATCAACTACTGGAAATGCTTTATGATAACTGTCCTTGACCATGACGAAGAACATGATTCTCCATGTTCCTTTGGGTACTTGCCATTTAAGAGTTCCATTTTCTACATAATCACTTAGTTCAAAGCGTTGTAATGTTTCTTGGTTCATTGCTACTGCAGAAAGTAATTTGCCCTCTGGTATGTTATCCTTGAAACTAGAAGGTCCTTTTACAATCTTTTCTACCTTATCCAAACGTTTCATGGTATGTTGAGGAAAAAGCTCGCCTATTTTTCCTCCAGCCATTCCACTAGGGAAATCATTATCGTCGTACAATACTACCTTCATATCCAATTCTTCGGCAGTATCCAAAACATCCTGAAAACGGTCTAGATATTGTGGAGAAAGAAACTTGGGAGTTGTACCTGGCTTTCCATTATTTTTTGGTGCTAGGGGTAAAACACTAATACCACTAAAACCAGCCAGTTCTTTGGCATCTTTCATTTGCTTTCGAATGCCTTGGGTAGTGAGTTCACCATTGATGTGCCAAAAGGGCATGGGTTTGTATGCTTCCGGTGGATTTTTAAAATCCTCGATTAAATTTTTTGAAAATTCTTTCTTTTCAGATACACATGAATTATGTAATATTATTATAATTATGCTTAGGATTGTTAGGTTGATATGTCTTGCTTTGTTGTAGTACATTTTAATCATATTAATGGCTATATAGGCTTTCGTTGGGGTTTACTCTGTTTCTGATATATATAAACTATATGTTTCCATACCTGATAGTTTTTCTACGACCATTTTCTTATCAAATTCTTTTTACAATTGTGAATCATAAAGTTTATAATAGTTGGGGTATTCGGCTCCTATACTTTCTAAATAATCAAATAGTCTTCGTTTAGGTACGTTAGCCCCTTCGCTATGATTTGTTCTGGGAATTCCAAAATGGGATGAATATTAATGTCCTGCATAAAGCAATCCCTATCCACTTTAAATATACCTATTGAATCACCATGTCCTGTGGGGGCTTTATTTTTACCTCGTTCCTCCTGTTTATAGTTCTGTGGAAAGCTTTTTACTGAAGGTTCATTTATGCCGGTCCACACTATCCATTGCGATAGGGTTCGGCCCAAAAGGGGTATCCATTCATTATAGTTCAATTTTTTTATGGGGAGTTCGATATCATTTTGTCCAAAAGGATTAGGACTGGTATTGGAGATTAAAAAAGCTATATTTTTAGTTGTTGTTAAATTCTGCACAGCATACTCGTTTAATGGTTGGCAAGCTTAAATGTTCGTTGCCTAGGTTCTTGTGCTGTTGGAAAATCGATTGGGATGACTTGCGTTACCTTACCCGATGCTGCCCATTCCGTTCCCCTCAAAAAGGAAACGATAAACCCAACATTTTCAAAAGAATCGGTATCGTGGCCCAAAGCGTTGTGAAATATACGTCCCTTGCCATATTCTATGGTCATAAGCACAGGTTCTTGACGGTCCGTAGGGGCATTTTCACTTAAATCCTTACCCGTGGCCAATACCGTCATATTTTCGGCCGGACCGCGTAATTTGGCATAACATTCATCAATGCCTGTCATCCACACCTTGGGCATACCCTTGGTTATTGGGTGATCTATGTGTTGAACGGTAACTGGAAAATGGTGTCTGTCCCCATGGGCACCGGCCGCTCCCTCGCTTGTGTCGATCACCTTATTGCCCAAGTTGTCAAAATAAACATAAGGACCGTCTTTTTCGGTCCTATCTCCCCAACCTCCTAAGCCAATCATCTTATTATAGGCTTCCCATTCTGGAAAGGAGTTGTTGGCGGCATGGATACTTACAAATCCGCCTCCATTTTGTATAAAGGCTTCGAACGATTTTTGGGTTTCTATGGGCCATGGAGCTGCCTTCCATCCGAAGTTGGATATAACCACATCATACTTTTCAAAATCAGGATTAAATTCCGGGTCTGTTTTGGGTTGTCCCAATAGTTCACTTTTTCCAGTTTTTGCAAGGGGTAAATAATCCATTTCCCGTTCTGCCTTCCACAGGTATTGGGTACGTTGGATATCAACCTCAAAAAGACCTGTTTCTTCTAGATATTGCTTCATCATAATGGTAGATCTGGGCCAAACAAGATGATTGTTTTGCCCGTCAACGATAAGCACTTTCATTTTACTTTGTGCGGTAATCGATAGAGATAATATCAGTAGGAGGTAAGTGAGGTATAATTTCATGGTCTTGCTAGTATGTTAAGGTTATGAGGTAATGTTTGTTCAATTATCTTCGGAATTTTCTATAAAGTACAACAATATTTTTTTAATATCGTTCACTGTGCCCAAAGTAAGACCGCCATTGGTGGCCCCTGTAATCCAATACAATACCATGCCGGCATCCGAACAATCCCATTTGCCTTTTTGAAATGTAACAACATCGTCAACCTCTGCAATTTTTCCTTGTATCCAGACCCATTGCATTCTAGGATCCAGGTGGTTTTTAGCCCAATCCCATTCCGGTAGTGCTACTTTTAAGTAAGTGTTTTGGTCTGGAATGCGAACTTCTTCGACCCCAAAATCCAATATTTGCTGCCATGTATAAAAATCACCGGCATCATCATTTGCCGGGTGATGTGTGATCACTTTTACATATTTGTGTTTGGATTTTTTTGATGCTGCCAATGCCATTCCAATAATATCCGGTTCACCAGCTTCAATAATCCATAAGGGGTCTTCTTTGGAAGAAGCATTAATGGCTGTACTCAGATCCTTAACGGTTTTTTCTTGTTGCCATTTTGCATCCAAGAAAGTTAGTCCATCAAAACCGCCCCAGCGTCTAGCGGTTACATCGCAGGCAGCTTGCATCAATGCATGTCTTTCCTTTTCAGCCGCTTCTGAAATCCTGTTGTCACCTACCAAATCACAACTGTGTGAATAATGAACCAGTCTATTTTCCAGTCCCGAAGCCCGTAGTAAAGCAATTGAAACTGCGGTTCCGCCAAGGTCATCCGGGTCGGGCGAGTTACCATCGGCGACAATGGCCACTCTCCCACCTGGTGGATTAATCGTTGGGATACCTAATTCTGCAGTGCTATATGCTTTTTCAATTTCTGAGGTATATTGCTTGGAATTATAGTCGTTTTTAGAGACTACGAGCGCAATTTCTTCATTAGAAATTGATATGGAGGGGTCGGCAGCCTGTGCATATAACGCAGATCCACTAATGGCAAACAGAACAAAAAGATATAATACTATATTAAATTTCATGGTTCTTTGTAATTCCAAGTAGAATTGTTCAATTATCTAAAATGAATTGATTACCAATTTTATCTCATGTTTACCAGGCTCCAGCCTAACCGAACCAAAGGCCGACGCCACTTTCTTCCCGTTGTGCATTAGCTCTTTTCCAGGTGCGGGGGCCATTTCAAATTCGGCGACCATATTGGCGGGGATTTCAATAGTATATAATTGCAATCTAGGATTGGTGTAGGTGTAGCTTGCTTTTATAGTTCCTTTAATGGTGGGGACTTCAATACTGCTGTTCTTTAAATCGCCCATCTGCGGTTTAATGGACGCTATGCCAAAACCTGGGGTTTTGGGTTGAATTCCCCATAGTCCACGCGGAATGGCGTTGGCAGGGACCGCCCCCCATGCATGGTTCCAATCCAGATTATTCTTATACTTTAAATCCCAGGCTTCCAAGGTGATGGTAGAGCCGATACGGATCATATTGTACCAACTTCTGTCACTGGTATCGGTCAATAGATCTAGGGCATAATCTTCCGCGCCCGCATTGTACAGGCCATCCATTAAGTATTGTGAACCATATACACTACAGGCCATTCCCCTCGATTTTACAAATTCAACTACCGAACCTATATGTTCTTTGGGAACCATATTGAATGCCAAGGGCATCATGTTGGCATGTAAGGAGGCGTGGTCCGTACCGATTCCATCAATATAAATTCCTCTCTTGGCATCGAACATCTTTTCATTAAAGGCTTTCTTCGCTTTTAAGGCCCTTAATTTAAAATCCAATGCTTCTTGTGTTTTGCCCAGAACCATGGCAAATTCGGCCATTATTTTCATGTTCTGGTAGTAAAATGCATTCACCACGGTATTGTAATCCTTAAAAACGTAACCGTCGCGCTCTCCTTTGTTATTGGGATCTCCACCCCAGCCCGCAGAGGGCCAATCCACTATATCCCTAAAGGTTTCCTTCATGGTCTTTGGAAATCCAAGCTTGGCCATTAATTCCGGGGTCATCTTGGTTGAGGTTATCAGGCCATCTTCGTTAGCGAGCTCATAAAGGGTTTTATATTTTAGCTGATCGTAGTATTTCTGTATGAGTTCTGTGTTGCCCGTATACATATAATCGGCATAAAACATAAGTGCCACATGCTGTTGCCATTCGGTAGGCCATGTAGGATGTTCCATAAAATATTCAATGGTCTGTCTGGCTATGGCATATTCTCTATCGGTAGTATAATGGCTCAATTGGTTCAAATAGGCATCGGCCTCATATGGAATCCGCTCGCGGTCCCCATCTACGTAAAGCCCGTTAAAGGTAGTGGCCTTTATAGAGTACTTACATAAATCCCAAACCTGATTCAAAATATCATTGGAACTGCTAAAACTGCTGGAATCATCCTCCCAGTAACTATGATAGGCAAGTTGTGTAAAATTGTCAGCGGTCAAGGGTTCTTGGGCCCCTTCCACTTCTGCGTATCGGAAAGGCATTAAGACCGGGAAGCCTTCAGGTAAAGGAAGTGCTTTGCCCGGCAGGGTGTTTCTTTTGTCCGGTTTGATCTGAAGTTGATATTGGGTTTGTTTGGGCGTCACCGGTACCTTGATTTCTTGGTACCTGATATGGCTCTTTTCAAAAGGTTTTCTGTTAATGCTATTACCCTCCAATTGTTCCCCGATTCGGAAAGTAAGGATATGATCGGTTTTGGCATTATAGGTAAAATCAATGGTAGCGAAGGCCGCTTTTCCAAAATCTACAAAATAGGTGTCCCCTCTTTTTTCGAATAGGACCGGTTTTATTTTATCTATTTGAAAACTGTTCGGTGTTGTAATGGTTGCTTGGGGACTGCCCATAGTAAATGGTTGGGTTTTGGAATATCTTGATAGTCGATTGTCCTGGTCCCAAATACGTACTTTCCAGTAGTAGGTCTCCCCACTTTTTAGCTGGGTTCCTCCGTGTTCTATTTCCGTTGAGGCATTGGATCTTATTTGTCCACTATTCCAAACATCACCAATGTTGTTATTTATTTTTTCTTCGGATGAGGCTACCAATATTTGATAGGCCGATTGGGTAACAGCGCCTTCCGGTACTACCCAGCCGTATTCTGGCTTGGGATCAATAATGCTAACCCCGGCGGTGTTTCTTATCCATTCTACAATTAAATTGGCAGGTCCTTTGGAATAATCATCGGATAGTTCAAGTATAAGGCTGTTCGTTTTCTTTCGAAAGGATTCAAGTTTATTGGCATATTTTGAATCTTTCGCAAGGTTGTTGATTTCCTTGGGATCGTCTTTTAAATTATAAAGTTCCTCATAGGACTGATCGTTTACATAGCGGAAGTATTTCCAATCTTTGGTTCGTACCCCTTCACTGGGAGGTATATTCTCAAATTCCCAAAGATGTTCTATCAAAATGGTATCGCGCTCAAAATCGGTTTTGGGATTTTTAATGATCGGCATTAGACTTTTTCCCTGCCATCCCTTGGGTTGTTCCAAACCTGCCAAATCTAGAATGGTGGACGGCACATCAACGTTCAATGCCAAGGCATCGTTGTCCTTCTGTTTTTTTAAACGCGGGTCGAACACAATTAAGGGCACCCGTATGGAATTATCATATAACAACCATTTTCCGGCAAGCTGACGTTCTCCCAAAAAATAACCATTATCCCCCATTAAAATGATAACCGTGTTCTTATCGAGCCCTTTTTTTCTTAGTTCCTCCCTGATCTTGGCAATTTCACGGTCAATACCCGAAATCATCCTATAATAGCCCTTTACGCTATGTTGGTATTTTTCGGGAGTGTCGTACCGCCAAGTCCATCGTAAACGGTTAAATCCGTCACGTACAAATTTTGGTTGAGCTTCAAAGTATTTGTCTTCGCCCAGTTCTGGTCCGGGCATATCCATGTTCTGAAGCAGCAAATCCGACTCCTGTTGCCAAAAATATTGATCTTTGGCCGAGTCGTGGGCATGTGGCGCACTAAAACTTAGGGAAAGACAAAATGGGGTATCGGTATCGGCTTTCGCAATAAAGTCTATAGCCTGTTGACCCGTATATCGGGTAAGGTGTACCGTATCTTTGCCTATGGTTTTGTAATAATACCCGCGCCTGTCGTTATACTGATTGTTTCGGTCATAGGATTCATAAGTATGGAACTGTTTTTCTAGATCATCATACCTAACACCGTACTTTCCATAAAAGCCGGTGTAGTATCCGTTTTTTTTCAAGATGGTCGGATAGGAGTCTGCCATATAGGATTCTCGAATATTTCCCGTCTGGAAATTAAAGTTATGGGTACGCTCATATAGGCCGGTCAAAATGCTTGCCCTACTGGCCGCACAGATGGGGGTGGTTACAATGGCATTCTTGAAATAAGTGCCTTCCTCGGCCAATTTATCCATTTCCGGAGTGGATATGAGTTTGTTGCCTGCATAGCCCAAGGCATCAAATCTTTGGTCATCCGTTAAAATGAAGATAATATTGGGTTTTTTAGTTTGCTGTTGTTGCGTTGCTTTTTGTGCTTTTAATGGAATGGCGCAAACGAAAAGGAGTATTACAACAATAATTCTAACTTTCATCAATCCGTGTTTTTTGTTTTTAATCGGCAAATAGGATTTGCCCATAGTTATTTGGTTCATAAATTAAGATTTATCAAGTCTAATTTCAAAAGAAAAAGTAGTTTTCCAATGAATTGGAAATGTTACTCCAGATTTAAAAAAAAAACGGAATTACTTCCATAGAAATAGACTTTATCAAACTTAATCTTTATATGCCCATTACCTATCCTGTGCTGTCCTGTCCGTAGTGAAAATTATTTTTATTTTGAGGTTGGAGTGGGGGAGTTGATTCCCTATGGACCATAAAAAAAAAGGGATGAAAGTTTTGAATTTCACCCCTTTTTCCAAGTCTTAATTTTTTATGCTTAAGCGCTACCTAACAATTAACGGTCAGGTTCAAATCTTCTAAAGAGAAGAAATTTTCAATACTATAAGTTCTTCAATTTTATATTTCTATATTCCACCTTCATGGGTGGCCCTACGTGTACCTGAACTCCCAAATGACCTTTGGACGCCCGGTTAACGGTGTCATCGTCGATTACCTCGCTCATTAGAATACCATTAATGTAATGCTGTAATTTGTTTCCTTTGATGATAAGGTGGGCTTCGTTCCAATCTTCACTTTTGATCTTTGTCTTTAGTTCGTCCGAATCCCCAAGTGATTCCAAAACTTCCCTGCTCTGCCAAGCATTCTTCGCCACATTGGCCCTTAAAGATCCAGGAGTATCCGGATTTTCTTGGGACGTTATTCTTGCTTTTTCACCACGATAGGCCAGAGTAGCTCGCTTTTTCTCTTCGTAGTTCTGTCCGGTATATCTGATTTTACCGTCTATATCGGCCTGATACCCACGTAATGCAAAGGGAATGGTGTCGATTTTTTCACTTCGGTAATTTATACCGCTGTTTCCAGCTTCCGCTATGCGGAATTCGAGCTTCAGTTCAAAATCTGCAGGTTGTCCGCCTTTCCAGATAATAAAGGTATTGTTCTTTAATAAGGTTGTGGGGGTTACCTCTCCTACAAGATTGCCGTTTTCTACCCTCCAATAATTGGGGTCTCCTTCCCAGTTGTCAAGCGTTTTGCCATCAAATATTTGTACAAATCCATCCTGTTCTGTTGTGGCCGCTGCCACTTCCTGCTGCGGTTTATCTTCTTTTTTCTCTTTGCAGGATTGTAGGCCTACAATGGCAATCAGCACTAATATAAGTGGCTTAAAAGTTCTTTTCAAATTCATGTTTTATTGTTTAATAGGTTCGTTGTAATAAATGTTAAGGCCGTCTTTTCCGGCCACGATAATATCTTTCATTCCGTTATTGTCCACATCCGAAACACTAAAGTAGACTCCGGTTCCCTTTCCATGGCCATAGGGGCCATAATCTATAACTTGTTTGCTAAAATTCTCCCCGTTCCACTTGAAATAATAAAGTCCAAGGTCATCGTTACCGCCTGGGTCTTTTCCATTATGGGCACGGTAACGCTTACCAGTTACCAGTTCATTTTCCCCATCCCCATCTATATCGGTCCATTCCATACTGTGGTACTGCGAATTGTATGGGTCTATGGGGTGCTTTATCCATTGGGTTTTTTGTTTCTTGGTTGCGGGTTTTTGTTCGTACCAGAATAGGCCGTAATCATGTCCTTGACCAACAATAAGGTCCGAAAGGCCATCCTTGTTTACATCGGCAACTATTATGGGAACACTTGCAGTGCCCAATTCAAATTCCTGATGTAATTTCCATTCCCCCGTAAAGGTATTCTCGGGTGCTTGTAACCAACCTTTGGAAACAATGATATCTGTAAGTCCGTCGCCGTTTATATCACCAAACCCAAGGCCATGTCCGTGCGGACCTAAAATGGAGTGTTTGCTAAAACTTCCTACACCTTTTTTGTTGGCATTCAACAGCAATCTATAAATTACCAAAGAGTCATTGGGAGTATTGGGAATTATTTCCACGATACCGTCCCCATCCAAATCCCAAGTACGGCTGCTCTCTATGTTACCTGCTTCGGCTATCAAATGTTCCTGCCATTCACCTCCATCCCCAGGGTTTTGCTTCCATACCAATTGTTTCCCGAACCAGCCACCGGTAATGAAGTCAGTAAGTCCATCCCCGTTAACATCCATAGGAATGGTAGAAAAATCGTCATAGTATTCCCCATATCTTTTTGCCGATCCTATATAGTGCCGGGTTTGAAAATGGGGTCCTTTGTACCAATAGGCTCCTGAGACAAGGTCCAGTTTGCCGTCGTTGTCCACATCGAACACCCCTGCGGTTTCGTAACTTTCGGAAGCTATCTGTTGCTTGGTAAATTTTAAGGGTTTCTCCTGTGCAAAAAGGAAAGTGCCTGTTAGTAAAAAGACAGCGCATATTAAAAACGCTGCACCGTTTAAGTTAATAGCGTTTAACATAAACGGTGCAGGTCTTTTTAACCTGTAAGGACCGGTCAAAGCAATTGAATTAGCCATTGCTAGTTGTTGGCCTCTTTTTCTGTATAAATTGGATTATCAGGATTTCCACCGGCAACCAAATAGGCCAATAGGTCTTTCACTTCTTCTTCGTTGAGCCTATTGATGGTTCCGGGAGGCATCCAGGATATTGTGGAAAGCTTGGTGCTTACCACTTGGTCCTTGGGTACTTCCCTCGTTTGATCCGGTGCATAGGGATTTTGCGAGACAATATAATTTTGTTCAGTCTCGTTCATCAATCTTCCTACGACGGATTTTCCGTCCTTTAAGGTATACACTGTGGTATTGTATTGGTCCGAAATTACATCGTTGGGTTCAATAATGGCCTTGAGTATATCCTGGGGCGAAAAGCGGGTCCCCAATTGCGTTAAGTCCGGGCCAATATTCTCTCCTTCACCTTGCATGGAATGGCAAGTGATACAGGTGGTAGCCGCAAACATACTTTTTCCGTACTCAAAATCCCTCCCTTTGAGGCCATCGGCCAACAAGGGTTCTATATCTTCCACTTCCCAATTGTGGCGTGGGCCTTTGGGCTGTACGGTCGTAACTGCCAGATCATTGCCCGAGCTGGACAATAGGTCGGCACCGGACATCTTATCGTAATATTCAAACTTATCCTTAGGGACATGTGTCAATGCCTTTTTCCTGGCCTTGTCAATGAAACCGATATAGCTTCTTCCCGCCTTATAGGAAAAGGCCTTGTTGAACCACTTAAAATACTTTTCACGCAGTTCCGGAGTCCATCCCTTATCAACGTCCTCCAATACCATTCCGTAATAGGTATGCTGGGCAGGAGGCATGTTTTTCAGGGTTAGGGCTATATCCATTCCATATTGTGGATTTCTCAAAATAAGATCCGAAGCCTCGGTGGCCGTATTGGCCATCACATCCACATTTTCCCCTGAATTGGATTCCAACAGGGCCAAAGTTTTATTGGCTACGGTAGGGTCGTCCAAATAGGCCAGTGTTTTACTAAGCATTTGGTTCAAGACATCTGTAGTTGCCGGATACTGTGGCGAAAGATAAGCAATGACCTTGTTCTTAACCGATGAGCCTGGAATCCCAAAACGGGATAGGGTCAGTTCAAATGCTCTTAGGTGGTCCACTTGCTGTTGCGATGTTAACTTGGAATAATCTACGCCTAAAAGGGCATTGAGCATCTGTTCTTGCTGGGCTTTATTCCCATGTCTGGCTAGGGCTATAATTCCCTGTGCCAAGGTAACCGGATCCTTTTCTGAAAGAACCTTAGCTTGCCATTCCTTAACTGGCTGGTGCTCTACCGCAATACGTGCGGCATATTGGATAAATCTATCCGCGTTGTTCAGATACGGCCAAGCAAAGTCGACCGCGCCACTTTTTGGACCTGTATGGTATTCCTCCAACTGTCTTCTAATCTTATTCCCTTCGGTAAGTTCGGATGCCTTATTGGCAGGCGTTACGTCCTCAGTTCCTGTATAGTGAACCCTGTAAAGGTCGGAATCCAATCTTCGTCCTCCGGTCATGAAATACATGGCACCATCCGGGCCAATGACCCCATCGGTCAAAGGAAGCGGGATCCCTGATAAAAATTCCTCCCTCTCCCCGTCATAGGAAGATCCATTGGCTTTTAGGTGAATAGCATAGATGATACCGAAACTCCAATCGAAGGCATAAATGCTCTTTTGGTATTTTTCCGGAAATTTCGCTCCCCTTCCGTAAACCACATTGGTGGGAGATCCCTGACCAATATTTACGATAGGAGGAAGGTTGTCCGGATATGCAGGAGACCATTTTCCGTTCCCCGTTCTCCAACCAAATTCGCTACCGCTGGTGACATGGCAGATACGGGTAGGACGGTACCAAGGCAAGCCCAAGTCCCATTCCATGTCCGAATCGTATACGAACATGTCCCCTTCATCATTAAAATCCAGATCAAATGGATTCCTGAAACCGGCACTGATCAACTCCCAGTTCTTTCCTTCCGGGTCTATTTTTGCAATCCAGCCCCCTGGAGCACCGCGGTCATTGGCATGGCCGCGGGGATCCTTTACCTGGGGGAAAAGGTTGTCGTCCTGCCAAACATTGGGCAGGCGATAAGTATCCATTTCCGGAAGATCGGTATGATTTCCAGCAATAACGTATAAAGACTCTCCATCAGGACTTAAAACAATACTATGTGGGCCGTGCTCACCTGCACCGTTCAATGCCTTTAACTGGGTGATCTTGTCATATTGGTCATCGTTATCCGTATCCTGCAAACGATAGAGCCCACTGCTCTTCTCGAATTCATCATTGCCGCGATGATTCACCATTACATATAGACTATTGAAAGCGTAGAGCAATCCCTGGGCATAACCCATTTGAATGATAGAATCGGCTACGGCCTCCCCTGTCTGTATCTTGAGTTTTTCAATCTTTGGCGTCAATACTTCAGACCCAATAGCAGGAAGTTCCAGGCGATATAGCGCACCGTATTGATCCGCAGTGATCAGTCGATCCTTGTTGTCGAAGGCCATGGCTACCCATGACCCCTGATCGTTATCGGCCGGACTGTACAGGTGTTCCGCCTCAAAACCGGGCTGTAATTTAAGCTTAGCCAATTTTGGAGGGAGCTCCTGGCCACTTGCGGTTTCCATTTTCTTGTTGTCCTCACAAGAAACGGACAAAAGCATTGAAAAAATAAGTACGGCAATTAGTCTGGTCATTATCTTTTAGTTTTTAATTATGTGTCTAATATAATTAGAAATTAGGATTTAATGACGATTCTGCGGCTGGAAGTGCGTACCGTTCAGAAATGTTGGTAAAAGCATTACCTCTTGGTTCTGCACCCACAGGGTAGTAATAGTCTATTGGATTGGCTTTTATTTTATTCCCATGGGCTGTTATCACGTCTATGGCGCGACCTGTTCTTACCAAATCGAACCATCTTTTGTTCTCAAATGCAAGTTCTACCCTTCTTTCATTAAAAATGGCCTCTCCCAGATCTCCGGAATAATCCCCTAGACCAGCGCGATCGCGCACCATTTTTAAGTAGGTGTCCGCACCGGCCTTATTTTGTTCCTCGAGCGATTCGGCCAATAATAGTAATACTTCCGAATAGCGATATACTGGCCAGTTCATACCATGGTTACCGTTTAATGCATGTGGCTCCACATACTTCTTGATGATAGGGTAAACCCCATTTTCCCAAAAACTCTCACTAGCCGTGATGTACATAATGGAGGCATCTTCCCTCAAATCCCCATCTTCATAGGCTTCAATGATATCGGGCGTAGGTATATTGTTCCCTTCCCCGTTAAGTGGTTGTGGATTGGATGTTCCAGTTATTGAACCTACTTCTTCGGCAGTAAGTGGTCTTGGTAGAAAGTTGTATAAAAAACTTCCGTTAAGTCCGTCTGCACCTTCACGATATTGGATTTCAAAGACAGACTCCATATTGTTTTTATTGTCGCTATTCCCGGAAAAGGCATCTTCATAATTGGGCATTAGCATGTATTCCTCACTGTCTACAACTTGCTGTAACACAGTTTCAGCCTCGCCCCATTGCTTACGCACTACATATACATTGCCCAAAAGTGTTTGGGCAGCACCGGAGGTTGCCCTACCAGGCTGTTGTTGGGATTTAAGGGGCAATAAGGGAATGGCCGCTTTGGCATCCTCGATAATCTGTCCATAAAGCTCATCTTCAGAAGCAAGGGGTAAAGCAGCTCCTTCACGGTCTACTACGGGTTCAAGATGCAAAGGTACACTACCAAAAAACTGTGCCAAGTCAAAATAAGAATAGGCCCTTAAGAACAGCGCTTGCCCTTTTACGTTCGCTTTCACAGCTTCATCTATTTCAGCCTCATCTATAGTTGCCAAAATCTGATTGGCTCTGGCAATAACTTCATAATAACCAACATAAACATTATATACATGGGTATTTGCAGTAATACCTCCATCGCTAGGTATGGAGTGGTCGGCAATATCCTCTTGGTTGTCAGTAGCTCCGAAAGCGGTGTTACGTGCATAATAGGTATTGTCCGAGTGCATTTCGGCTAAATAGGGCTTGGATGCGTTGTTGATGTTCCTTAAGGGAACATATGTCCCGTTGATGGCTTGTGTAAAATCCTCTTCCGTTTTAAAGAAAGTGGGTACACTTAACGAGTCTTCTGGGAAAATCGTTAATTCCTTGTCACAACTGCTTGCCAGAAAACCTAACATTGCTGCGATAAAATAGAATATTTTTTTCATTTTTTCAGTTTTAAAATTTGTCGAAAGTGAAATATTTTTAGACATAATAGTTTTCGATTTAGAAGTTTAAATTTAAACCTAAACTAAATATACGTGGAACCGGATATCCTGAAATATCTACCCCGGAGGCAAGGTTTCCACCATCTCCCTCTCCATTGTTCTGTACACTAATTTCAGGGTTTGGTCCACCCCAATACTTAGTGAATATGTGTACGTTTTGAATTGATCCATATACTCGGGCCGATTTGAAATACTTGTCCATTTTAGGGATAGTAAACCCTAAGGTTATGTTACGAATATTGAAATAGGAGGCATCCGCCACAAAACGGTCATTGATCCAATCCCTTTCTATACCGGTAACATTACCGCCACCTACGGTAGTTCCATAAAAGCCCCTTCCTGGATTTTCAACGGATCTAAACCTGTATTTAACATCTTTTAAAAGATTGAACACCCCATCCAAGTTGGTGGTACTGTACAAATGTCTAACCAACAATTCATTACCATAAGAACCGGTACCCACTACGGAAAAATCGAAATTACCGTAATTAATGGTGTTGGTAATACCATAGGTGAAATCAGGGAATGGACTGCCCATTACGGCGCGGTCGTCAAAATCTCCTCCATTCGTGATTATTCCGTCACCATTAACATCCAATAATTTAATACTACCTACTGTAGAACGACCTGGAACTTGAGGTGAGCTGTCCAAGTCTTGTTGGTTTAAATAAACCCCATCGGACAGATGCCCATAAAATTGACCAAAGGGTTCTCCTACCTTGGTAATGTGCCATCCACCTGGACCATAGACCCTGTCAATTCCATCGGCCAAAGCTACTACCTCATTTCTGTTGAAAGAGATATTGGCGTTGGTGGTCCATTTGAATTTACCTGTGGTATTCACGGTATTTATACCAAATTCATGACCCCAGAACTTAATTTCACCAATGTTATCGCTAAAATTGGTAAAACCGGATTCCCTTGGAACTTGCACATTGTAAAGTAAATTGGTAGTGTTCTTGGTATAATAGTCATACACAAAAGATACCCTATCATTAAAAAGGCTTAAATCCAATCCAATATCGAACTGTTTTGTGGTTTCCCATCCCAAATTGGAATTGGATAGGGAATTAACCGCAGAACCTGGTGCAAAATCATTGCCAAATACAGCATTCACCGTATTGTCGATCAAGGCGTATTGGGTATAGTTACCTATATTATTGTTACCGGTAACACCATAACTAGCACGCAGTTTAAGAAGTGAAAGAGATTCCACATTTTCTAGAAAAGCTTCGTCGGAAGCGATCCAACCTGCAGATACCGAAGGAAAGGTACCCCATCTGTTATCAGACCCGAATCTTGACGATCCATCACTACGAATAGAGCCTGTCAATAGATATTTTCCTTTGTAATTATAGGTAAGCCTTGAAAGAAAGGACACTAAACTCCATTCCTGTACCTGGTCGAAGGTGCCGCCTCTATTAATGTTTGCTGCTCCCTGAATATTCGGTAATCTATCATCGGCGAAATCGCTGGCAGCAACTCTATTTCGGTCCATACGGTATTTTTGGTAAGTAAAACCTCCCAACAGAGAAAAAGTGTGGTCACCAATGCTTTTGTTATAATTGACCGTGTTTTCGTTCAACCAAGAAAAAGTGGTCCTATCGTCCCAAACTGCCTCATTATTGGTCGGAATGGGACGGTTAATGGCATAGGTGGCATTGGTTGGACTGAAGTATTCATATTGTTCATTGTACAATTCAGCGTTTAAACTGGATTTAATGGTAAGCCCTTCTATTGGCTCATATTCAATATACGCATTGGACAAAAGATTTACCTCCTTGGTACCGTCTGTAATTCTTTCTGCGGAATTTAACCAGTTGGCATAAGAGAAAATGTTACCAGTATTTGCCGGAAAGCGATTGAATTCCGTTCTGGTCCCATCCTCATTATAGATAGGCATGATGGGCCAAGTGTGCAAGGCATTGAAAAGAAGCCCTGTACCCCTACTACCATCTGTTCTTGGAATATTGTCCAAGATGTAATTTGGTGCTATATTCACTCCAATTCGGACCTTGTCCGATAAGCTATAATCCAAATTAGCCCTTAATGAATATCGCTTATAATCCGAACTTAAGACCACACCTTCCTGATCAAAGAAGCCTAGAATCACTGAGGTTCGCAACTTTTCTTTGTTGGAAGTAATGGTAAGATTGTAATTGGTCATTGGAGCAGTTCTAAGCATAGCATCGTACCAATCGTTGTTCTGGCCCTCATATTGGGAAGGGTTCTGGAAGATATCTGGAACAGGATCGCCCTGATCTTCATAGTATTCCTTTTTAAATTGGGCGAATTCAACGGCATTCATCATTTCTATCCTTCCTCTATCTGGAACGCTCTGCATACCGGTGGAAACATTTAAACTTACACTTGTTTCACCGGCTTTTCCACTTTTGGTGGTAATCAAAACAACACCATTGGCTGCCCTTGAACCATAAAGGGAAGTGGAAGCGGCATCTTTCAAAATAGAAATATCCTGAATTTCATCCGGATTTATATTGTTGATCCCTCCGGAAATAGGGAAGCCATCAACCACATACAATGGGTCGCTACCTCCAGAAACGGATAGTTGCCCACGAATACGTACCGACATACCCTGTCCAGGCTTTCCTGTACTCTGATTAATCTGAACCCCTGGAATCCTACCCTGTATTTTTTGGGTAATTTGGGAAACCGGAATATCGGCAAGTTCATCGGCCTGTATGGTAGATACCGACCCTGTTACCTGTCTTTTGATCTGGGTACCGTAACCCACAACAACTACTTCATCAAGAGCAGCAGCATCTTCGGCCATGGTTACGTCTAATTGACTTTTTCCGTTAATCGGAATTTCTTGGGCTGTAAAACCAATGTAAGTGAAAACCAAAGTGCTGTTCGCACTGGGAGCAACAATACTGTAGTTTCCGTCAAAATCTGTTACCGTACCCGTTGTTGTACCTTTTACAACCACGTTTACCCCCGGCAAGCCCATCGAATCGTCTGCAGATACCACAGTACCGCTTACCGTTACATCTTGTGCCTGCATTGTAATGCCATAAAGCATAGTTAAAAGGAATAGGAATTTCCGGGAAATCCTGTAAATTCTTCTTTTCATAATCTTGTATTATTTAGTTTAGTTTAATTAGTAATCCTTAAAATAGTCACAAAAAATTAAGGATTATTCAAATATATGGATGTGAATTTCTATAACTGTCCTGTACTGTACTGGTTCGAACTGTTAATTTTTTAACATGTCTGATAATGATTAGTCTGTTAAATTTTTAACATGCACATATAGTATTCAAACAAGTTTATTTAGTATCAACTAACATTTTTTATTGCCGATCCCAAAAATGTTCAATAACTAATAATTCATTGACTTGAAGCGCGATGAAGGAGGTTGAAAACCCAGGCCTGGAATGTTTGATCAGTATCCAAATATTTGATTTTTAATAAGACATGACCCTATAGTTTTACAAACACTTGTGCTAATATAAAATGACCAATTCTTGGTAGGTGTCCAATGATGTATTGTAGCCTTGAAGAGCACGTCACTGAAATTGCCGAGAAACAATGGTGTTCAAAGATTTCCAAGGTTAATTAAGATTGTATTGAAGAACACATTATTAAGTGTATTTAGCTGGTTGCTAGATGTTTTATGGCCAGGAAGTTATTGTTCTTTGTAATGGCTGAACAAATCGCGGAAAGGTATTTTCCTTACCTCATTCTCCGGATTGTAATCTGGGTTGACTGTTGGCCAGTACCTTTGTTCTACATTTGTTTTTAGCCAGTCCATCAGTTTTTTGAACAAGGCCTCCCGTAAAACGGTCTTTGTAGTGGCCAAATCGTTTTTCTCAAAGGGGTCTTCTTTAATATTGTAGAGATGGAACCTACCGTACCAATCAAATATTAATTTGTAATCTCCATCCCGAATTGCAGAATGTGGTGTTAGGGCATATGGCTCGTAAGGACTATTGTAAATTACATTAAAAGGGTAGTGCCAGTAGTGGGTTTCCTTGCTATACGCCTTCTTACTGTTTTCGGGGTCTGAAAGTAGGGGCAGGACACTTTCCCCATCAAGCTTGTTGGTCTTGGCAATAGTTTTTGCATCATAACCCGTAGCTTCCAAAATTGTGGGATAAATATCGGTGCAATCTACGGGTACGTCTATCCATTGCCCTTCTTTAATCTTTCCTTTCCATCTAAAGATAAGGGGCACCCTAATACCACCTTCTGTTACGCAGGCCTTTCCCCCTAAAAACGGACTGTTGTCCGTGCCTTCACCATTTGGGGTAATTTTAGAATCGATACCTCCGTTATCAGACATGAATACCACCAAAGTATTTTCGTCCAGGCCGGTTTCTTGAAGTTTTTTTAGAATTTCACCTACTGATCTATCCAAACTTTTTATCATGGAAGCGTAGACTGGATCTTTATGACCATTCCATCCTTTGGTAGGCTTGTTCTCAAAATAAGCAACTTCATTTTCTTTGCCCTGATAGGGGGAGTGGATGGCAAAATGTGAAAAATAAAGGAAAAAAGGCTGCTCTTTAAGTTTTGATCTTTTATCTATGTAATTTAGGGCCTGAACCGTCAAGTCGTCCGTTAGGTAATCCTCATTGGTCTCCTGACCGGAATCGCCTATTTCCGAATGTTCCTGTGGCATTTTTGGAAAGCGGGTCTTTTCTTTATTATCCCAGCTTTTTTTCCAATTATAATATACCGAGCCACCAGCGTCGAACCAGGCCAAGGGTTCAAACCCTTGGTCCGCAGGCTGGTATCCCTGTGCTCCGAAACCACCTATGTGCCATTTGCCAATAAAGGCAGAGTGGTAGTCCTTTAATGCCTCGGCTATTGAAAGTTCGTCCTTACCTTTATCATAAGAATTTCCGGTAGGTACTGCGGAATTGGAGGTGCCATTGTTCAATGCCTGCTCTATCAAAATATTATCTTTATGTTCCAATACATCATGGGCATAATATCCGTCAGGGACTGGTAAATTTTGATTGTAATAGGTTTCTCGCGGGGGCATGGCGGTTGTAAAACCAAGTCTACCTGCATATTTTCCCGTCATGATACTTGCTCGGGTCGGAGAACATAACTGGTTGGCATAGGCCTGCGAGAAGGCAGTGCCTTCTTGGACCAATCGGTCAATGTTGGGTGTTTCATAATACATTTTGGAGGCGTCTTCTCCAGAAAATTTTTGGGCATAGGCCTGACTGTCCATAATACCATAATCATCCGCCAATATTAAAATTATGTTGGGTCTGGTAGAAGTCGCTTTTAGCTTGGACTTATCTTCCATTTTGGATTTGCACCCCATAAAAAGGATTGATAAAAAGCAAAAGACTAAGGTTTTGAAATGTGTCATATTGGTTGATTTGGAATAGTTTTAAAATATATATCCTACATTTAGTTTTTGGGCCCTGCTTTAGTTAGCCTTACCGGAACCGCCAAAAAAAACCTGAATACCCATAAGAGACCTACTCTTTGTTGGTCAGTTCTAATTAAAGGTTAAACTTACGTTGGTTATTTTAGGGAACTATCCTGTTGTATGCTGTTAAAAGGCAATAAGAAGTAACTTCATAGCTTATGAGGACCAATTGTGGTTCAAGATAATCGGTGTCCATTGGAAAGTTTAGTTGTTAATTTTGATAAGGGAGTTTCCTTAAAGGTCTTAAATGGAATTCCGGTCTATAAAATTAAACGGGTTTTTAATCTTTCCTTTTTCCTTGTTCAAGATCATTCTGGAGGCGGTTTCCCCCATTACCTTAAAATCTGTAGAAATAACGGTAATTCCGAGCAGTTCTTTTAAGGGCGTGTCGTTGTAGGAAATAACCCCTATCTCAACGCCTAAAATAAACTCTTTGTCCCGGATCTGGTTCACCAAACTTACCAAGTCGTTTTCTTCTATGGTAATAAAGAGATCTCCCTTTCTGAGGATGATGTCATCAAAAATCTCATCTAGAACCTCGAAATCTATTTTGTGCTCCACGCAAAATTTACGAAAGCCGTGCAAAATTCTTCTGGGATAAGGATAAACAGCATTTTCGGGATAGACCAGAATCAATTTTCCATATCGCGAGATCTTTGGCAACCCTTCTTTTAGGGCATTATAGATATCATTCTCAAAATCTTGATAGATTTCAATAAAATCCCCTTCAATTTCAAGTTTATTATTGTCCATCAAAACTAGTTTGTTCTTGGGAATCATATTGATGGCCTTAATGGCTTCATCGGTAGAACTAATGTGTTTAAGATCGTCTGTCTTAAAATGTGGCATAATGACGTAATAATCGTATGCGTTGATGTTCTTCTCTATTAAATTTACAAACAGGGAGTTGTCACAATGGTAAATGTGAAGATCCGTATGGGAGTTGCCCCCTATGGTATTTATAAACGAATTGTAAATGCGCATTTTATAGGCGCTCAACTTATTTATGAGGAAAAGAATATTGACCTTGGATATAAGTTTTGTCCTGGTTATGTAATAGCCTTTTCCCCTAATAGAGGTAATTATCTTACGTTCCTTTAATATCTGATATGCTTTTTCAACCGTATCACGTGAAAGCAGAAATTCCTCACTAAGGCTATTGATGGAAGGAATTTTATCATCGATCTTTAGGTTGCCATTGGAAATGTTGTTGATTACGGAATCTACTAGCTGCCTATATTTAGGGATCCTGGAATTTTCATCTATTTTGAGGTATTTGAACATATCTAAGCTAATCTATAATAATGGTAATATAAAATAATAAGTCTGCCGCTTTTGTTTATTCTTCAATAATAAGCTATTTAATTTTAAATTTATTAATAAAATAAAGCTCTTTTGGTTTCAGGAAGGTTGAAAAAATTAAAAAAAAATACTGGTTGCAGTACAGTACAGGATGCATACAGGAGAACTGTGCAATACTTTAGCAATCATAAAACTTTTGAAGCTATTAAATTATGAATCATTCCGTAAAGAATTTTAAATACGTTAATTATCTCTGGGAAGAGAGCAAGGCGGAGGCGCTGGGCGACGATCAGGTAGAACTGTTTCTTTATAGGTCCAATATTTTAGGGGCCGATCTTCGAATCACCAATTATGGTGGAGGTAATACCAGTTGTAAGACCGTTGAAAAGGATCCTCTGACCAATGAAGAGGTAGAGGTAATGTGGATCAAGGGTTCCGGTGGGGATATAGGTACTTTGAACAAGGCCGGTATCGCGGGATTATATACAGAACGATTAAGAAACTTGAAAAACGTTTATGGAGGTCTTGCGGATGAGGATAGAATGGTAGGTCTTTTTGATCATTGTATCTACGATCTGGAAAGTAAAGCTCCTTCCATAGATACTCCCTTGCACGGCCTACTTCCCTTTAAACATATAGATCATTTGCATCCCGATGCCTTGATAGCGGTAGCCGCGGCCAAGGATAGTGAAAAGGTGACCAAGGAAATTTGGGGAGATACCATGGGCTGGGTGCCATGGCAAAGACCAGGATTTGATCTAGGCCTGCAATTGGAAAAATGTTTGAACGACAATCCCGGTATAAGGGGGATTGTTTTGGGAAGCCACGGACTTTTCACCTGGGGGGATACCTCTTATGAGTGCTATATGAACAGCTTGGAGGTCATAGAAATGGCTTCAGAGTACATAGCTAAAAAGATTAAAGCAAAAGGCAGCATTTTTGGAGGACAAAAAGTTAAAAGCCTGCCCCAAAAGGAACGCGCTGAAAAAGCTTCTCAATTAATACCATTGTTAAGGGGACTTTGTTCTTCCGAAAATAGAATGATAGGACATTTTTCGGATAGTGATGTGGTCTTGGAGTATATCAATAGCAATGACTTGGCGCGCTTGGCGCCAATGGGAACTTCCTGTCCCGATCACTTTCTGAGAACCAAAATACAGCCTTTGGTATTGGATCTGGATCCTAATGAGGATCTTAGCGATGACAAAGCCGTATTGAAAAAACTGGAACCGGCCTTTGAGGCATACAGACAAGGGTACAAAGACTATTATGAGACCTGTAAAAAGGACAATAGCCCGGCCATGCGCGACCCTAACCCGGTTATTATAATTTACCCGGGTATAGGAATGTTCAGTTTTGCAAAGAACAAGCAGACTACGAGGGTTGCCAGTGAGTTTTATATTAATGCAATAAACGTAATGAGGGGCGCGGAGGCCATAACGGAATACACCTCTTTGCCAAGACAGGAAGCTTTTGATATTGAATATTGGTTACTAGAGGAGGCCAAATTGCAACGTATGCCGAAAGAACAGCCCTTATCCAGAAAAGTAGCGTTAGTTACTGGAGCAGGTGGTGGTATAGGTAAGGCCATTGCTGATAAATTGGCAAAGGAAGGTGCCAATGTGGTATTGACAGATATAGCCGAAGATCGATTGAAGGAGGCCGTGGGTACCTATAAGTCGGATACTGCCAGTTATGCGGTTTGCGATGTTACCAAAAGTGAATCTATTGCGGAGGCTTATAAGAAAGCTTGTTTGGAGTTTGGCGGTGTGGATATTGTAGTGCATAGTGCAGGACTTGCCATTTCCAAACCATTGGAAGAGACCACCGAAAAGGATTGGGATATTTTACAGAATGTTTTGGTGAAAGGTCAGTTTGAACTTGCCAAACAGGCAGTTGCCATATTGCGCAAACAAGGTTTGGGAGGAGATTTTATAAGTATAGCCAGTAAGAACGGTCTGGTTTCCGGTCCAAACAATGTGGGATACGGGACCGCCAAGGCAGCACAACAACATATGGCCCGCTTATTGGCCGCTGAATTGGGCGGAGACAAAATCCGTGTCAACACAGTAAACCCGGACGGGGTTATCGTGGGCAGTAAGATTTGGGAAGGCGATTGGGCCGAAGGTAGGGCCAAAGCCTACGGTATTACCGTGGACGAACTTCCTGCACATTACGCCAAAAGAAATTTATTGAACGAAATTATTTACCCAGAGGATATTGCCAACGGTGTTTTCGCCTGTGTTGCAATCCTGGATAAGACTACGGGCAATATAATAAATGTTGATGGCGGTATGGCCAATGCATTTGTAAGATAGTTAGTAAGTTAGTTTGAGTTAGTTTTTTTTAAGACCTGTCAGGGTAGAGTACCAATTTCTGACAGGTCTAATTCTAATTGGGAATATAATGAGAATAGATAAAGAAAAAATACAGGAAAAGAACCAAAAGGATTTAAAATCGCACCAGGAAAAATTCGATTTCTTGTCGAATGTTCTTGTAAAGGATGGTTGTAATGTCCATGATATTATCAATAAATTAGCGGAATTTCAAGTAGCAATTCCAAGTTGGGCCCTGGGCGCAGGTGGAACCAGATTTGGGAGGTTTTCTTTTCAGGGGGAACCGTCCACATTGGAGCAAAAAATAGATGACGTGGGTATTTTACATGCCCTCACCCAGACGGCCGGTGCCATTTCCCTGCATATTCCTTGGGACATACCACAGGATTATGAAGCCATAAAACAGTTGGCCACTTCACACAACATCGTTTTTGATGCGGTAAACTCCAATACCTTTCAAGATCAAAAAAACGCAAAGGAAAGCTATAAGTTCGGTTCGCTGAGCAATAGGGAGAAGGCGATAAGGGAACAGGCGGTCCGGCACAATTTGGATGTTATTGATATAGGCAACAAATTGGGTTCTAAAAGTCTTACGGTATGGTTGGCCGATGGATCCAATTTTCCGGGACAGAACAATTTTCAAAATGCTTTGCAAAATACCCAGGACAGTCTAAAGGATATCTATAGGGCCTTGCCGGAGGATTGGAAGTTGTTCATTGAATACAAACCCTATGAGCCAAATTTTTACAGTACCGTAATCCAGGATTGGGGAACCTCCTTCATGTTGGCCAACGAATGTGGCGATAAGGCATATACCTTGGTCGATTTGGGACATCATTTGCCCAATACCAATATTGAGCAGATCGTTGCCACTTTGATGATGAAAGGCAAATTGGGCGGTTTTCATTTTAATGATAGCAAATACGGGGATGATGATATTACCGTAGGCAGTATTAAACCTTATGCCCTCTTTTTAATTTTTAACGAATTGGTCTATGGGATGAACAATAATCCCCAAAATCCATACCCGGCATGGATGATAGATGCCAGTCATAATATAAAAGACCCCTTGGAGGATCTGATCCAATCTTTGGAAGCCATCCAGGAAGCATATGCCAAGGCACTTTTGATAGATCAGGACCAATTGAGAACGGCACAAATGGAAAATGACGTAGTTCGCTGTCAGGAGATACTTCAGAATGCCTATCGTACAGATGTAAGGCCTTTGTTGCAGGAAGCAAGACGTAAGAGCGGTGGTGCACTTTCTCCCTTAAATGCCTATCGTTCACTTAAGGTGAGGGAAAATTTGATCAACGTAAGAGGTAAAAACAGCATAGCTTCCGGATTATAATATAATCAAATGAAAGAGAAAGTAACGGCTGTATTCGATATAGGAAAGACCAATAAAAAATTCTTTCTATTCGATAAGGATTTTCAGGAAGTGTATAGGGAATATACGCGCTTTGAGAATATTAATGATGAGGATGGTTACCCAACTGAGGATTTGGAGCGATTAAAAACATGGTTGAAGGAGGTTTTTGACAGGATATTGGATGCCCAAAAGTATGATATTACCTCCATAAATTTTTCGACCTATGGTGCCAGCTTGGTGCATTTGGATGAAAATGATGAGGTGTTAACACCACTTTATAATTATACCAAGGAGATTCCTCATGATATTATAGACTCATTTAATGAAAAATATGGTCCGGAACTGGATTTTGCCGTAGCTACGGGTTCCCCAGTTTCCGGACTGTTGAATTCGGGAATTCAGCTGTACTGGCTGAAACATACAAAACCCGAAATCTATAAAAGAATCAAGTACTCCCTACATTTGCCCCAATATTTAAGTTTTGTCTTCACGGGTATACCGGTAAGTGAACATACCAGCATTGGCTGCCACACGGCGCTATGGGATTATACTAAAAAAGATTATCACGATTGGGTCTATCAAGAAGGGATCGACAAAATATTACCCAGGATCGTTTCTACCGAGACCAGTATCAATATGAACTATAACGGCAAACGAATTAAGATAGGTGTGGGGATACATGATAGCTCTGCGGCATTATTGCCCTATATACGCAGTGTTAAAAAGAAGTTTATATTGGTTTCCACAGGCACCTGGAGCATTGCTATGAACCCCTTTTCGGAAGAAGCGCTGAAAGATTCGGATATTGATAAAAATTGTATCAATTATATGCGGATCAATGGTAAGGCAGTGAAAGCCTCAAGTTTGTTTCTTGGTAATGAATACAAGGAGCAAGTTAAAAAGCTGTCCGAACATTTTCAGGTTCCAGTGGATTTTCATAAAACTGTCCCTTTTGATCACGATATATACCTGGAGATCCTTGAAAACTTTGAGCATATGTTCAAATGGACTAGCATTGTGGATAGGAATATGCCGCCAAAGACCAAAATACCATACGAAAACTATGCACACGCCTATCATCAACTAATGGTGGAACTTGTTTTGCTGCAAGTGGAATGTATTAAAACAGTTAGTGGGAAGGATAACATTGAGAAGTTATATATAGATGGAGGGTTTTCGGATAATGACGTTTACATTCAACTGATATCGCACTATCTAAGAAATATGAAGCTAAGCACTACGGATTCCTCTTTGGGATCTGCTCTAGGTGCGGCACTATGTATATCGGACGTAAGATTGAACTCCAAATTCCTTAGAAAGAACTACGCATTAAAGAAACATGTGCCCTTTATAATTCAATAATTAGTAGCATAAAGAAATTTAAAAGATGATGAACCTACTTATTTTTTTTTGACCTTAAGAAGTTAATCATAATAGTATATTTAACCAACCACCATAACCTAAAATAATAACCAACCACTATGAGCCAATTTAATATAGAAGAAGAAATAGAGGATATAGCAGGCGGAGAATTTGAGCGCGTACCAGTACCCACATCCAAACTGAAAAGTTGGAAGAGTTTTCTTGGGATGTATGCAGGGGAACATGCCGCAGGAACCGAATTTGTAATTGGACCTTTGTTCCTGACAACAGGGGTAAGTGCCTTCGATCTTATTGTAGGACTTCTGTTAGGGAATCTCTTGGCCGTACTCAGTTGGCGTTTTCTGACAGCAGAAATTGCCGTAAAGTACAGGTTGACCTTGTATTGCCAATTGGAAAAGATCTGTGGCAAAAATTTGGTTACGGGTTATAATTTGGCCAATGGAGTGCTTTTCTGTTTTTTGGCAGGTTCCATGATCACGGTTTCGGCTACAGCTGTGGGAATTCCTTTTAATATGGAAATGCCCAAGCTTACGGATACCATGCCCAATGGTATGACGTGGGTTATTATTGTTATTGCCCTTGGTGCGGTAATTTCATTGATAGCCTCCAAAGGCTACGAAACTGTTTCCAAAGCCGCAAACTGGATGTCCCCTGTGATAGTACTGGCATTTTTGGCCTGTGGGATTGTGGCTTTAAATCAGTTGGGGGTAGGTAGTATATCGGAATTTTGGAATATATGGGGTGAGGGTTCCGATCCTTTTCCAGGGCAGATCAAATATACCTTCTGGCATGTTGTTATTTGGTCCTGGTTCGCCAATGCAGCCATGCACGTGGGAATGTCCGACCTATCGGTATTCAGGTTTGCGAAAAAGGCAAGTAGTGGATGGACCACGGCAGCGGGTATGTATGTAGGGCATTATATGGCTTGGATAGCAGCAGCGCTGTTATATGCCGTTTATTTAAAATCACCAGAAGCCCAGGGGCTCCTAGCAAATGGAGAGGCACCCACGGTTGCGCCGGGACCATTGGCTTACAATGCCATAGGTGTCTTTGGAATAATTGCTGTGGTCTTGGCAGGATGGACTACAGCCAACCCAACTATATACAGGGCAGGACTGGCATTTCAGGCCATAGTACCTAAACTATCCACTTTTTGGGTTACCATAATTGCCGGGACCTTGGCTACAGTAGCTGGCCTTTTTCCGGCCTTTGCGATGAAATTACTTGGTTTTGTAGCCCTATACGGGTTTATATTGGCTCCTTTCGGTGCCATTATCGTGTTCGAACATTTTTTCCATAAGCAGGCAGGAATCGTTAAGAATTATGCCGAAGTGGCAAATTTAAAATTTAATAAAGCCGTGTTTTTTGCGTGGGCTATAAGCTTTGGACTGTTCTATTTTATATCCGTTCAATTTGATGTATTTCTATCCTTTGTTACCTTACCGGCATGGCTCCTTTGCGGTGTGCTGTTTTTGGTCTTTAGCAAAAGGATGCAAAAGAGTTGAATTAATGCTATAGGGGTTCCAAATAACTTGGGGAGCCTAGTCGAGGAATTCGATTATAAATTTAAATCTCCCTCTTAAGGCATTACCAAGATGTTTGCTTGAAGTGGTGTTTGTATAAAAAAGAGCTATTGGCTAAGAGTGTTGTTTCACACCTTGACCAATAGCTTTTCTATAGTTTCTTAATAATTTCCGAAGCTCCGGACAGTTTTATTTTATGGATGACGGGACTCCCTTTATATCTCAATTTGCTGGCACCTGAAGCATCGATATCTATGGTTTCGGAAACCGAAAGATAAGCATCACTTGCCCCGGATAATCGGATATCCAATGCCTTGACCAATAAATCGTAGTTCTTGAGTGTGCTTGCCCCCGATAGGGAAACGTCCAGTTTGTCAACTTTTCCAAAGAGGTCTATATCGGCTGCTCCACCTGCTTCCAATTCCAGTTGTTCCGAATCCAATTCCCCGGTAAATTCGGAAGCCCCCGTTAGTTCAATGGAGACATCTGAAGCCACCAATTCAGATTCCAAGCTAACCTTGGAAGCACCGGATAAATCAAAATCGGTAATCCTTTTGGTAACAATGTACGCATTCAAGGTTGGGTTTCCCCTTATGCTTGTTAGGTTCCTTAACCTGATACCTAAGGTACCATTTGTCATTTCAACTACAATCTTATCATGTAGATTCTCATTTGCCTCAATCTCTATCTTTTCTTCCGTATCCGAAAATCGGACATAAATGCTGAAGGCATCCGAGACTTTTAAAGCGGAGTAGCCGGTAATATTCACTTCCCTAGTGGTAATTTCTCCCCGTGCCCTAATTATTTCATGGTCACAGGATGAAATAAGACCGAATAATAAAATAAGACTTATGTAAAAAGATTTTGTTTTCATTTACTCAAGATTTTATGATTGATGTTTTAAAGACAACCAAACAGATAAAAGGTTGCATTTTTTAGATTATTTATTTTTTTATAGGAGGCACTTTTTTTCTATGAGGGAAATCTTGAAGTTTTGTTTTGTGTAAATAAGTACTGGAAGAATTGTTTATATATGCCATTCATCTGTTAAAATTATCTACTTCTTGTTGTTGGTATTTTTTTACTTTGGCAACAATATTGTCGACCTTAAGGTGTATCCGGATAGAATTCTAAAATCACCTAAAAAGATTCTTTTGTAAGGTTGGGTTGTGGAGATTTTTATGGTTATCAACGGCGACTGTAGGAAATCCAGATAACTCCTTTTGTTGTGGCTGACGGAAAACTGGCAAAAGTGATTGATACGTGATAAAGAAATTATAATATATTAAATCCCTAACATGAACTGTACTGTATGTAGCCCCTCTTTTTTCGGGAAAGCTTTTAAACTGACCGTAGTTGTATTTGTTTTTTTAATAGTTGGCTGTAAGAATGATGAAAAGGATAAAGAAAAGGAATTGGTAGCCCACCCCAACGTACTGTTTATTTCCCTGGATGACATGAACGATTGGATACGGCCACTTGCCGGCAGTTCCCAGACCATAACCCCCAATCTGGACAAATTTGCCAAGAACTCGGTGAATTTTACCAAGAATTACTGCCCAAGTCCCGGTTGCAACCCTTCAAGATCGGCCGTTCTTACAGGGGTGCATACCTATAATTCGGGCATGTATTCCAATTATCAGGACTGGCGGAAGGTTCCCAGGCTTTCCAATACACTTACTATAGGACAACATTTTAAGAATAACGGCTACCTTACGGTAGGGGCCGGAAAAATATTCCACTATCAGCAAGTGGACACCCTGGGGTGGGATGACTACTATCCGTCCATAAAAAAGCCCATGCCAGACGATCCTTTTCCGGAGAAGACTCCGGCAAATATGAAGCCTTTTAAACATATGTACAGTATGTTCGACTGGAGTGGGCTTTCCGTTGAAGATAAAGAAATGGGCGATTATAAGACCGTAGATTTTATTTCCGATCAATTGCGAAAGGAACATGACAAGCCTTTCTTTTTTGCAGCAGGAATCTATCGGCCGCACCTTCCTTGGTACGTTCCCCAAAAGTATTTTGATATGTTTCCTTTGGATGAGATAGAGTTGCCAAACCTTATGGAAGGCGATATCACAGATTTGGGTCCCTTTGCAAAGGAATTGATTTCCCGTGGAGGAAATTATCATAAACATGTAACAGCGGCGGACCAATGGAAAAAGGCCATCCAAGGTTACCTTGCTTCCATTGCTTTTTCAGATGCCATGGTAGGGCGACTTTTGGAAGCCTTGGAACAAAGTCCATACGCAGATAACACCATAGTGGTCCTGTGGTCCGATCATGGGTGGCAATTGGGAGAAAAAAACCATTGGCGAAAATTTGCTTTGTGGGAAAACGTTATCCGTTCTGTCCTGATGGTAAAGGTGCCCAAGAATCTTGAAAAGATGCCAAACGGATCCAAGAATGGTATAGCCACCACCAATCTTACCTCCCTTATGGATATTTACCCTACATTGGTAGATCTCTGTAATCTGCCGGAAAAGGAGGATATGGATGGGGTGAGCCTGCGGCCAATTCTGCAAGATCCCGAAAAGGAGGTAATAAGACCCATTATCACCACCTATGATTACGGCAGTTATTCCGTACGCTACCAAAATTGGCATTTGATAGATTATATTGATGGGTACAGTGAACTTTACAACCTTGAGAATGATCCGGAAGAATGGTACAATTTGGATAAGGTGGATAGCCTACAGTCGGTAAAGTCGAAGTTGAGGTCCCATATCCCGTCCAACCCTGTTTCATTTCCAGAGAGTTCGTTGATCCCACTAGGAGAACACCACATACCACCTATCAGGTCCAAAGAACATTATGAAAGTGCGGATAGGAAACAGCGGATGGAGCGATTTAACAGTTCTAAGTAATTGTTTGGGATGGGAATGTTTGGATGCTTTGGGGTAAATATCCTAATCGTTTAGTGTGGTTTCCAATTTATAGCCCGGACCTAGGGCTTAAGTACTTTTAAATAGGGCTTTTGCAATCCCAAAGGGGTCTTTGAATTTGTTGGATTATTCACAAAGTGCGAATTATTTTGTGTACTTTGATTTGAAAACCAAGTATTGATATATTTTAGAACTGATAATTAAAAGTAGAATTAAATGGAAATCAAGGCATTATTCAAAGTAGCGTTCATAGGATTGTTGTTCAGCAGTAATGTTTTTGCACAGAACAGAATAACCGAATTAAATGCGTATTGGAATGTAGTAAAGGAAAAAGTGGAAGCCGGTGATGTTGCGGGATATGGGGCAACATTCCATGAAGATGGAATATTGGTCTCGGATAGGGGCAAGGTATGTTATTCCTTACGGGAGGCATTGGAAAAATGGAAAGACGGACTGGAAAAAACTAATAAGGGTATAACCAAGGTAAATTTGGATTTTCGATTTTCAGAGCGGACAGGTGATATTACTACGGCTTTTGAAAGGGGCATATTTAGGCATGATTTACTGGATGAAAATGGGGAACGAGCTGAAAGGTTTATCCACTTTGATGCACTCTTGACGAAGAAGAATGGAAAATGGCTGTTAATGCTCGAGCATCAAAAATTACCTGCAACCAAAGAAGAATGGCTAAGCATGTCTAAAATGTAATAGTGGATTTGTTTTTATTTCTACTCAATCTGTTTGTGGTTTCGCCTTTTGTTGGCAAGGATATGGCAAGATTGTAATGAATTATATTCGAATTTAAAAGCGATTAAAAAGCAAACAGTAGTCTTGTTTTATTAGCCACCATGGACTTCTGTTTTGAGATTTATTGGCATGCACGGCTAGTGCATTCTTATGGCTGAAGTTGCCAAGAAATCCGGATTGACTTTTTTCTAATTACAACTAAGGTTGCCAAGTGCTCTAAATAGATTGTTCCAAATAATTTGCCATACACCAAGCTCGAATTCCTTCATCATCCCACTATGGTCTACCTTAACATTCTTTTTAATACATATATCATAAGTTTGTTTTTTTAGTGAAAATTTACACACATTGGATTGTTAATGGGTTTATTTATAATTAACTAGTCTATATGTTGTATTTGCTATTTAAAATGGATATAATCTTTTAAAAATTTTTCATGAAAAACCATTTATGAAAGGTATTTTAATATCTTTGGTTTAGACAATCTTCAATTGAATGAAAAAAGAATATACAAAAATGGATGCAGCCTCTTTGCATCTGGCCAATAAAAAAGTTGTTTTAAAACTTTTTAAGCATAATAGTCAAATTAGTCGCTCTGCCTTAGCCAAGGAGTCTGGACTAACCCCTCCATCCATAACTCGTATAGTGGATGAATTGATAAACGTGGACGGTTTGGTTGAAAGTCTTGGAGTAGGTAACTCCAGTGGTGGTAGGCCTCCCATGATAGTTAAGTTTAAGAACGACAATAACTATATAATCGGTATAGATTTGGGTGCCACCTATATTAGAGGGTGCATGGTTGATCTTAATGCAAATTTTATTTCCGAGATACAGGTCCCTACCGAATTGGAAAAGGGATTTTCCAGTATTGTTGATAAGGTGATCAAGATGATCCATAAACTTCAAAGCAGAAAAGAAGCCACTGCCAAAATATGGGGAGTTGGGATTGGAGTTGCCGGTTTGGTCAACAGTGAAACGGGAATTATTGAATCCTCCCCGGATTTCGGTTGGACAAACATTGATTTGAGGAAGGAGTTGGAAAAGCATTTGGATTTGCCTTTTTTCTATGATAATTCCACGCGATTGATGGCTTTGGGAGAGTTGAAGATGGGAGTGAAGGAAAATCAGAAAAATTTTGCCGTAATAAATATTGGTTACGGAATAGCTTCCGGTTTGGTGGTTGAAGGTAATCTTTTAAAGGGCTTTTCCGGATTTGCTGGGGAGTTTGGACATATTTCGGTAGATACGGACAGCGCTGTGCAATGTAAATGCGGCATGTACGGTTGTCTCGAAGCTTTGGCTTCGGGTCATAGAATAGCTTCCCTGGGCCAACAGGTCTTGGCAGAGAATAAATCGGAAATGTTGAAGGAGTTATGTAATGGTAATGAAGACTTGATTACCGCCGAGTTGGTAGCACGGGCCGCAAAAAAGGGTGACCCTGCATCTATGAAGATATATGATGATGTGGCCGAGTATCTCTGTAAGGGAATAGGAACCATTGCAAATTTATTAAATCCGGAAACCGTGTATATAGGAGGAGGAATTTCCTTGAACGGTGATCTACTTTTCGATTTAATAGAAAAGAAAAGGGACAAATATTTGTTGCCTGGAAACGCCAGGGTTAAAATTAGACCTTCCACCTTTGGTGATCAGGCAACTTCCATTGGTGCGGTTTCCGTGGTCTTGGAGAAAATTTTAAACTTGGAATTGTCCGGGATCAAGCATAATAATTAAAAATGTAATTAGCCAGATCTCACTTGTTGGTAGGTTCGACTTATCTTTTTTCTGCTTCTGGCACACAATCAATAAAAATTTAAATGGGGAAATTAAAACGTATTCTTATAGTCCTGTCATTTGGGCTAGTTGTATTTAGTTGTAAGGAGGTCGCGAAAAGTGATGTAACAAAATCAGGACATAAGAAACCCAATGTTATTCTTATTATGACCGATGACCAGGGATATGGTGATTTGGCCAGTCTTGGAAGCCCATATGTTAAAACTCCTAATTTGGATAAATTCTATAATGAGAGTGTGCGTTTTACCGACTTTCATGTAGACCCTTCCTGTTCTCCTACAAGATCGGCCCTGCTGACCGGTAATTACTCTGCCCGGGCAGGAGTGTGGCATACCATAGGAGGGAGGTCCCTGTTGAAGGAGGGGATGACTACCATGGCAGATGTTTTTACTGATAATGGTTATAAGACAGGCGTCTTTGGAAAATGGCACCTTGGGGAAAATTATCCCTTTAGGCCTAACGATCGGGGATTTCAGGAAGCCTTGGTGCATGGGGGAGGAGGAATAGGTCAATCTCCGGATTTTTGGGGAAACGACTATTATGATGATACCTATAAGCACAATGGTAAATTTGAGAAATATGAGGGCTATTGTAATACGGTTTGGTTTAACGAGGCTATTGATTATATAGAAAAAAATAAGGACGAACCATTTTTTTGCTATATACCCACCAACTTGCCCCATGCGCCCTTGAACGTGGACGAAAAATATGTAGCGCCTTTTAGGGGTAAGGTTTCGGAACGTTTGGCAAAGTATTACGGGATGGTGGAAAAAATAGATGAAGATGTTGCTACCTTATTTCAAAAGATCACCGAGCTGGGATTGGATGAGAATACCATTGTCATTTTTATGACGGATAATGGTCCATGTCCATGGTTTGGAGGGGTTGAGATGGATTTTGAAACAGGTTTTGTGGAGGAAGGCTATACTGCAGGTATGCGAGGGGCGAAAATATGGGGTTATGAGAATGCCCACCGAGTGCCGTTTTTTATTCGTTGGCCAAAAGGAGGAATTCAGGGTGGAAAGGATATAGATGCACTTTCTGCACATATAGACGTACTTCCCACGCTTATAGAACTTTGCGGGCTTAAGGCCGCGGATAGTTTAAAGTTTGATGGTAGGAGTTTAACGCCACTATTAAACGGGGAAATTAAGACATGGAACGACGATAGAGCGGTAATAGTCCACAACCAGCGTGTGGAATACCCTGTAAAAGATAAGGAATACCAGGTAATAACCAAAGATTGGAGGTTGGTGAATAGGGAGGAAAAGGAATTGTACAATATCAAGAAAGATGGGGGGCAAAAGAATAATGTGGTGGAAGAAAACCCCGAAGTAGTTGAAGAGCTTTACAAAAGATATGAGGATTGGTGGCAGGATGTTTCTGTAGGTTTTGATCAATATGCCACAATGTATGTAGGGTCTGAGCATGAGAATCCGGTTACGCTGTATTCCCATGATGTACATACAAGGAATGGAGAAAAGATATGGACGGTAAACGTAGCTCGAGACGGTAGGTACGAGGTGTCAGTAAACAGGTGGCCCAATGAGTCGGGCAAAAGAATTGGGGAGAACAGTAAGGGTGCTTTGGAGGGTAGAATAGAAAGTGCTTCCCTGAAAGTTGGTAATATAGAGCAAACGGTGCAAGTGGATAGTAAAATGACATCTGCTAAGTTTGTAGTGGACCTTAAAGCAGGGGTTACCTGTTTTCAGTCGTCATTTAAGTTTAAAGGGAATGATAAGGTTAGTGGTGCAGGCTTTGTATATGTGGATTATGTAGGCGCCGGAGATGCCCAAAAAATCAGTGAATATGTGCCTTCTGTTCCCGATGACCTCTTAAGGAAGGGGTATGAGCAGAAAGTGGTGCTTTTCGATTAAAATGAATGTTTAAGGTAGTTGGATTTTATTGTAGTAAAATGAGAAAATTAATAAAAGTGGTTTCTGTAGTTCTATTGTTGGTACTTGTGTCGTCATGTAAAGAAGGGGCGCAGAAGCAAGAAGTAGTTGTAAAGAAAAAGCCAAATCAATACAACTCCATTGGCTCCTCTGGAACCGTAAAGTGCAGCAGCGTTTCCACCTTTTAGAATGGTCATTTCGGCAATATCTGAGGGGTTGATGTCCGCCGCACCGTTACCCATATCCGTAAAGTCGTAACCTCCACGTGTACTGGATACAATGGTATTGTCTATTGGTATTCCATCTACAACGAACAGGGGTTGGTTATTACCTGTAAGGGATTGGTTTCCTCGAATCGTTATTCTCGAAGAAGCTCCTACGTTACCATTTGAATTGTTAATTAAAACCCCGGCCGACTTTCCGGCCAAAGCGTTAATGACATTGGTTTCAGAGGTGTTTTTAATGTCGTCACCGGAAAGTTCCTGAACCGCATATCCAAGAGCCTTTTTCTCCCTTGTAATACCTAGCGCCGTTACTACTACTTCTTCCAATTGGGAAGCATCCTCTTCTAGGGTCACGGAAATGCTGGATTGTCCGGATACACTTATTTCCTTGTTGACGAATCCTAAATATGAAACTACCAATACTGCGTTTGGATTGGATACAGAAATTGAGAACTCCCCATCAAAATCCGTTTGGGTACCGTTGGTGGTTCCTTTTTCCAATATGTTGGCTCCAGGTAAAGGAAGGCCATTATTATCTAAAACTACCCCTGTAATTTGTTGTTGGGGGTTGCTCTGTTCACTGGAATAGGTTGAGGTCTTGAGGCTTGTTGCCGCGTTGAGAACGTTTGTTTCCGAAGCGTAATTGCTACTGGGAAAAGCCACCATTGCACCTAGCAAAAGAGTTAAGGACGGCTTTATGACCATGTCAAATTTAAACTTCCGGGGTAATTCTTGCCTAAGCTTGGTTTTTTTTGTCATACCATAAAATGTTTAATGTTAGATAATGTTCTGTTGTTGTCAGTTAGATTCGCTGCATTACAGCATTGTTTGGGTTTAATGGGGTTTTAGTTAAATACTTGGGCCAATGTTTAAGAGTTATGGCTTAATACGTCCTTTAAGGTGGAAGGTCATATTACCTTTATAAGAGGGAACAAATTAAACCGTTATTGCTCCTTATTGCAGTTTGGTGTCAATAAAAATTAAAACCTTATTAAACCTGTGTTAATAATAGTGTAAATTTAAATTATATATGCACACAAAATAGGCGGTATCTTAGCGTATTGGTGTACTATATTAACAAAAGGTTAAGAAGGTGCTGTGTGGTGTAAAGTACCTGGAAATAGCGTATATTTTGGAATATCGAAACTTAACTTTCAATATTTGCTTTATGTAAAATTTATTGGGGCAAAACTTTGAATAATGTAAAAAGTTTTGCCCCTTGCAAATTTATGAGAGTAAACGGTTGTTGGTCTGTGCCGAGAATTCTGACAGCAGTGTGAATGCTATATCAGCAGGATTTATAGGATACTTTTCTGGGAACCGATTTGTTGTGCTGAAGGGCAGCTTCAATTTTTTTGGCTGTCTTTGTTATGGCCAAACCTCCTAGTCCGGTGCATCTCAAGGTGTGTGGAATGGCATCTCCAACTCTTTTCATGGTTTCTATTACTTCATCAAGCGGAATAACCTGGTCGTAATCGGATAGTGCCATGTTGGCGCAAGAGATTGCTGTTGAGGAGGCCATCACGTTTCTGTTCAGGCATGGAGCTTCAACCCTGTCGGCTACGGTGTCGCAAATTAAACCTAAGGAACTTTGTAGAGCCATGGAGGCGGCTGCAAGGGACTGGGATAGGGTTCCGTCCTTTAAAACTACTACTCCAGCGGCCGCCATTCCTGAGGCAGATCCGCATTCCCCCATACAACCCCCAACTTCGGCCGAAAATGTGGCGTGGGCCGTTATGAATACTCCAATTAATCCTGCGGCCAGCATGGCTTGTATCATTTGGTCCCTGGAAAATCCTAAAGTAGTAGCGGTGCCTATAATAGTTCCGGGCAAGGCACCGCAGGAGCCTGCGGTAGGGGCTGCCACTATAACGCCCATGGAGCTTTTTATTTCCATCATGGATGAGGTGAACATAATAGAGTTGTTCAAAACATCACCTGGAATAAGTTTCTTTTCTTCCTTATTTTTTTTGAAGATGAGGGATTGACTTCCTAATATACGGTCTTTGTAATGGGTTCCTTTAAGGCCAAGTTTAATGGAATTTTCCATGATGTCCACTATGCGTCCCATTTTGTCCATAACCGCCTCCTTGGTGATGTTCCCCCTTTGGCTTTCATAGTCGGCAGCCAACTCCCAAAGATTAAGGTTTTTGTCCTTGTTGTATTCCAATAGCTCTTCCACTGTAATAAATGGTACAGAAAGGTTTTTTCTTGATTTTATTGGGAGTACAGGGTCAAGGGTCCGTATTTTTAAAGGTACTTCCAACTTGGAGACTTCTTGTAGAAGTTTTTGTTGATCCACTTCGTTGGATTGGACCAAGATGAATTTAGCGGAACCGGAATGTAGCGATGCTTCTCCTAGATTCATTTTTGAAATGGACTCCAAAAGGTCTGGAGCGGAATCACTATAAATCAAGGTCAGGTTAAAATCGCCCATCAGGGATGCCGGACTTTGGTCTATTTCAATAATTTCGATCATACCGCCACCGGTAGAGAGGCCAATAACTTGGTGTGTCTCGGTCTTGTTTTTTAAGGTGATTTTATAGGTGTTGGGATGGTCGGCACCTATGGGGTGAATGTCTATATCTATTTTGATTCCGGCATTCTTAATGTGCATTTCATAATCCTTAAGCCGCTCATCGTCGGCATCCCAGCCCAATAGTCCGCCAAAAAGCCCCATATCAGAGCCTTGTCCGGAGTGGGTCGTGGCCAAAGATCCATTGGGGTCAAATTCTATATATACCTCTTCAATGATATTGTTCATTAAATCCCGGCAAATTCGTCCTATCCTTAGTGCTGCTGCACAATGCGAACTGGATGGCCCCCTCATTACCGGGCCTATTACGTCATTAAAAATACTGGGATATGTTTTCATAGATATAATTATATAAGATCTTAATGTGAATGGTAATTTTATGCTTTTTTATATTCTTAGTTTATAAATCCGAAATTTATAATTTGCTAAACGCGGTCATAGTTATTTATCTATTGTTCAAATCTATGCATTCACCGTCATATTTTTATATAATATTATAGCTGAAGTTAAGACTTTTTTTGTAAATTAACTTTTTAATTTAATATTAGAAAGTGATTTTATGTCAAATGTAATTGCTTTTAAGGTGCCAATGCAGAAAAATATGTCGATTCGCGTAGAAGAATGCGATGACGATCATGTTTACGATCTGGTCCATTTTCACGAGGAATGTCAACTCACCTGTATAGTGGAGGGTAGTGGTTATCTCTTGGCCGGTTCAGAAACCTATTGTTTTGAGCCGGGCGAGGTGTATCTGTTTGGCAGTAATTTGCCTCATGGATTTAAAACCGAGGATAAAATTGAAGCAGACGACATGGGATCCGGTGCTAGAAGGATCAGTATTTTTTTTAATAGGAATGTTTTTGAATCTCTATTCGAGCAAAACCCTGAAACAAGCACTATTAAGAATTTATTGGATAATGCCTCCTTGGGTTATAAGTTGGGTGCTGGCAATTCTCCGGAAATTCTTTCCAAAATCCGACGGTTGCGGAATATGGACGATTTTGATAAGGTTCTTGAACTACTGGATATATTGGATTTTATTTCCAATGGCAATCAAGGTGATTATCTTTCGGCTCGTGAGGAAATAGAGGCCGATTTGGTCGATGAGGACATTCATATGATCAATGAGGTATTTGCTTATACCGAATCCAATTTTAAAGAAAGAATTTCGTTGGCCGATGTAGCTGGTCATTTTAAAATGACTCCGCCTACATTTAGTAGATTTTTTAAGTCCAGAACACAAAAAACCTACATACAATTTCTTATTGAATTGCGGATCACCAAGGCTTGTGAGTTTATTAGGGCCGGAACCCATAATACAACTGAAAGTTGTTTTAATTCCGGATTTACCAATATCTCAAGTTTTCACCGGCATTTTAAAACTATTAAGGGTATGACGCCTACGGAATATAAGTTGCGTGTTTCATCCAATTTCAATTAGATAAATATTTTTTACAGATAATTTTTATAATCCATAGAATATGAACGCACAGCCTTATAATGTTTTGTTACCGGAAAGCGGTACGCCAGTCGTGGAAAAGTGGAATGTAAATAAATTTTATCAGCAGATTCATTATCACAAGGAATTTCAAATTACCATGATTCAAGAGGGAAGTGGATTTCTTTTTGTCTCGGACAAGGTAGTTCCTTATGAAAAGGGTGATGTGTATTTCTTTGGTAGGAATTTGCCTCATGCCTTAAAGACCACTAATGATTCCATAGAGAATTCTGATAATGGTTCCAAGGCCATTTCACTGTTTTTTGATCAAGATAAAATCAAGGAATCCTTGAGAAATGTGCCCGAGGCTTACAGAATTAATAAATTGATAGAATCTTCACACTATGGGATAAAGGTGAACAGGGATAGTGCAACATATTTAACAGATTATATTGAGGAGCTTACCACGAGTACAGGTCTAAATAAATTTTTATTGTTTTTGAAGTTGCTCAATGTGGCCTCTAGGGATAATAATGTAATGATATTATCACCTAAGGCGGCACCCAGTAAAATTGGTGTTGAAAATGACCCGAAAATCGCAAAGATCTGTGCTTTCGTAAAAGAAAACTATAGGGATTTAATTACGCTTTCTGAAATTGCCGATTTGGCCCATATGTCCCCAACGGGTTTTTGTAGGTTTTTCAAAACCAAGACGAAGAAAACATTTTCCCAATATTTGGCAGAGGTTAGAATTGGTAGTGCCTGTGAACTACTGCATAATGACAATTATAGTATTTCGGATTGTGGGTATGGAAGTGGATTCAACAATTTATCCAATTTTCATAAGCATTTTAAAAAATACACAGGGATGTCCCCTATGGAATATCGGTCAAATCTAAATAATGACTAGAAGGTATTGGTATAACTGGCGACCAAGCGGTTTATTTCTTCCTAAACTATAGGGCTGTTCAATAATTTCTTAAAATCGACTTCTAAAATAGTATCACTATTTGCTAATTTGGGCAATATGCCCTGCCGATGGACTTTGTAATATTGTTGTTCCGATACATGTAAGATTTTTTTGGGAAGTGTTACTTTTGGTTCGGGTTACTGAATAATGGTATTTAGAATATAATAATAGTTATGAAAAAAGGGATTTTAGGAAGCATACTGTGCTTTTTGTTTTTTATTGGTAACGGTCTGGCACAAGATGGATCGACCTTACAATTAAATGATATTTATAAGAATGGTATATACGGTCAAAAGGGTTTTGGTCCGGTGCGCTGGATGAAGGACAATAAAGGATATTCTACTCTAGAGGCCAATAAAGAAATCGGGGGTAGGGATATTGTTAAGTATGATGCAAAAAGTGGTGCAAGATCGGTTTTGGTCTCTGCTACCCAATTAATTCCTAAGGGAGAAAGTAAACCTATTACCATTTCGGATTACCAATGGTCCCTGGATAACAACAAACTTCTTCTATTTACCAATACACGTAAAGTTTGGAGGTATCACACACGTGGCGATTATTGGGTGTTGGATCTGAAGACCAATAAATTGGCAAGGCTGGGACAATCTTTGCCTTCGGCGACCTTGATGTTTGCTAAATTTTCACCAGACGCTTCCAAAGTGGCTTATGTGAGTGAATTGAATATATATTCGGAAAATCTGGAAAATCATAAGATAGATCAGCTCACTAAGGATGGAGGTGATAATATTGTAAATGGTACTTTCGATTGGGTCTATGAAGAGGAATTAAATTGTAGGGATGGCTTCAGGTGGAGCCCTGACGGTAAAAATATTGCCTATTGGCAATCGAATACCAAGGATGTAGGGACCTTTTACATGATCAACAATGTAGATTCCATATACTCCAAACCTATTCCAATGCCTTATCCAAAGGTAGGCACGGAACTTTCAACTGTAAAAGTTGGGGTGGTATCTGTGGAAAATGGTATTTCAAAATGGTTCAAGGTTCCAGGTGATCCAAAGAACAATTATTTGGCACGTATGGATTTTATTCCCAATTCAAATGAGGTAATGATCCAACAATTAAATCGTAGACAAAACACCAATAAAGTCTTTATTGGGGATATCCAGACTATGGAACTCACTAATATATTGACAGAAAAGGATGATGCTTTTTTGGATATTCATGATGATGTACGGTGGTTGGACAATGAAAAGTACTTTACTTGGTCCAGTGAGAGGGATGGATGGTTGCACCTTTATAAGGTATCAAGGGATGGAAGTGTGGTACAGCCTATCACTAAAGGAGATTTTGACGTGGTGGAGATTAACTGTATAGATCCAAAGGGAGGGTATGTGTATTATATTGCTTCCCCGGATAATTTCACCCAAAGGTATTTGTACAGGAGCCGTATAGATGGAAAAGGCGAAGCCGAAAGGATAACTCCGAGCTCAAATGCAGGGCAGAGCTCTTATCAAATATCCAATGACGCCAAATGGGGAATCCAGGTATTTCAGAATGCGGTTACCCCTCCCGTATATTCCTTGATAAGTCTTCCCAACCACAGGGTAAAAAGAGTTTTGGAGGATAACAAGGAACTAAAGGCCAAATTTGATGCCTTGAAATTGAATCCTAAAGAGTTTGTAAAGGTAGATATTGGAGATGAGGTTTTGGATGCTTGGATGATTAAGCCAAAGGATTTTGATGCTACAAAAAAATATCCTTTGTTGTTTTATGTCTATGGAGAGCCTGCAGGTGCTACCGTTCAGGACAATTGGGGTGGCGGCAGTCTTTGGGACCAGTATATGGCCCAACAGGGGTACATTGTAATGAGTGTGGACAATCGCGGAACTAAAACCCCTAGAGGTAATAAATGGCGTAAATCCATTTATGGGCAAATAGGGATTCTTGCATCGGAAGACCAGAGCAAGGCTGCTAAGGAAATTTTAAATACCTATGATTTCTTGGACCCGTCCAGAGTTGGAATTTGGGGCTGGAGTGGTGGAGGCCAAATGACACTGAACTGTATGTTTAGGTATCCCGAAATCTATTCCTCAGGATTGGCCGTTTCCTTTGTGTCAGACCAAAGACTTTATGATGCTACCTACCAGGAGAGATATATGGGGCTGTTGGAAGATAATGCCAAGGGATATCACGATGGATCTCCAATTAATTTCGCACAGCACTTAGAGGGAAATTTAATGATCATACACGGTACTGCGGACGATAACGTACATTATCAGAGTTTTGAGATGTTGGTCAACAAATTGATAGAGCACAATAAGATCTTTAATATGATGTCTTATCCAATGAGGGCACATTCAATTTATGAACGGGAAAATACCTCATATCACCTAAGGGAAACAATGGAAGTTTTTTGGAAAAAGAACTTACCTGCCGGAGGTAAATAATCACAAGAGTTTATTACAAATTATAAGGGGATATCATTGGTATTCTATAGGGAATTATCTGTTTCGATATAAATCATCAAATCTATGTTTGCAAAGGAGGAATATATAAAACGAAGGAAAAAGTTAAGGGAATTGCTGGGCGATGGATTGATTCTTTTCCTTGGAAATGACGAAAGTGGAATAAATTTTGAACATAACACCTATCCCTATAGGCAGGATAGTTCCTTTATTTATTTCTTTGGACTTCAAATACCTGGATTGAATGCTATAATGGATTTGGATGAAGACAGTGAGATTGTTTTTGGAGATAATTTATCCATTGATGATATTGTCTTTACGGGGCCCATCGATTCTTTGGAAGAGCAGGCCCATAAAGTAGGGGTAGCCAATGTAAGCCCCTCTAAAAGTCTTGAAGGTTATATAAAAAGTGCAATGGCCAAAGGGAGACAGGTTCATTATCTACCGCCCTATCGCCCAGAACATAATTTAAAATTATCGGAACTGTTTAATTTACCAGCTACTGAGGTTTCAAAAAAGGTTTCTACCAATTTGATAAAGGCCGTAGTAAAACTGAGGTCTATAAAGTCCAGTGCCGAGATCGAAGAAATTGAAAAAGCGGTAAATACAACCGTGGAAATGCAATATAAGGCCATGGAGATCGCAGAAGCGGGAATGACCGAGGCAGATTTGTTCGGAGCGGTTCAAAATATTGCAATGGCCAACGGGAATAATACCTCTTTTCCTTCCATAGTAACTATAGACGGACAAATACTTCATAATCATTTTAGGGGAAACCTTTTAAAAGAGGGTGATATGGTGCTGTGCGATTGTGGAGCGGAGAATTTTTCAGGATATGCAGGCGACCTTACACGGACTTTTCCCGTGAACAACACCTTCAGTCCTAAACAGAAAGAAATTTATGATATAGTCTATAGCTCTTATAAAACCGCTGTTGGGATGCTAAAACCCAAACAGCTATTTAGAGATGTGCATCTTGCTGCTAGTAAAGAAATAGTGCTAGGTCTAATTGATGTAGGGTTAATGAAAGGGGATGCGGATAAGGCCGTGGAGGCAGGCGCCCATACCTTGTTCTTTCAATGTGGATTGGGGCATATGATGGGACTGGATGTCCATGATATGGAAAATTTGGGAGAGCAATATGTTGGATATACCGATGACATACATCAAAGCAAAGAGTTTGGGTTTAAATCCCTTCGCTTGGGAAGGGCCTTGGAAGAGGGAATGGTCTTAACCATAGAACCAGGAATTTACTTCATCCCAGAACTTATAGAACTGAGAAAGAGTGAAAATAAATACTTTGAATTCGTCAACTACGATAAATTGGAAGAATACAAAAGCTTTGGAGGAATACGTGTAGAGGACGATTTCCTAATAACCCAAAATGGTAGCCGTTTGTTAGGGGCCAAACTCCCTACTACCTCTATGGAAATAGAAGATTTTAGAATTTCCAAAACCCGTCTTTAGGGCTATTTGAACAATGGACTATAATCAATGGATTGCGGGTGATTTGTATTGGTCCTGAACTTAAATCATATATGGGAAAGTACCATCACTGCTAATCTGCTTACGATTACAACAACAAATACAAGGCTTCCAAGATATTGGAAGCCTTTTTAGTTTTATTAAAATTGCGAAAAGGTCCCAGTTCTGCAATTGGGCAAAGCTTTAATTCGTTTTTACTAAAATACCGTTTGGGTTTGTTTTCTACACATTCAATTTGTGTTCAAGAATCCAGGAGATTTAAAGGGAATAGTTGATGGTCCTATTATTTGTTGGAATCTCTGAACCTGGTCTTATATTGGTGTAAACTGTAACTGGGGCAGCTACTTGTTTTTTTTGATTTTTGAAAGTACGGCTTGGAGAGTTAGGTTAGATTATTATTTTTACCTAATCCTATCCACTTAAGGATTATATAAGTTTAAATGAAAAGAGATTTTACCTGGTGCTTATTTAATAAACCCTATCATTTTTTTCTCCTAATGGCACTGTTTTTCATTGGGAATATGAAGGTCAAAGCACAATCCAAGGCAGCAATAAAATGGACAGAAGGTAATCCCTCCCTGGTAATTGACGGAGAAACCTATCCGCCATATGCCTACATGTCCTATTTAGGAGAGGAACAATATTACAAGGAAATAGCGGCAACGGGTATCCATATTTATAACATTCCGGCCTATCTGGGAGAAGGAGGAATAAATACCATTTCTGGTATAGGTGCTTTTAGATCACCCATTTGGTTAGGGGAAGGTGAATATGATTTTACCAGCTTGGTAAAGGATTTTGAAAAGATTATAGAAGCGGATCCCAAGGCAAAGGTTATTATCCGTTTTTATCTGGATCCCCCGGAATGGTGGACGCAATTATACCCGGAAGCCTCAGCACATGTCCCGGATGGCACTACTTTTCGTCAGTGTTTTGCCTCGGAAGTATGGAGGGAAAAAACGGCGGAGGTATTCCGTGACTGTTTGGATTGGCTTTTAGCTTCCAAATACTCCCAATATTTGGCGGGAATACATGTTGCAAGTGGCCTAACAGAGGAATGGTTTTATCATCCCAAACAATATCAGGATCAAAACCCTGCCCGTTTACTGGCTTTTAGGCAATGGTTAAAGGAAAGTTACAAGAACAATGATGCCTTGAGAAAGGCATGGAACAACCCTTCACTTACTTTTGACAATGCCCATTTGGCCAATATAGATGAACCTGTAAAATGCAGGGAATGGAGGAATCCCGATAAGGATCAAAACTATATTGATACCTATCGCTTCCAGGCAGAGGTCTTAGTAGATAACATTGCCTATTTCTGCAAAATTGTCAAAGAAAAGAGCCACGGCAAGCTTTTGACGGGAGCCTTTTCCGGATACCATTATTTTGTGGGGGACGCCAGGCGCGGACACGGTGCCCTGGCAAAGTTGTTGGATTGTCCGGATCTGGATTATCTGTCGAGCCCAAATGTGTACAATCGAGTGATAGGGGAGGACTGGCCGGCAATGGCAGCGGTAAATTCGGTTCACCTCCATGGCAAATTATGGCTTACGGAAAACGATACGCGAACGTCCATAACCACCTTGTTGAAAGACCGTTCAAAAGGCATAGCACCTCCAGGACAGTATGAGAGCGGGGTATGGCTAGGCCCCGAAGATATGGACACCTCGGTAGCATTTTTATGGAAAAACACGGCAAGAATGCTGGCCTATGGGTATGGAGGCTGGTGGTTCGATATGTGGGGCGGGTGGTTTAGTGATCCTGAACTATTGAATGTATTAAAGAAGACACAGCAATTTCACAGCACCTTTCCCCCTTCACAGGGAGAAAAGATGAAACCACAGGTAGGGGTAGTGGTAGATGAAGAAATCTCTTTTTGGGACCCAACCTATGGCCATCTTACAGAGAATATTTTATCTAACCGTTATCCACTGGCAAAAACAGGGACTTCATACGACCTATTTCTTCGAACGGATTTAAAAAGTATGCCAACATCGCAATACAAGGTAGTTTGGCTAATGGGGTTTCTTGAACTCACTTCCAAGGAGGAGTCTAGAATTAAAAAATGGAACAAACAGGGAATAACCGTTCTATGGACCAGTGGTAAAGGAACCAAAATCTTCGATCCCAATGGAGGGGAATTGTTTAGGGACGGAAAACTTAAATGGTCGGCCTCGGAATTGGGGGAGACATGGGAACAGGCTGGTGTACATAGGTATATTGAGACAGAGGATGTATTCTATATAGGCCGAAACTGGATGGGTATACATACCATAGAAGGCGGGGAACGGACCATCAATTTTCCATTTAACGCCCAGGTGATAGATCCATTGGAAAATACAATCTTGTACGATTCCACCAGACAGTTAAAATTGACATTGAAACCAAAATCAACGGTACTATTAAGGGTTAACCCTTTAGAGAATTAAAATATAAGGATGAAAATATCTTTGGGTTTAGGTCTATTTATAGGAACCCTGCAACTTGCTCTTCTAGATTCTTGGTTTAATCTAATTTGAATTTCTAGTTCCAAAAATTTAATGGGAAAAACTTCTGAATATTTTTAAGATAATATAGTATGATGACCTGCTAATTTTTGAAATACTTTTTCTAATGATATCATCTATTTTTGTTTTAAAATAATGAATAACATGATAAAATGGGAAGGCGTAATGCCAGCAGTAACAACCAAGTTCACTGAGGATGATCAGCTAGATCTTGTGATGTTTGAAAAAAATATAAAAGCTCAAATGGAAGCTGGTGTTAACGGGATTATCCTAGGTGGAACCCTAGGAGAGGCCAGCACTCTAAAACCCGAGGAAAAGGAAATTCTTATCAAGACTACCTTGTCTATTACGGATAATAAAATTCCGGTAATTATCAATATCGCTGAGCAAACAACCGAAGGTGCTATTGCCGTGGCCCAACATGCAGAATCTATTGGGGCCAATGGATTAATGCTTTTGCCTCCCATGAGATATAAGGCCACGGATTTTGAGACCGTAACTTATTTTACGGCGATAGCCAAAAGTACTTCCTTGCCGATAATGATCTACAACAACCCTGTGGATTATAAAATAGAGGTAACTCTGGATATGTTCGAGGAGTTGATTAAGTGTGATAATATTCAGGCAGTTAAGGAATCTACAAGGGATATTACCAATGTAATACGACTTAAGAACCGTTTTGGCGATCGCTTAAAAGTTTTGACCGGTGTGGATACACTTGCCTTGGAAAGTTTGGTAACAGGTGCAGACGGATGGGTAGCCGGATTGGTTTGTGCCTATCCCGCAGAAACAGTTGCTATTTATAATTTGGTAAAAGCCGCTAAGGTTGATGAAGCTATGGAAATCTATCGCTGGTTTATGCCTCTATTGGAGTTGGATATTAGCCCGCAATTGGTACAAAACATTAAATTGGCGGAAGTAGCGACCGGTATTGGAACCGAAAACGTCAGAGCTCCAAGATTGCCTTTACAAGGAGCTGAAAGAGAACGTGTTTTAAAAATAATAGATACCGCCATGAAAAATAGGCCAATCTTGCCAGCTTAAAAAGCTTGATAAGCAAGGTCTATGGCAGGTAATCCTAATAAGATCAATAGTAAATAAAAGGCTTCCAATCTCTTGGAAGCCTTTTATGTTTGTAGAAAACTCGGTAAATGTAGAACAACATCAAGTCTAATGGTTCTCTATTTCGGTTGCCTCATAGGACTCGTGACCTGTGGAACCATTGCCGAGGATATGATGCCTGTTCGTGGGCACTTGATTTCTGTGCTTCCCAATAACTTCGGCATATTCCGGGCTGGATATCACGTTATTCCACTCTTGCGGGTCATTTTTATGATCATAAAACTCCTCGGACCCATCGTTGTACTGTATAAAACGATACTGTTCCGATATGATGGCATAGTTACCAGGCCCAAAACAGGTTCGGGCATAATGCGGCCATTCGGGGTCCATATTTTTTAATAGGGGTACTAAGGAATTGCCTTCGTGCTTTGGATCGGTTTTTAGATGGCATAATTCCAGCAAGGTAGGGTAGATGTCAAGTAATTGTACAGGCTTATTAATAACTTTCCCTTTAGGAATATCGGGCCCTACAATGATCATTGGCACTCGTGCCCCGTCTTCCCATAGGCTACGTTTGGCAAAGCGTTCTTTTTCACCCAAATGAAATCCGTGATCGCTGAACAATACAACATAAGTATTGTCTCCATAATCGCCATTATCCAATGCGTCGAGCACCCGGCCTACCTGATCATCCACAAAACTTACACAGGCCAAATAAGACTGTACAAGTGGTTTCCACTCCTCATTTTCAGTGACCCATTCAAAAGTTGGGGACACATGTTTCAAGCGTGTGATATCGATGCCGTACGGGGGAATATCATCTAGGTCATCAGAAATTGTTTTTGGCAGTTGCAAAGATTCCAAGGGATACATATCGAACCACTTTTGGGGAGCAAACTGCGGCACATGTGGCCGGTAGAATCCAACGCCCATCCAGAAGGGCTGGTCCTGCTTTTTTGTCAATTTTTTCTCCGCCCAGCTTGCAATTTTATAATCGGGCATCTGATCATCACTTTCCGGGTAAACGCCCCAATCCCATAAAGGATGTCCGGGATATGTGCTTATTTTTTGTTCGGGCATAGGGCCAAACCCTCCAAATTGCCCTGCATAATTTGGAATATGGGTTTCGTTGATTCCTTTCCCATTATGAAAGATCTTTCCTGCAGCAAAGACATTATAGCCTTCTTGCTGAAACCGCTTTGGCATTACTATGTTTTTGCTTGCCACAGGAGATTCTATTATATCTGGATTTAAAAAGTAAATACCGGAGGTACTTGGGTACAGGGAGGTCATAACGCTTGCCCTACTGGGATTGCATACCGGAGCCTGACAGTGCGCATTGCTAAAAAGAACGCCACGTTGGGCCAGCCGGTCCATATGGGGTGTTTTGGCCTGGGGATGTCCCCCTAAAACTCCGATCCAATCGTTGAGGTCGTCTATGGCGATAAACAAAACGTTGGGTTTATCCTTTTCTTTAGGTTCAATTTTTGTCTTTTTATATCCACAAGAAGTCATTAGGATAATACCAAATAGGACAATGATATGGTTATTTTTTTTCATGCGTATGATTCTTGATTAGAGGATACTCAAGTTATTAAGAGTGAAATCTGAGACAATTTACGATGCTATTCTTCCAATTCCATTTTTCTAGAGCGCTTTCTGTGCCAAAGTTATTTTTATAATTAATTCTGCCTGGTTTTTCCGGACACTACATTCATTGGTATAGTAGGATTGTTATAATATTGAAAAACAAGTTTAAAAAATATTGTTTTCTATTGCATCCTGTACTATACTGTTTCAGCTTGGGTTTAGAGTTTTGGGAGGCATAACGAACGCCAATAGCAGCATTGTGCAGGATACATGAATTTACCCCATGGCTTAAATTTGTGAAGAATGGTTCATGCCTGGTTTAATTTTATTTCACTAACCCATATAAAAAATAGATATGATAAGAAAAGCATTTAAAATGAAGGTCTATCCTAACAGTATAGAAGTATATACGCAAAGACATAATCCAATATGGAAGGAGTTGGAAGAGGTGCTGAAAATGCATGGGGTTCACAATTATAGCATATTTTTCGATCCTGAAACCCATATATTGTTTGGTTACGCGGAATTGGAATCGGAAGAAAAATGGAACGCCATTGCCGATACCCAAATTTGTAGGGATTGGTGGGCACATATGGCAGACCTAATGGAGACCAATGCGGATAACAGTCCGGTTTCGTTAGAATTAAAGGAGGTCTTTTATTTGAAATAAAGTTTAAAAGACTTCAATCAAGCAAGGAATACTTTGATGGCGTTAAAAAAGTCACTACCTTATTACTGAACAAGCATCAACTCAAAATGTTGTAGAAGCAATTATGGGGATTTTAGCGGTCATAGCCTATTTTTAAGATTAGGACCTCTTGGTCAATGAAAAAGAAATATGACCTTCTGCCCCATTAAAAACACTAATTCTAGAACGATTAATTCTATCCTATGACCAACACAAATCAAAAAAGAACACTTGGAGAGTTTATTTTTGACAATCAATCCTCCTTTCCATATTCCACTGGAGAATTGTCAAAACTGATAAATGCCATAAGGCTCGCTGCCAAAATTACGAACCATGAAGTAAACAAAGCCGGTCTAGTGGATATTTTGGGTGACGCCGGTAATACCAATGTTCAAGGGGAAGACCAACAAAAGCTGGATGTCTATGCCAATGAAAAGTTTATTCAGACCCTTATACAGCGAGGTATAGTATGTGGTATTGCCTCGGAAGAGGAGGAAGATTTTATTGCCGTGAATAGTATTGACGGTAATAATAATAATAAATACGTTGTACTCATCGACCCCTTGGACGGCTCTTCCAATATTGATGTAAACGCCTCTGTAGGTACCATATTTTCAATTTATAGGAGGATATCCCCATTGGGCAGTCCAGTAGAGTTGAGGGACTTTTTGCAACCTGGAAAAGACCAGGTAGCTGCGGGGTATGTTATGTACGGTACTTCAACCATGTTGGTGTTTACGACGGGTAACGGGGTAAACGGGTTTACCTTAAACCCCGCTCTGGGCACCTTTTATCATTCCCATCCCAATATGCAATTCCCGGAAACCGGAAAGATCTATTCCGTAAACGAGGGAAACTACGTTCATTTTTCCAAGGGGGTAAAAGCTTACATAAAATATTGCCAAAAGGAGGAAGGGGATAGGCCCTACACGTCAAGGTACATAGGGGCAATGGTGGCAGATTTCCATAGAAATTTAATAAAGGGCGGTATCTATATGTATCCAAGGATCGGACCTAAGCAAAATGGTAAATTACGTCTGACATATGAATGTAACCCTATAGCTTTTCTTACGGAACAAGCCAAGGGTAAAGCTACCACAGGGACTAAAAGAATTCTGGATATAGAACCTACCGAATTACACCAACGGGAAGCAATTTTTTGCGGAAGCATGAAAATGGTCGAGAAATTGGAGGAGTTTATTTTGAAGGAAGACTAAGAATTGAACCAAAAGTTTTTATAAAATTATTTTGGTTGCATATAGGCAGGGCCAATGTACCCAAACCAAGAATAAAATTTAATGACGCTGTTTACATAAAGCTATAGTGGGCATACCATATCTTGCCTGGTTTTAGCTTGAGTTTTTTCCTGCCAAAAAGTATGCCTAAGCTTGGTATAATGCGCATATGCTCTTCAAGGCCTTCCTAAACTTAAAAGATTTGCTAACTTAGGGGTTTGTTCAAATTAATTAGATAATAATAGTAAAAATGAAAATAAACGACTCTTTCGATCCTGGCCATTATCAAGCCAATGATAAACGTTATGATACCATGCAATACCGTCGCTGTGGGAATAGTGGTATTCTTTTGCCATTAATTTCATTGGGGCTTTGGCACAATTTTGGTCATACCGATAATCTGGAGATGGGCCGAAATCTGTTGCGCTGTGCCTTCGATAACGGGATTACCCATTTTGATCTGGCCAATAATTATGGTCCGCCTTACGGTGCTGCCGAAGAAAATTTTGGACGTATTTTTAAAAAGGATTTTAAGGCTTATCGTGACGAACTTATTATTTCCAGTAAAGCAGGGTGGGATATGTGGCCCGGGCCTTATGGTAATTTTGGGTCACGCAAATATTTGATTGCCTCAGCTGATCAAAGCCTAAAAAGAATGGGGCTGGATTATGTTGATATTTTTTACCATCATAGACCCGATCCGGACACGCCCTTGGAAGAAACCATGGGAGCATTGCATCATCTGGTACAAAGAGGTAAGGCACTATATGCAGGTATTTCCCAGTATCCGGCAGAGCTTACTGCCAAGGCTTCAAAAATCATGAAGGATTTGGGTACGCCCCTATTGATCCATCAACCTAGATATAATATGTTCGATCGTTGGGTGGAAGATGGATTGCTGGATGTGTTGAAAGAAGAGGGGATAGGCTCCATTGCTTTCTCCCCATTGGCACAAGGCGTATTGACCAAAAAATATTTAAAAGGTATTCCTGATGATAGTAGGGCAAGCAAGGATGGCCGTTACTTGAAGGAAGACCAAATTACACCAGAGGTTTTGGACAAGGTGGGTCGACTAAATAAGCTGGCTGAAAATCGTGGCCAAAGTCTGGCCCAAATGGCCATTGCATGGTTACTGAAAGACCAACGCATTTCTACAGTACTTGTTGGTGTTAGTCGAACAGAGCAACTACTGGACAATTTGGAGGCTCTCAAGAACCTTAGTTTTAGTGGAGCGGAACTAAAGGAGATAGAAAGTATTTTAAAATAGTGGGTCATTTACAACCCTATCAAACACTCCAGAAAATTATTAAATATGATTGTAACATGCACCGCGAAGGGTATAAATAAACCATAGCGGTGCATGTTATATTGTTTAAGCGGAATACTGAAAATTATATATATTAAAAATAATACCCTAAAAGGCTATTTGTTGCCATGGTTATTGATCAATTGTTGAGTGTAATTGCGTTAAACCACCAAGATGAGTGAAACTATAAAGAATATTGATAATTATTTGGACAATCATTACATCCACCGAAGTAATTGGTTAAGAGCGGCAGTTCTCGGTGCCAATGATGGAATTCTTTCAACAGCGAGTCTTGCAATAGGAGTTGCAGCTGCAAGTGATATCAGGGAACCAATTGTGTTGGCAACTTTAGCGGGATTAGTAGCTGGTGCCTTGTCAATGGCAGCTGGTGAATACGTTTCCGTAAGTTCTCAGACGGATGTGGAAAAGGCCGATATTGACCGGGAGATTATAGAATTAAAAGAAACGCCCGAAATTGAATTGCAATTATTGGCTGCGATTTATGAAAAAAGAGGACTTAAAAAAGAAACGGCCTTAACAGTTGCAAAAGAATTAACAGCTAAAGATGCATTAGCCGCACACGTTAGGGATGAGTTGGGACTAAATGAAATAAGTAAAGCCAAACCAATGCAAGCTGCTTTTGCTTCTGGGGCCGCTTTTACTATCGGAGGCATTTTGCCACTTATTGTAACCCTCTTTTTACCATTGGAAAATATGGAATATTCTCTATATGGTTTTGCGCTTTTCTTCCTGATTTTCTTAGGTGCATTGGCCGCGAAAACCGGAGGCTCTAGTATAAAAAAAGCAATTATCCGAATTACATTCTGGGGAACTGTGGCAATGGGATTGACCGCTATGGTGGGATATTTGTTCAACGTGAATATTGGATAAAGAAAAACATCACACCTTATAAGCTCCATTAAAACGAGCACTTGTAACCACCTTCAACCTTATATCATGAATGTTGGTGTAATGTTAAGCGCTGATCTGCCAAATATTACAGAGACTTGGGCTTTGTCCTTAAGTTAGCGGAATAGGAATTAACAGATAATTTATTATCTTGATATATTCAAATTAAGTACCATTATGCCAAAAGCTAATAAGCAACATATTGTTAAGATATTGGAGACACATTATATTACCCATGATGTGAAACGTTTTGTAGTGGAAAGACCTGCGGGTTATGATTTTATTCCTGGGCAGGCAACTGAGGTTGCCATTAATTTGCCCGAGTGGAAGGACCAATTAAGGCCTTTTACCTTCACCTCCATAATGGAACATGGCTTCCTGGAATTTATGATCAAGATTTATAATGATCATGAAGGGGTGACCAATATGTTGGGACGGACCCACGCCGGGGCGGAACTTATTCTTCACGAAGTTTTTGGGGCCATACAATACAAGGGGCCAGGTGTTTTTATTGCCGGGGGAGCGGGTATTACACCCTTTATCTCTATTTTTAGGCATCTCTATACCCATAAGAACCTACACGGCAATAAATTGATTTATTCCAATAAAACGTCGGAAGACGTTATTATGGAAGAAGAATTGCAAAAGATGCTGGACGGTAATTTTATAAAAATATTTACCCGCGAGAATGTGGTGGGATTTAGGGGAAATAGAATAGATCGAAAATTCCTTATCGAAAATATAGCCGACTTTGGCCAGAACTTCTATTTATGCGGGCCAAAAAAGTTTGTAACTAATATAACAGATCTCTTATTAAGTCTAGGTGCCTCGGCCGAAACGGTCATCATTGAAAGTTAGATAATGGTTAACCGTGGGAATGGTTCTGAACAGGCCACAAGTGGTCGGATTAACGGACCATTTCCTTCCCAATTGTAAAGCGATGCTTGTGCTATTGGCCAATGTCATCCAAAGAGAAGATGTAAATGTATTTCAGCTAAAATATGCTAAATGTAATTTACATTTATATTTGATGATTTTATGGACAAAAGTTGAAGCAAAAAAATATGGACTTTAGTAGATTGACCCAAATAATTCTTTTATTGGTAGTAACCGCATGTAGCAATACAGAGCCGACAAAAATGGGAGTCATTCCCCAACCCAATGAAATAAATTATCATCCAGGTACTTTTAAAATTAATGATAAAACCGTTATTGTTGTAGATAGTAGCTTTGGGGAAAAACAGCTAACGGAGGAAATAAATTCATTTTTAAGGGATAATTTCAATACTCAATTAGAAATTTCAAGGTCGACACAGGATAATGCCATTCACTTGGTAAAATCAATGGAAGTCGCTCGGAATGGCGCATATAGCTTAACAGTAGGGGGTGAAGGTGTTGTGATTAAAGCAAGTACAGATCAGGGGATTTTTTATGGTATCCAAACGCTGGTACAAATGTTATCTCCTAAAACGGAGGTTAAAGAACCAGTACTGAACTACGTGCAAATAAATGATGCACCGGCATATGAATGGAGAGGTATGATGTTGGATGTATCACGGCATTTTGTTCCTAAAGATTCTGTAAAAAAAGTCATCGATATCCTTGCAATGCACAAGATGAATAAATTCCATTGGCATCTAGTGGATGGTATTGGATGGAGAATTCAAATTGATGCATATCCCGAACTTACCAATAAAGGTGCCTGGAGGAAGGTTAAGGGGGATAAGAAACCTTGGGAGGATTTTGAGATTACCTCCAAGGATGCCGAGGGTGAAGTTTATGGAGGTTTTTACACCAAGGAAGACATTAGGGAGATTGTTGCCTATGCCAAAGAACGATACATAGATGTAATTCCCGAAATAGAAATGCCAGGCCATTCCGAGGCTGCATTACAATGTTATCCTGAATTTTCATGCGATACGGAAGTCATTACCGGAGTTTATTGCGCCGGGAACGATGGTACCTTTCAATTTTTACAAAATATAATAAGTGAGGTAGTAGAATTATTTCCCAATGAATATGTGCATATCGGCGGAGATGAAGTAGGGAAGGGGTCTTGGTTGAAATGTGATAAATGTAAAAAAAGGATGCAGCAGGAAAACCTGCAAACTGCCGAGGAGTTGCAAAGTTACTTTGTTAAAAGAATGGAGAAATTTATTCATTCCAAAAACAAAAAACTTATAGGTTGGGATGAGATATTGGAAGGAGGTTTGCCAGAAAGGGCAACGGTTATGTCATGGCGAGGTGTTGAGGGGGGTATTGAAGCTGCAAATGCCGGGCATGATGTGGTAATGTCTCCGGGCGATCCCCTGTATTTGGATCACAGTCAGGGCAAAAGTGAATATGAACCCCCTTCATGGGGCGGATACAATAATGTATTGAAGATATATGATTTTAACCCCGTTCCAAAAGACATTGCTCCAAACAAAAAACATCATATTCTGGGTGCGCAAGCTAATCTTTGGACGGAACAAGTGAAAAGCTTAAGCCATATCCAATATATGATGCTTCCCAGAATTAGTGCACTTTCGGAAGCTATTTGGACCAAGGTGGAGAAAAAGAACAGTGAACATTTTATAAATAAATTGGATGTCCATTTTGATAGATTGGACGAAATGGGATATAATTATTCAGGAAGTTCCTTAACCCCTGATTATGACGTAAGCTATAATAAGGTTAATAAAGTATTCAATTTAAGGTTACATAATGAATTGGACCTGTATGAAATTAGATATACGTTGGACGGTTCAAATCCTACAATGCAGTCAGAATTATATTCAGGCCCCATTGAATATACCACAGCCATAGAACTTAATGCGATGTGTTTTAGAAATGGGGAACCTATTGGCTTTCCATTGAAAAAAATGTTTTCCACTGGTTTTGGAGATCAATGTAAGGTTACCTATAGCAATGCCTATAATGAAACCTATAGCGGTGGGGGTGATAAGGCATTGTTTGATAATAAATTTGCCATTGCCCGCGGCGATGACCCTAGTTGGCAAGGAATAAAAGAAAAGGATTTTGAGGTGCTTATTGATTTGGGGAGTGTTAATGAACTCTCTTATGTTGGCTTAAACTTTTTTCAGGATATAGGTGCTACCTCGGTGATGTTGCCTACCAAGGTGATTATTTCCATCTCAAAGGACGGTGAAAACTTTAAAACGGTATTGGATGAAGCTATAGCTACCCAAGAAAAAAGAGAACCCATTATTAAACATATTGGATCTAATTTTGAAAAGCAGGATGTTTCGTTTATAAAAATAACTGCAAAAAATAGATCAGAACTTCCTGAATGGCATTTGCGAAAAGGCTCTGCTTGGCTATTTGTAGATGAGGTCTCCGTTAAATAATCAAACAAAGAAAAGACAAGGTGTTCATGGTATTTTAAAGGTATATCCATGAAATATTCGACATATAAACAATGTCTTTATTTAATTTTATTAGGGTAGGTTGGACATTATTTGGGGCATTTAAAAGTTAAAAAAACTATATTTAAATCCTCTTTTTAAATACAAAAACTTAAACCAAGATTAAATTATGGATACCAGAAGGGATTTTTTAAAGAAGGCAAGTATGTTGGCAGGAGGAATGGGGTTAACAGCAAGTCTGCCTCCATCCATTCAACGCGCCTTGGAAATTGACCCTGAAACTGGAACTACTTTTTATGATGCCGAACATGTAGTATTTCTTATGCAGGAAAACCGATCCTTTGATCACTGTTTTGGGACTTTACAAGGAGTTAGGGGTTATAATGACCCTAGGGCCATTTCATTGCCGAACAAAATACCTGTATGGCTTCAAAGTAATAAGGATGGGGAAACCTATGTGCCTTTCCGATTGAACATGAGGGAGACCCAAGCTACTTGGATGGGAGATTTGCCACATCACTGGGAAAGTCAGGTAGATGCCCGCAATAACGGAAAATACGACCAATGGCTCGAGGCAAAGAAGGCCGATGAGGAATATGGCAATATGCCACTTACCTTAGGTCATTATACCCGGGAAGACCTGCCGTACTATTATGCCCTGGCCGATGCCTTTACCGTATTTGATCAGCATTTTTGCTCGGCTCTGACAGGAACAACTACCAACAGAAATTATTTTTGGACAGGAAAATCTTTCGATACCCAAGGCAGTAGACCTTGTGTAAGAAATTCTGAGGTAAGCTATAATAGCGAGGCCAGTTGGAAAACCTTTCCGGAAAGACTGGAAGAAAATGGCATTTCTTGGCAGGTTTATCAGAACGAGATCAGTTTGCCGACAGATGTTGAAGATTCTTCCTTGTTGGCTAATTTTACCGATAATAACCTAGAGTGGTTTACCCAATACAATGTTCGCTATAGCGCCGGTTTTCAAAAATATATAAAAGGAAGACTCAAGGTATTGCCTTCAGAAATAGAGGACTTGGAAAAGGGGTTGGACAAACCGCCCGAGGAAAAGAAAGCGGAACATTTAAAAGTACTTCAAAAGAAAAAGCAACAGCTGGAACAGATTAAGGAGGTTCTTCAGACTTGGAATTCCGAGAATTTTGAAAAACTTTCGGAGTTTCAAAAAAACCTACATGAAAAGGCCTTTGCTACCAATGTCGGAGATCCGGATTACCATAGCGTTGAGGAGTTTAGCTACAATGACAACGGTGTTCAGCGTTCCTTAAAAGTGCCCAAAGGCGATATACTGCATCAATTTAGGCAAGACGTGGACCAGGGGAAATTACCTGCCGTTTCCTGGTTGGCAGCCCCCCAGAAATTTTCGGATCACCCGAGCGCTCCCTGGTACGGGGCATGGTATGTCTCTGAGGTTCTGGATATCCTTACCAAAAACCCTGAGGTATGGAAGAAAACTATTTTTGTGCTTACCTATGACGAGAACGACGGGTATTTTGATCATATTCCTCCTTTTGTCGCTCCCAATCCTAAGGATACCAAGAATTTCACCAAAGGATTGGATACCTCAGAGGAATATGCCAGCTTGGAACAGGAGATGGCAAAAAAAGGTATGGATCCGGAGGACCCTAGGGAAAGCCCAATGGGACTAGGGTATAGGGTTCCAATGGTCGTAGCCTCCCCTTGGAGCAAAGGCGGATGGGTCAATTCCGAGGTGTGCGACATTACGTCCACCTTAATGTTCTTGGAAGAATTGATAATGAAAAGAACGGGCAAAGTAGTTAAGGAAACCAATATAAGTAGTTGGCGCAGGGCCATTAGTGGCAATCTAACCTCTGCCTTTAGGCCATATAACGGGGAGCCCTACACTATTCCAAAAGCCATAGAGCGCAACCATTTTATGCAAGAGGTCTACAATGCCAGCTTTAAGGAATTGCCCAAGGATTTTAAACCACTAAGCAGTGAAGATATAGCCAATGCGAAAAAAGACCTCTATAAGACATCGTTTATGCCACATCAAGAACCTGGAATTAGGGATTCTTGTGCTTTGCCGTACGAGTTATATGTAGACGGAGAATTAAATGAGGATAAGAACTCATTTCGAATTCAGTTTAAAGCTGCCGACGCTTTTTTTGGAGAATCGGCCAAAGGAGCACCATTTAATGTTTATGCCCCTGGAAACTATAGAGATGTAGATTTTTTACCTGTTCAAACATGGCCCTTTGCCGTAGAGAAGGGCAATAGCCTGGATTATGAATGGCCTTTAGATCATTTTGAGGATGAAGGATACCATTTACGGGTATATGGACCTAACGGTTTTTATAGGGAATTTATGGGTGCGGAGTCCGATCCCGAATTACAAATAAGTTGTGGTTATCAAAAAAAGAGGGGATTTATAAAAAAATTATCGGGCAACATAGAGATCCAAATTTCCAATACCTCCAAGAAAAAGGATATTGATATTACAGTGGTAGACCATGCCTATGGTAATCCTGAACAAAAAATTCGGATCAAAAAAGGTACGGTAGAGAACATTATTGTCAATTGTGCCAAAAGTTATGGTTGGTATGATTTTTCATTGCAAATCCCAAAAAATTCGAGTTTTGCAAGGCGATATGCAGGAAGGGTAGAAACCGGGAAAGCGTCCAAGAGTGATCCTTTTATGGGAAGGGTAGTTTCTTAGGTTATCAATGATTTATACTTAAAGTTTTAAAAGAAAAATCCCATCCTAAAATTCAGGATGGGATTTTTTAATTAATAACACTGTTTGTATCTATCTCCTCACTGTTTCGATTTGGAAATAATTGGTTTAATATATTGACTTAGTTTGCAAGGTCAAATCTATCAAGATTCATCACCTTGGTCCATGCGGCAACAAAATCTTTTATAAACTTGTCCTCTGAATCTTCGCAGGCATAAACTTCTGCAATGGCCCGTAGCTCGGAATTGGATCCAAAAATAAGATCGGCACGGGTACCGGTCCATTTAAATTCTCCAGTCTTGCGGCTACGTCCTTCAAAGACGTCTTGGGAATCGGAAATACCTTTCCAAGTAGTTCCCATATCGAGCAAATTTAAAAAGAAGTCGTTCGTCAAGGCTCCAGGGCGTTTAGTGAAAACACCGTGCTGGGAACCGTCAAAGTTGGTGTTAAGTACACGCATACCACCAAGAAGTACTGTCATTTCGGGAGCGGTCAAGGTCAATAATTGAGCCTTGTCAACAAGCATTTCCTCAGCGGTTACGCCGTAAGTTTCCTTGACGTAATTTCTGAAACCATCAGCCCGTGGTTCAAGGACCTCAAAAGATTCCACATCGGTTTGCTCTTGACTTGCATCGGTGCGTCCAGGAGAAAAAGGAACCGTTACTTTCTTCCCAGCATTTTTTGCCGAACTCTCAATAGCGGCGTTTCCTGCCAAAACAATAAGGTCTGCCAAGGAAACTTTTTTATTTCCGGATTGTGCGGCATTAAATTCCTTTTGGATGGCTTCCAATTTATCCAAAACTTGGGCCAATTGCTTGGGGTTGTTTACCTTCCAATTTTTTTGTGGTGCCAGGCGAATCCGTGCTCCATTGGCACCACCTCGCTTGTCGGAACCCCTAAAAGTGGAGGCGGAAGCCCAGGCGGTAGAAACCAATTGGGATATGGAGAGGCCCGTTGCCAAAATTTTGGCCTTCAGATCTGCAATATCCTTATCATTGATCAACTCATGATCCACGGCAGGTACTGGATCTTGCCATATTAATTCTTCCTTAGGTACTTCCGGCCCCAGATAACGTGATATCGGTCCCATATCACGGTGTACCAATTTAAACCAGGCACGTGAATATGCATCTGCAAATTCTTCCGGATTTTCCAAAAAGTGCCTTGATATTTTCTCATAAGCTGGATCCATACGCAGTGAAAGGTCCGTGGTCAACATAAAAGGTGCATGCTTCACGTCAGGATTATGTGCATCAGGTACCGTTCCTGCACCAGCATTGTTTTTGGGCTTCCATTGGTGCGCTCCGGCCGGACTTTTGGTCAATTCCCACTCGTAACCAAATAGATTTTCAAAAAAGGTATGACTCCATTTGGTAGGGGTATTGGTCCATGCACCTTCTATACCACTTGTAATGGTGTCCGCACCTACTCCAGTTCCATAGTTGTTCTTCCAACCAAGACCTTGGGCTTCAATGCCTGCCGCTGCAGGCTCCGCTTCCACATATTTAGTGGGGTCTGCAGCGCCATGGGTTTTGCCAAAGGTATGTCCCCCAGCAATAAGTGCAACGGTTTCATAATCGTTCATTGCCATACGGCCAAAAGTATCGCGTATATAATGTGCGGACTCTACAGGATCTGGATTGGCATTATGTCCTTCAGGGTTTACATAGATCAATCCCATGTGGGCGGCACCTAGAGGGGTTTCCAATTCCCCGTTTTCGGAATAGCGTTCCTTGTTGCCCATCCATTCTTTTTCCGAACCCCAATATACATCTTGTTCGGATTCCCATATATCCTCACGGCCTCCGGCGAAACCGAACATTTTTAATCCCATTGATTCATGTGCACAGTTCCCGGCCAATATCAATAGATCCGCCCAAGATAACTTCTTGCCGTATTTCTTTTTTATTGGCCATAACAATAAACGAGCCTTATCCAGGTTGGCATTGTCCGGCCAACTATTTAATGGTGCAAAGCGTTGTGATCCGGAACCGGCACCTCCACGGCCGTCCTGTATACGATAGGTTCCGGCACTATGCCAGGCCATACGAATAAAGAAAGGGCCATAATGACCATAATCTGCCGGCCACCAATCTTGACTTGTAGTCATTAATTTGTACAGGTCTTTTTTTACTGCTGCCAGATCCAGTTTTTTGAATTCTTCTGCATAATTAAAATCAGGATCCATAGGATCCACCAAGGACGAATTTTGACGCAGTATATTTAATTTTAATTGATTTGGCCACCATTCACGGTTGCTAGTACCTCCGCCAGCAACTTGATGCAATTCCCCATTTAAAAATGGGCACTGTGCCGTTGATCCGTTTACATCCCATACTTTACCATTAGATGATTGGCTTGAATGTGTTTTATCTTCCATTTTATATAGTTTAAATAAGTTTTAGATTAGTTCATCCTTAAATTTACAATAATTTTTTCTGATGGATTTGAAATGTTCATCAATAAAACTTATGGGTGTTAGGGAAAACTTATGGCCCCGATACATTGGCTCTAATTCCTGGCTTTAAATAATTTAACTTGTCCTATTTGCAATTATGTTCCCCTACAAAAACATTTAATCCAACCGGGGAATAGTCATTTTAAGTGCTTTAAGTAAAATATTTTATTAGCAATTATTTTGGTTGATTAAATGAAAGATTGAGGATTTCTAGGATATAGTGGAATCAATGGTCCTTCATTTTGTTACGGCCATAAACAATTCCCCCGACGAAATAAAAGATTTTCTACCTTGGGGTTTAAATAGTTGTATGTTTCACAACACATTCTTAACTACAATCTTAATTTGAAAGATTAATATGCTACGTAGCGATCATATAGAAATACATGAGACGGCATTTGTAACCTCCGCCTTTCGTGCTACTGATGTTAGCTTAAGTAGGGATCATTTTGCCTATTTATGGAATAATCCGAAAACAGAAAAATGGGTCGAAGAATATCTGACAAAAGTGTCCTCTGAGGAAACATTTACGCACTGTTTAAGAAATAGATATTTTTTAGATAAAATAAAGGAAAATGTCATTAAAAATGGAATCGAAGTTTTGATCAATTTTGGGGCTGGTTTTAGTATGTATCCGTTTTTGTTGGACCCAAAAATAATCCATATTGAAATAGATAAACCAGAGATAGTGGGGTACAAAAAAAATAAAATAGAACAATGGCAAAAAGAGGATATAATTCCCAAGCGAAATTTACATTTTGTAGGAGTTGATTTTAGTACAGCTTACAAGGAGGGGTTATTGGCAGCCATTAACTCCATCAAGAACAAAAAAAAGAGCTTTATACTTATTGAAGGGGTTTTGTTCTTTTTGGACAGGGAGGAAACGGATAGCCTATTTCAGTTGTTCAACCTCCTTCAGGATACTGGGGATATTATTGGAAGTGCATCGTTTCGGGATAATTTGAAACAAACATTGGCCTTTGAAAGGTTACTTGATTTTTTTGGGGAAAAGGTTTCCAAAACCAAGGCGAGCGATTATCAAACCATTCAAGATTCGTACTATCGGGAAATATCTGGGTACAGCTTAGTAGACCATCAAGATTATTTTAGTCTCTCCAAAACCTATGATCATAAAATTAGTCTACAAAAGGAACTTATTTTAAATGAAAACTTCTATCTCTTGCAGAAAATGAAACCCTAAACAGTATCCACTGTTAATAGGGTACATGAAAATTATGTACCTTAACCTGTTGCCAAACTTAGACCATGGCCAAACATGAAAAAACTAAAATTTCCAACAGCCCAAACTATTCTTATACTTATCGCTGTATTGGTGACCATATTAACTTGGCTTGTTCCGGCCGGCGAATATGATAGTCTGGCTTACAATGCCCAAAGCAATAGTTTTACCAAAATAAGTATTGGGGAAAGTGTAGAATTACCGGCGACCCAGGAAACCCTGCAAAAGCTGGATATAAAAATACCAATTGAAAAATTCACCAATGGCGATATTTATAAACCCATAGGTATTCCCAATACCTATAGGGAAATGGAGGCACAACCCCAAGGTTTGGCTGCCTTGGCGCAATCGCCAATAAAAGGTATAATTGCAGCCGCCGATATTATTTTTTTGATTCTAATTATTGGAGGCCTAATTGGTATTATGAACCTTACGGGGGCCTTTGATGCCGGAATTGCCTGGATGGCTAAAACACTTAAAGGTAGGGAGTATATTCTCATAATTGTAGTTACAACATTAATTGCCCTTGGGGGTACCACCTTTGGATTAGCAGAGGAAACCATGGCATTCTATCCCATTTTAATCCCCGTATTCCTAGCGGCCAAATATGACGCTATGGTGGGCCTAAGTTGTGTTTTTCTGGGGTCCGGTATTGGCAGTATGTGTTCTACGATTAATCCGTTTGCTACCATTATAGCCTCTGATGCAGCAGGAATAAATTGGACCACTGGACTCAATAATCGTATCATTATGCTGTTGTTATGTACCACCATCACCATTGTTTATATTCTTAGGTATGCCAAACGGGTAAAAGCCGACCCTTCAAAGTCGATTATTTATGACCAAAAAGAAGCTATTGAACAGCTTTTTGGATTAAATACGGTGGATGCCACAATTAAATTTACCAATAGACTAAGACTTATTACCCTTGTATTTTCATTGTGTTTCATTGTTATGATCATTGGAGTTTCCTTTTTGGATTGGTGGTTTGTGGAAATGACCGCCACATTTTTGGTAGGGGCCATTATCATTGGTTTTATTGCCGGAATTAAGGAAAGCGATTTTGTGGATGTGTTTGCCAAGGGAGCTGCCGATTTGCTCAGCGTGGCCTTTATTGTGGGTATTGCACGGGGGGTAACCATACTAATGGAGGATGGACTTATTAGTGATACCGTTTTGTATTATGCCAGTATTCTTACAGAAGATATGCACAAAGGAGTATTCGCCAACGTTATGCTCTTTATTTATGGGGGACTATCCTTTTTTATGCCATCTTCTTCAGGCATGGCAGTATTGACCATGCCAATTTTTTCTCCTTTGGCGGATACGGTAAATATAGGTAGGGAAATTATTGTTGACACCTATTTGTATGGTATGGGCCTGTTTTACTTAATTAATCCCACAGGTTTAATCTTGGCCGCTTTGGCCATAGTGAAAATAGGATTCAATAAGTGGTTGAGGTTTGTTATTCCCCTTATGTTGGTATTGGTCATCACTACGATGATTTTTTTGACTATTTCAGTGTATACGAATTGAATGCATAACCGATGGCTTTTTACGAATAACCTTCAATTTTTTATAAGAATTAAGGGCAAATAACTAACTTTAGTAAATGGTAATGCTTAGGCTTTGCCTGCTGTTGTCAATGACCCTTTATGACGTGTAATATTATTATATACACACACGATTGCACCATATAGAAGTATTGCAAAAGCCTTCTTTTGGGTAATAATTACATCAATCAAAATAAAACGGAAATGGAAAAGACAAAAATAATGGTTCAAGCGACCATTTCTGAAGGAATGGATAAGGTTTGGGATTATTATACCAACCCAGAACACATAATAAAATGGAATTTTGCTTCGGACGATTGGCACTGCCCACATGCATCCAATGATATGCGCGTCGGCGGAAAATACTCGGCGCGAATGGAAGCTAAGGACGGTAGTTTTGGGTTCGATTTTGAGGCTGTTTATGATGAAGTGGAGCCTAACAAACAGTTTACCTATACTATGCCAGATGGGAGGCAGGTAAAGGTCACCTTCTTCGAGCTAAATTATAAGACAACTGTGAAGGTAAACTTTGATGCTGAATCCGAGAATTCCATTGAAATGCAAAGAGGAGGATGGCAGGCCATCCTCGATAACTTTAAGAAATATACTGAGTCCAATTAGTTATATGCAAATTACGGCTAGCGTAGACTTCGTTTAAAAGTTAAATTCCATTAAAATTGGGCCGTATTATATTATTGGATGTCAAGCCAAATTGGAGCTGATAAAAAGATAATTGTGTAACTTTGCTATTGGAAAACATGAAAAAAAGAACTCACATATTATCAATCCTTGTTTTATTGCTGTTTCTTTCGACCAGTAATGTATGGGCTTGTGGGACTTCTAAGGAGAAATCAAAATCTGAAAATATAGATTCTTGCAGCATGGACGGTCATTCTGAAGACAAGTCTTGTTGCGATTCCGAATCGGACAAGGAAGATGAGGGCTGTAGTGGATCTTGTAGTCATATTTTGTGCCACTGTCCAGTTGTAGTAAATACACCCGTTTATTTAAACGGATTTGAAGTGAAATTCTCAAATATCAATACTGAATTGGAAAATGATTGGGCTTATATCCAACAAATTCCTAAATTGGTTTATCTCCCCATTTGGCAACGCCCCAAAATAGGTTAACTTTTTAGTAATAGCCATAGGTCTGTCGTATTATTTCCGGTCAGTATCTATGTAATAACCTAGAATAATTAATTTTTATAATTCGAAAAGGGATTCCAGAATCCCTTGTAATAAAATATGTATACGATGAAAAAATCAATAAATATATTGATGGCAATTTCCGTATTGCTATCCTTTGCAGCGGGCAATGCCCAGACAAAAAACTTTAGGTCAGAATCTGTAAAAATTTATGGAAACTGTGCCATGTGTGAGAAAACCATTGAAAAGGCGGGTAATTTAAACAAGGAAGCCACCGTAGATTGGGACAAGAACACGAAAATGGCAATCATTTCCTATGATAGTTTGGCCACATCAAAAGGAGAAATTCTTAAGAGAATTGCATTGGCAGGTTATGATAGTGATCTCTTTTTTGCTCCGGACGATACCTATGCCAATTTGCCAGAATGTTGCCAATATGAACGAGCTAAAAAAAAGGCCCATAATATGGAGTCGCACGACATGCAAATGGCCAAAGACCATTCACATCATAGTGTAATGACTCAGGATAAAAATGCGCTTTCAAGTGTTTTTGAAAACTATTTTTCCGTTAAGGATGCCCTGGTAAGCACAGATGGTTCCTTGGCTTCCAATAAGGCTGAAAAACTTTTGAAATCGGTTTCAGAAGTGGAAATGGATAAACTTCCAATGGACGTCCATATGGTTTGGATGAAGGTATTAAAAGATCTCAAGGTAGATATAGGAAATATTGTGGCAACCAAGGAGGTAGGTGACCAACGGGTATATTTTAAGTCCTTATCGAAAAATATGTTTGAGCTAATAAAGGTTTCAAAATTAGAAACACCGGTTTATTATCAATTTTGCCCTATGGCAGATGGTGGAAATGGTGCCAATTGGCTTAGTTTGGAGGAAGGCATCAAAAACCCATATTATGGCTCCCAAATGCTAAGTTGTGGGAAAACAGTGGAAACCATAAAATAACTTGGACATGACCAATTACAAGTATTGTTTGGCAGTATTTATACTAATACTGTCCAACTTTTTTGGCCATGGCCAAAATGTAGTTAGATACGATTTAACGGTGACGGACACCATTGTTAATTTTTCGGGCAAGGAAAAAAGAGCAATAGCCGTTAACGGCCAGATCCCTATGCCAACGCTAACCTTTACTGAGGGGGACATTGCCGAAATTGTGGTACACAACAGGCTTAAGGAAGGGACTTCTTTACATTGGCACGGGGTATATTTGCCCAATAAGGAAGATGGAGTACCTTTTTTGACCCAAATGCCGATTGCACCGAACACTACCCATACCTATCGTTTTCCTATTATTCAAAATGGAACACATTGGTACCACAGTCATAGTGGTTTACAGGAACAAATAGGAATGTACGGATCCTTGATCCTAAAGAAAAAGGAAACGGATCCAACCTTTAGAGAGGGAATTGATGATTTACCAACTGTGCCTGTAATTTTGAGCGAATGGACCGATATTAAACCTGAAAATGTGCATAGAATGTTGCACAATGCCAATGATTGGGGTGGAATTAAAAAAGGTACCGTTCAGAGTTATTCGGAGGCCATTAAGGCGGGGCATTTCAAAACTAAACTGGAAAATGAATGGAAGCGCATGCTGGCCATGGACGTTAGTGATGTGTATTACGATAAATTTCTTATCAATGGTAAGAATGAAAGCCAACTTTCCCAATTTAAAGCTGGGGACAAGGTGCGACTGCGTATAGCGAATGGTGGGGCGTCGTCCTATTTTTGGCTCTCTTATGCGGGAGGCAAAATAACTGTTGTAGCAAATGATGGAAATGATGTGGAACCTGTAGAGGTTGACCGCTTAATTATTGGCGTTTCGGAAACTTATGATGTGGTAGTTAATATTCCTCAAGAGGATACTGCCTATGAATTCTTGGCGACCCCTGAGGACCGTACCAAGTCGGCCTCAATTTACTTGGGCAATGGCACCATACAATTAAAAAGTAGAATGCCAAAACTGAAGTATTTTGAGGGAATGAAAATGATGAATGGGATGATGAATATGGACGGTTCCATGGATGACATGGGTATGGATATGTCCCTTCAGAAAATGGATATGAACACGGTGATGTATCCGGAGGTTACCGGTAGTGGCGATAAGAAAATGGACCATAAAATGGACCATGAAAATCATACCATGGAAGCCAATGCAGAACTGGTTACCCTAAATTACGGCATGCTGAAAGCTCCACATCCTACCACCCTGCCTAAAGATGCCCCTGTAAGGGAATTGCGCTTTGAGCTTACGGGCAATATGAACCGTTATGTTTGGAGTATGGATAATAAAGTGCTGTCGGAAACAGATAAGATCTTGATCAAAAAGGGGGAGAATGTAAGGATTACACTTTACAACGGATCCATGATGAGGCACCCCATGCACCTGCACGGGCATGATTTTAGAGTGCTGAACGGACAGGAGGAATATGCACCCTTAAAGAACGTCTTGGATATAATGCCCATGGAGACCGATACCATAGAGTTTCAGGCAAATGCTGAAGGCGATTGGTTTTTTCACTGCCATATTCTTTACCATATGATGGCAGGAATGAATCGCGTTTTTTCCTATGAAGAGCAAGCCCCCAATCCGTATCTGCCCAATAAGGAATGGGCCTACAAAAAGTTGCAAAAGGAAAGTAACAAATTCCATTTTATGGCGGAAAACGATTTTGCATCCAATGGTAATGACGGGAGGGCCATGTTGCAAAATACCCGTTGGAGTATTGGAACGGAATGGCGTTTAGGATATCACGATGACCATGGCTATGAAAGTGAAACCCATATTGGCAGATATATTGGAAAGAACCAGTGGTTTATGCCTTTTGTCGGGTTCGATTGGCGCTATCGAAAATCAGAGGGAAGCGTGGAAAAAAACATTTTTGGGCAAGGAAATACAAAGGATACCAGGGCTGTAGCAAGTCTTGGTGCTGAATATACCTTACCTCTGTTGGTAACCTTACAAGGAGAAGTATTTACGGACGGGAATATACGTTTTCAACTGATGCGGGAGGATATTCCGGTTAGCCCTAGGTTACGATGGGCCTTTATGGTCAATACGGATAAGGAATACATGACAGGTTTCAAGTATATCGTAACACGCAATCTTGGAATTTCCACCCATTATGATAGTGATATGGGACTTGGATTTGGCGCTACCTTGAATTATTGATTCCTTAAATTGAATTGCTAACGCTGGCCTATGGATTATTACGTAAGTCAGTGGTTTAAATAAAGAATACCAATGCCCTATTTTGAAATCATTTAACAAAATAGGGCTTTTGCTATTAGTTATACATAAACAGAAGATTGTATCTTTATGAGATGGTCACAGTAGATAAATTTCAGGAATTGGAAACCAACCGACTTCTCTTACGTAGGTTGGAGGAGACGGACTGGGAAATGATCCGTTATCTGCGTTCGGATAAGGAGGTAAACAAGTTTGTTAAAAGACAGTCTGCGGAAACTAAGGAAAAGGCACTCGCTTTTATTGCCAAGACCAACAATGATATAAAGAATGGGCAACTATTCCAATGGTGTATTTCCTTTAAAAATCGTCCTGCTATGATAGGAAATATTGTTCTCTGGAATTTTTCCAAGGATCGTAAAACAGCAGAAGTGGGGTACGACCTAAGTCCCGAATTTCAAGGCATGGGCATCATGGACGAGGCTATGAAAGAAGTGCTGCACTTTGGGTTCAACAAATTGAAGTTGGAAATGGTGGAAGCGTTCACCAGTAAACAAAATGAAAGCTCCAAAAAATTGCTGCTTAGAAATCATTTTAAGTGGAATGAAAGCAGAAAAGACTCCGATGATGAAGACAATATTATTTTTGAGCTGGATAACTCCAATCGTTAAAGGAGCACAAAAGATTTTATATCTTACGTTAATATATGGGAAAGTTCTAAAAACCACATCCAATGCAATACTCAAGAAATTCATTTTTAAAAACCCTTGGTCTAGGTGGCTTATTGGCTACCAGTTCAGTTTTAACTGCTAGTCCGTTCAAGGATATGTTAGGGGCAAATAATACAGGCACGGAAGCACGAAGTCTTGCGCTGGGATTGGCATCCTATTCCACGCGAAAATTTAGTTTGGATGAAACACTGGCAATGGCCAACCGATTAAATCTTAAGCAGATTGCGCTCAAGAGCATGCATATGCCTTTGGAGAGTAGTGAAGAAGAGATTAAAAATATAACTACAAAATTCGAGAAGGCAGGAATAGGCCTTTATGGCGGAGGCGTCATATACATGAAAACGGCCCAAGAAGTAGAAAATGCCTTTAGGTATGCTAAAGCTGCCAACATGAAGGTGATCATAGGAGTGCCCAATCACGACTTGGTGCATTTGGTGGAAATGAAGGTAAAAGAGACCAATATAAAGTTGGCCATACATAATCATGGACCAGGAGATGAGGTATACCCAACACCTGAAGTGGTCTACGATAAAATTAAAATGCTCGACTCCCGCATTGGACTTTGTATAGATGTGGGTCACGTACAAAGATTGGGGTTAGACCCAGTAAAGAACATTAAAAAATATGCAGACCGCTTATATGATATCCATCTCAAAGATGTGGACAAGTCGGAGGCCGATGGTAAGTCGGTTGAGTTTGGAAGAGGGGTTCTGGATATCCCGGCGGTTCTCAAAGCCTTGAAAGGTATTAACTATACCGGTGTAATGGCCATGGAATTTGAAAAGGATACCGATGATGTTTTTGCTGGCCTTGCGGAATGCGTGGGTTATGTAAACGGGGCATTGGACGCCATGAAATAAGTGGACTGATATGTAAAAAAAATATCGTTTAAAAGATGGGCGCACCTCCAAAAAGCTTTATTCTATTTTTAATTGCTGTGATAGCTATTGGAGGTTCAATTTGCGCGCAACAACCATACATACAGGATGTACAAGGAAGTCGCCCAGTAGACTCCTCCCAAATCTGGTTGTCCCATGAGCATATTTTGGTCGATTTTATTGGGGCCGATAGTATTCAGCCCCGTTCCTGGAACCATGATGCCATAATTGCGGAAGTATCTCCTTATCTGGATGAACTGGCAGCCTTTAAAGTGAATTATTTTGTGGATGCCACTCCTTTCTACTTAGGTAGGGATGTTCTCCTCTTAGAAAAACTAGCTATTAAAACAGGACTGAAGATAATCACCAATACCGGACTGTATGGTGCGCGAAATAATAAATTCCTTCCCCAATATGTACAAGAAATAAGCGCGGAAGATTTAGCGATAAAGTGGATTCATGAGTTTAAGAACGGCATAGAAGGTACTTCTATAAAACCAGGTTTTATCAAGATTGGGGTAGATACTACCGACCCCTTGGATACCCTGCATCAAAAATTAGTCAAGGCCGCTGCCCTTACCAGTTTGGAAACGGGATTAACCATAGCCTCGCATACTGGTAAATCTGTGGGCTTATGGCCGCAATTGACGATTCTTCAAGAAATAGGGGTTTCCCCAAACTCATTTATATGGATACATGCCCAAGCAGAAGATGATAACGATACATATCTCAAGGCGGCAGCCATGGGTTGCTGGATTAGTCTGGACGGATTGGGCTGGGATTTGGACAGGCACCTTAAGAAACTCTTATTTGCCAAAGAACACGGCGTTTTAGATCGGATCCTCATATCCCATGATGCGGGTTGGTACGATCCCCAAAAACAACAACAGACCATTACCCCTTATACAAATATTTTTACCAAACTCCTTCCGCAACTCAGAACGCAAGGCTTCACGGAAGAGGAAATTAAATTATTGCTGTCTGTAAATCCGGCTAAGGCTTTTGCTATTGAAAATGTTGATTAAACTTCAATACTTTATCTCCAATTCCTCGTATTGTACTTCCTCAATAATATCTTCCCTGTTGGAATCTACTTTTGGATTGTAAAGATCCTTGCTTATGGGATGGGCCTTTATGGCCGCATCTTCCATATCATCTTCCATGACATTACGGATTTCTTCTTCGTTGAGGTCGTTGTTCAACCATACGTCCACATCCTCGTCCCTTAAAATTATGGGTCTCCTATTTTTGGTGTTGTGAATTTTCTTGAAGAGGGGAGTGGCTGCCTTGGTCAAGATGGTAAAGGTGTTGTAACCGTCCTTGGTAGTCGTGTAGAGTCCGGCCAGGCTCATAAGGGCCTCATTTTTTCGTTCAAAATAAAATGGAACCTTAAACTTATTGCGAGCCGTGTGCGGCTCGTAAAATCCGTTTACGGGAATTACACAACGCTTGGTCATTGCACTGAACCTATAGATAAAATGATCAAAGAGTTTTTCTGACTGGGCGTTGAGTCCGGCCCCAAACTTGGCCGCGTCCTTGTAGTAGTTTTTAAAATCGGCCCCAATGGAGTTCTGTGGCATTATGCCCCACATAGAAGGGGTAATGTGGTTGCTCCTTTCTTGTGGTATAATCCATAATAACGGGTGCGCCCATCCGTTGGCGTGGTGATAGGTAAGCTCGCCATTAATGGGGGTTTTGCCCATTAATTTGGAAACATTGTAAAATTTTTCCACATCCTTGGCAGAGGTGGTTACCCTGGTACCGAAACACATAATAATAGTTTTACCCTAAATTAAGAATTTAACTTTTCTGGACCGACTTCAAAATCTAAAATTTGTAAATTTGGAAAAAATCCATAAAATAGGATTATTTCCATATAATGAAAAATATTGTATACAGAAATCATGATCGATATGCCATTAAACGCCTTTTAATGGAGATCGGTGCACACCAATTGAACAAGGAATGTGAGTTGATGAAGCTTCCCTTTCCCAAACGCCTCGGCCTGTTCTATATAGAAAGTTCCGATGACTGTGTGTACCTAGTCTACAAATATTACGATGGAACTAGAAAGGTAATGAAATTGGACCGATATGAACTCCCAGAAGCCGGATGGGAACGGGTTTCCTTGGAGTAATGCTCCTTTGGTGTTGGATGGTATTGAGAAGTGAGATAAGAAAGAACCTAGAGCCTAGATTAAAGACTTATGTTGAAAGTTTAAAAGTTGAAAGTCGTCACTTCGAGTTTACCTGCCGTCAGGCAGGCGCAGCGAAGCAATCGTCTTGTTTTATTATGAGATTGCTTCGTCGCTATCACTTCTCGCAATGACGATTACATCTTAAGATCCTCTCCTCGGGGGAACAAATCCTGCTTTAAAAATCATCACTCGCCACCAACCAAATTCCCATTTTTAAATTAGCCTTTTAACTATAGACTTTTTGCTATTCTGTCATTGCGAGCCTGCCTGGCCGTCAGGTAGGCGCAGCGAAGCAATCTGTTTATTCTTGTTTTGAGAATACTTCATTGCTATTTCCCCTCACATTCTCGAATCCCTTTTACAGTCTATCCTTAGGTCAAAGGAACTTTTACGAAGAGATTACCTTGTCCCTGTTATTTGCCTGGCCATAGTAGAACCTTATATTGAATTTAAGAATGCCATCTGGAAATAACCCCATCCAAAACTTTGAGTTGAACTTATTTTTACAGTTAAAGTAGAAATCTATGATAATTTGGTATCATTATAATTTATGAAAATCGTAGATTTACAGCCTTAGCCTAAAATTGTAATAATTTGATTTGGTATAATTTATATAACCGGTTTAAGCGAATTAAAAAAGTTAAGGATAAGACACGTCGCGAACTTGAAAATCAAATTGCCGAACTTCAAAAACAAAATGATATCCTTAAATCGCTTTTGGCCTTTCAAAGTGAAGAGGAAAAGGATGAAAGTGAGAAATATGCCAATACCATTCTCAATAATATGGGCGATGCCGTATTTGTAAAGGACAATGGGAGCAGGTTACTCTTGGTCAACGATGCTTTTTGCAATTTGTTCAACCTTCCAAGAACCAAAATAATAGGCAAAACCCTTGCTGAAAATGTTCCCCCCGAAGAGCGGGAAAATTTCTTGCGGATAGATAAGCAGGTACTATCGGATGGTATAGAAAATATTAATGAGGAGCCCCTAACCGTAAGTGACGATCATAAGAAAATTATTTCAACAAGGAAGTCGAGGTTTGTAGATGCTGACGGAAAGAAGTTTTTGGTTGGGGTAATACGGGATATTACCGAACGTATAAAGGCAGAGGAAGATTTAAGGGAAAGCGAAATTCAATTAAGGGAACTTAATGCTACAAAAGACAAATTATTTTCGATTATTGCCCATGATTTAAGAAGTCCATTTAATAATATTTTGGTATTGTGCGATATCTTAAAGACACAAATTACAAAATTAGAGGATACAGATGCTCCAGTGTATTTAGGCCTAATACAGTCTACTGCCAAAAACACTTTGGTGCTACTTGAGAATTTATTGGATTGGGCAAAATCGCAATCCGGTCAAATAAGTTTTAAAACCGAAAAAACCGGAATATCCTCAGTTATCCATGAAATATTGGGACTCTCAATGTCCATTGCCCAGACAAAAGGCATTTCAATAAAGGTAAATGTAGAAGATGAAATTGAAGTGAATTCTGATAAGAAGATATTAAAGACGGTCTTTAGAAATCTTATTTCCAATGCTATAAAATATAGCAAACCAGGCGGTAATATTACTATCTCCGCAATTGATGAAGAAAATCAAATTAAGATAATAATTTCTGATTCAGGTGTGGGAATGGATGCCAAAACACTTGAGAATTTGTTCGGGATAACTACCAACACTCCATTGCCAGGTACTCTAAACGAAAAAGGCTCCGGTTTTGGATTGGTGCTATGTAAGGAATTTGTGGAAAAACTTGGCGGGAAAATATGGGTGGAAAGTGAGCAAGGCAAGGGAAGTAATTTCATGTTTACAATACCGCGCAATTGATTATTAAGTAAATGTTCTTGGTGGAATTGGAGTAATGTGTTGGGTAGGTACTCTTTCTTTTAAAGGAAATACCACATAGAAAAAGCCTATACACTAAGCTGAAATCAGCAAAATGCATAGGCTTCCTTTTGTAGATTGCTCTATGGGTGTTCTATTGCAACCACCAATTACCCTTTTTTCACAATTTTGGAGCCCGATGAAAGTTTTTGATGTGCAATGGTGGCATTGCCCTTATAGGACAACACACTATTTCCACTGGCATCGATGGATATGGAATTGTTTACCGTAAGATAGGCATTACTATTACCGGAAAGGTCAATATTTAGCGTGTCAACGCTTAGGTCATGATCCGATAGTTCACAGTTGCCGTCAAGTTCCACGTCCATGTTTTTTACACTGCCCGAGAAATCTATCATACAGTTTCCGCTAGAAACCAGATCGAGCTTCTCTACAGCCAATTCACCGGAAAAGAAACTATTTCCTCTTAGATAGATTTTTAGGTTATCTGTTTCCAAGGGGTCTTCCAGTTCCAATTTGGCATTTCCCTTAATAGTAAAATTGTCTATACTTTTGGTAGTAATAAACACATTTAAGGTTTCCTGTCCTTTGATCCTCCGAACGTTGTCCAGTTTCACGGTTAACTTATTGCTTTCCTTGTTTACCAGAATATACTCATGAAGGTTATCGTTGGCCTGAACCCTCAATTTCTCTTCTGTCTCCGAGAAGTTTATATAGACCTTAAAATTATCGTTTACCTCTAGGGAAGAGTAGCCAGAGATTTCGTGGTCCTTGGTAGTTATATCCTCGGAAGCGGTTATAGTGTCCTTTTCGCAGGACATTAATAATATGGCAAAGGCAATTGGAAAAATTATTTTTGATGTTGTACCCATTGTTTTTTTGTTTAATTATTTGTTTGCTGTTAATAGTAAATAGATGAGAAAAATTGTGTAGATGACATATATACATCTTCTGTAAAATTCAATACCTAGATTTTTCATTTTTCATTTGTTTTAGAGATTTTTTAAGATGCCGTGGCATATTCTTTTTTATTGGCTTGCCGTAAAGCGTCTAAAGGCCAGCCATTGACTTCTTTTTCCATATTTCATTTGTGAAAAGAAGACATGTTTATTGGATTCTGAAGGTATTCTTCGGTAATTATCAAATGCTTTCATGACTATATTTTTTTGATTAATAATGGTAACAAAGATCGTTTGAAGATCAACTGGCCACAATCGCATAATTATGTGGAAGTTGATTGGTTCCCCTGTTCCGATTAGACCTTTAATCACATCTTTGATCAGTATTCTTTTTTAATAAACTATGGACAAAAATTATAATGATATGTTATGCCCAATTTAATCTTCTAGGGCAGGGAAATGTCTCCAAGGCTTAGGTCTTCAAAAAGGTTTACCATGTTAAAATCCGAGTTGATGGAGGTGTTACGGTTTTCAAACGCAATTCCGTAGCCATGACCATGCGCAATTTTCGAATTTTTAATGGTTAAATTTGCCATGTAATCCCCATCCAGGCCAATACTCGCTATTTTGGAAACCCCTGGAATTTCAGTTTTTCCGGCATAAAGTACTTCTGTATGGTCCATTAGGTTTTTAGCGCTATCCGATTGAATTCGGATCCCGTTCCAAAATCCTTTGGTAGTTGTGGCTCCGGTAAAGACGATCTTATTATTTGCGGTACCCTGGGCAATTAAATATCCATAGGGAAAGACTCCAAACATCTTGTCCTCGGCAAATTTGAAAACCGCTCCAGGAAGTATTTTTAATCCCGATTGGATTGCTAAATTACCGCTCACCAAATAGCTGGCATTAAAGTGTAGGGCCGGCCAAGTGGTCTCAACATTAGGGTCGAACAAAGCAGATCCAAAAATTTCAACCCCATTATGGCCATTGCCTATAAACTCCATCCCTGTGGCATTGGTTAGTTTTTTTACTTGGTTGGCAGCCATAGTAATGGCCGGACCTAGGTTTTCGCGAAACTTAATTTGGTCTATATGAACAATTTCGGCTCCATTTTCAACGTAAATCCCATTGCCACCACTGCCCACAATTTTGGAGCTGAACAACTTTAATTTAGCCTCATTGGCCCCTCCCAATCCAATGGCAGTCTTGTGCTGCAATCCGTCCATGATTTCGCTTCCGGCATCGTGTATTTCAACATTGTCCAATTCGTTTTTCATGTCGTTGGACATTATGGATATACCTTTCCAATACCCTCCGTCCAAGGATTCCTTTCCGCGGAATTTAATAGGATATTGATTGCTGCCAAGAGCTACCAAATAACCCCTGCTAGTGATATTTATCTCCGAATCCCTATCCATGTACAATTCCAGACCTTCCAAGATCCTAAGGCCGGAAACAACCTCTATTTTTCCTTCTACAATATATTTTAGATCGCCCGTACTATTGTACAAATTGCTCCAAATGGTTTCTTCGGTATCATAAATTCGGTCACCAATGACCTCGATTACGTTTACTTCATTATTGTGGAATTCGGACAAGCTGGATACCACTCCAAGTTGTGAAGCTGGTACTCTAATTATCTTTTTGTTGTTCCTGTATACATTAAAGGATTCTGTATTCCACTTAGCTCCAACTTCAACGGCCATGGCATAGGCAGCACTATGTTGGATAATGGAGGAAACCAAGTTAAGGTGGCCGGGCCCCTCATTGGCGATACCCAAACTGGTAGCAACTTCCATTCCTTGGGCAATGGCGCCGCCCGCGTATTCAATGGTTACCCGGTCCAATTTATTCAAAGGATTATTGGAATTTATAATTAATCCCTTCCAATATCCCGGAACCTTGTTCTTACCCGTAAAGGTGGTAAATGAACTGGCGGCTGCAGTCGTCATAATAGCCCCGGGATTGTCAATGTAAATTGCCGTATTTTCATCAAAGGCAATGACCACGTTTGGATCTATGGTAAGTAATGCAGTTATATGAATATCGCCTGTTACCAAATAATCAAATTTATTAGGGTCGTCAAAGACATTGGCCAAGTGGCGACGTTCCGTGATATTTTCTGAAATGAGTATAGTTTCTTGCACAGGTGGGTTTTCATCCTCCTTTACCACAATTGTCAATTCGTCCGTATCATAGAATTCGGTATTGAAAACCTTTAGTTCCACGGAATAGTTTCCCGCCTTATCCGGAGTAAATTTTGGCTTGGCCGTGGTTTCTTCCGTAAGTTCGGTTAAACTACCACTGGGTTTGGCCTTAAATCTCCATAGGTATTGAAAAGGTTTTCCTGCCTTGTCCATGGACTTGGAACCGTTGAGGACAACAGCTTGACCGGTGTAAATATCTCCTTGATTCTCACTAAAAGCGTCTGCCTCCAAAGTGTTGGAAGGAATTTCTGTGTAGTCGTCATCGGAGCATCCAATGAACATTAAGAAGAAGATTGAAAGTAAAATTAGTTTTGTTTTCATTATCCTGATATTGAGTTATAGTTTCAAATTTTTTCAGGACAAAGGAAGTGTGCTACCGTAGTTCCTACAATCGCATATGTATGTGAAATTCGAAGATTTTTTTATGGGGTTTGAAGGAAATATGTTATAGCAACTTATCCTTAAAGGCCTTGGCAACGGCTTCGCTCTTGCTGTTTACATGCAGTTTTTCGTATATTTTTTTGATATGCGATCGAACGGTATCAATAGCTATAAAAAGTTCCGATGCAATCATTTTGTAGCTATAGCCATCTACAAGAAGTTGCAATACCTCTGTTTCCCTTTCACTTAAACAATAGTCCTGATTCTTGGTCTGGGGTATAACCTGGAACATTTTAAGCACTTGTGTAGCTATGGAGGAGGTCATGGGAGCTCCGCCCAAAGTGGCATCTTGTATGTATTCCAATAATTTTGCGGGTGGGGTCTTCTTGAGTAAATATCCATTGGCCCCGTTCCTAAGTGCCTCAAAAACATTTTTATTGTCGTCAAACACGGTAAGCATCAGTACCTTGACTTCGGCGTTTACTTCCCTTATTTTCTTTAATCCTTCCAGGCCATCGGTTCCTGGCATATTGATATCCATCAAAATGACATCGGGCGACCATTTTTCCACTTCCTCGGAAACATTGTTGCAATTTTTGTACGATGCCAAAACGGAAAACCCATCACTACCATTGACCAACATGGTGAGTCCTTCTCGAAATTGGGGATTATCCTCATATATTAATACCCTAATCATAATTGTCTCTTTTTGTAAAGTTAGACAGGAAATCTATAGGACAAAATCACATAAATATGTTAAAATGCCCTCTAACGCACAGGAACGGTCAAACAAATTTCGGTGCCAAGATCTGGATTACTGTCAATTTTTAGTTTTCCTTTCATTTTGGATGCCCTTTTAACCATATTGTCCAGACCATTGCCGTTGTCGACCTTTTCCATCTCAAACCCAATCCCGTTGTCCATGATCTGCATTTGTAGCCACTTATCCTTAAGGGTTAGTTGCACTTCCGCGCGCTTTGCACGGGAGTACTTGGCGACGTTATTGATAGCTTCCTTGAAAATAAGAAAGAGGTCTCGCCGAGCTTCCATGTCCAGTTTTAAATCGTTTATTTTATCCTCTACCTGAAAATCGAACTCTATGTCCTTAGCTTCCAAGATGCCGGTAGCGTATTCCCTCATTCTAGCAATAACTCTGTGCATGTTATCGTTGTCCGGTTTAATGCTCCAGACAATATCATCCATAGCTTCCATCATTCTTTGACTGTTGTCGGTAATCTTGGAGAGGTAGTTACTACTGGTTACGGTATCACTATTCATTTTGCTCTTGGCCATGGAACTAAGAATGTTTATAGTGCTCAGGGTAGAGCCCATATCATCATGCAGGTCCCTGGCCACTTTGTTCCTCAAATTTTCAACCGCCAATATGCGATTAACCTTAAGTCTGTAGATAAAATACGCCATGCCTATCCCGGCACATAAGGCCAATGCAATAAACCACCAGGTACGATAGAAGGGGGGGCGTATCCTAAAGTCGATACTAGTAATTTCGTCCGGCTCCAGTCCTTGGAGGTTCATACATTTTACTTGAAAAGTATATTTTCCGGAGGGCATTGTGGTATAGGTGGCAGCCATATCCCTTTCGGCTTTTACCCAGTCTTTGTTCACACCGGGAATGCGATAGTAGTATTGTAACTTTCTTTGTTGGGAAAAGCTCAGGGCGGAAAAATAGAAAGTAAACGAATTTTGATAATGATTGAATACAATTTCCTTTTGAGCCATAATGGAATCCAGAGGCATATAGGTATTGAAGAGCTTAAAATCTGTAATATTTACCTTGGGAGGCTTTTGTTTATAATTTAGTTTTTCGGGCGAAAAGCCAAAAACCACATCCTCACCGCCAAACCATATCTCTCCGTTTTGCATCATCCATTTGGCGCTATAGGTCTTTTCTGCATAGATAACGCCATGAAGGTTGCTATAGGAACTTATTATGTTCTTATCATAATTATAACTGCTAAGGCCATTGCTGGTTATCATCCATGCTATTCCTTCCCTATCCATCATTAACTGCAAAACCCTTGACCCATAGAGTCCTTCGTAAGAAGTTATCTTTTTTACCTCAGCGGTATTGATGTTGAGAATGTTCAAAGCCTCGGTACCTACCATAAATATACTGTCGTTATATTGCTGGATATCAGAAATGGTATTGTCCATTATCCCATAACTGTCGCTGAACTCTGTGTTGAAATGAAAAAGGATTTCGTTGGTGTCCACATCAAGGACATATACGCCTTGCTTATGGGTTCCTACCCATAAGCGTCCCTGCCGATCTACGTAGAGTCTGTAAATGATGGTGTTGAAATTGTGGAGTTCTTCAAAATGGTTGTCTGCTATGGGATCGTTCTTTTTCCATTTAACCAACCGCCCACCCTGGGTACCAAACCATAGATTTCCGTTATGATCCTCCTTGATCTGCCGCACCGTGGATTCTTTAAATATTGGAGGGTGTAGCCAATGGATTGCCTTTTTGGTATTGGCGTCAAAAACAGCCAATCTACCCCCCTGGCAAGCAGACCAAACATGTCCCGATTCACTGTGCTGTTGAAGATCCCATATGGAAGAATATAATTTGTAGGATTCGGTTCCCAAACCGGTATAGGGGTTTCCTTCCAATTTGTTGAATTTTTGGTCATAATATAGGATACCCTTGCCCCAGGTACCAATCCAATTCTCCTTGGTCTTGGTTTCCAATATAGCATTTACAGGAGAGTCCAATCCAAGACCATCTATTACCACAAGGCTATACACGTCTTTTTGATTGGGGTTCATCACAAAAAGCCCATTTTCCGTACTCAACCAAATATTGCCCTCCCTGTCTTCAAAGAGATGCCTGGCCTGGTTACATTTTATATCGAACTCTAAAGGGTTGGCTTTGAAATGTTGATAAAAACCTTGAAGGTCATTGTCATAGCTCAACAAAGAATTTTCCCCGCCGATCCAGATCTGTCCATTACTGGTTTCCAAAATTTGCCTTAGAACGGTATATTTTTTTGTTGCCCTATGGCTTCTTAAGGTATCCGTCAGAAATTGATTTGTTTTAGGGTCGAAATGCAGGAGAACTGGGTGTTCCCGATGTGGATTATAATCCCAATAGGTTAGCCACCAGGTGCCATTTTTATCCTTGATGAAATCTCCGGAATTGGTAATGGCTTTGTTGTTCAGTAAAGGTATATTCTCAGGATTGTTGAGCCGATGAAAGACCTCGCCACTAGAACTTCGGTATACTGCTAGGCCCTGTTCACTGCAGATCCAATATTCTCCAGTCTGCTTGTCTTCATAGAGGGAACCAACGCCCCAACCTCTGGGGATTTTTATAGGTAAATTGGATTCTACAAAAGCATTGGATTTGGCATCGTACCATAAAAGACCATATTTGGAAGCACAGAGAAATACCTGCTTTTTGCTATCTATGTACAATTTGAATTCCGACCTTGGCGGAATGCTGCCATAACTCCTTATAGATACAGAGGTATAATGAAAATCTACTGTGTTGAATTTCCCCACCTGGCCTCCTTGCAATAACCAAAGATTGCCATTGCCGGCATCCAAAATTTGGTCTACACCTATGCTGGGTGGCAGCTGGTAATTTTCTGGACCAACAAAGGAAATGAATTTTCTCCCATCAAAACGCTGTATGCCCACCTCGGTTCCAATCCATAGAAATCCAGTGGCGTCTTGCCAAACACATTTTACCTTATTGGTATTCAGACCATCCGCAGTAGAAAATCTATTGAAGACGTAGGAATTCTGTCCAAATAGATAGGCTTGGAAACATAGCAAACAACAAAGAATCCTTATGCTCATGCAGCCAGGTGGTTTATAATAAAATTACATAAAGATTGGACATCCAAAGTATAAATAATTGAAATTTTATGTTGCTGTGCAAGCCATTTTCCAGAGGCATGGAATCCACATACCTTTTACAGTAGAAAGTTGATCCCAAGCTCTATTAATAGGTTGATCAGAATTTGAAATAATGTAAGCATGATTGTTCTTTTTTAATTGATTTGTATTGATTGATGAATAAACTCCATTTGTTTTTGATTCGGTGACCATTTGATTCACTGGTATCATTTAGTTCCCTATATCTAAAATTTTAATGGTAAATAACAGGACAAATTTAGTAACGGTAGGTCATCCCCGAAATAGCATAAACATGTGAAAAAATGTGTTTTTATAACGGTTAGGAACAATTTGCGATAAGTGGGCTAGTGAGTTTAGAGGATGTAACTCGGGCCTTATAAAAAAATATCACATTCTTGTGTGATTGTTAGGTTCTATAGATCGTTAGATCTTTGTATTTAGATAATATCCTTATAAAATAGCAAAGGTAAACTTGGGAAAAAGAATCCCACAAGCCGGTTGTTTAAGAAAGGATCCATTAAATATTCGTAAACTATGAAATCAAAAGCGATATTACAGTTGGCGTTCTTTGTGACCCAATTTTTATGTGTCCCTGTTGTAAGTGGCCAAAATGCCTTTAACCCTTCGGAATTAAAGGAAGATTTTCAACTCTTCAGGACAGCTTTGGAGGAGGCACATCCGGGAATCTACCGGTATGAAACCAAAGCTGCAATGGATGAAAGTTTTGAGTCAATTGTAAAGGAACTCGATAAGCCACTTAGTCAACAGGAGTTTTATAAAATATTGAACCCGGTATTGACTAAAATTGGATGTGGACATACCAAATTAATGCCTTCGGAGGATAAGGGATTTATGTATTATTACAATATGGAAACTCTATTTCCATTAAAACTTTTTCTGGACAAGAACAAGGCTTACGTGCGCTATAGCTATGATACCAAGGTTAAATTGGAACCTGGAACCGAAATTACCGCTATCAATGGTATAGCTATGGGGGAGATTATTGAAGGGTTATTGAACAATCTGTTTTCTGACGGACACAACCAAACTTTCAAGTACTACGAACTTAATAGGTATTTTAACGCTTTATTCTCCAATTTTTATTTGGAGGAGGGTAAGGCCCATAACCAATTTAACATCACCTATAAGTACCGTGGGAAAAAGGGCAGTATGTCTCTACCTTCGGTTTCCTACCAAATAGTAATGGAACATGATACTGCAAAACAAAACAGTATACCCTATCAACTGGAATTTAAGAATGGAAAGACAGCCCTGTTGACCATACGTACGTTCTGGCCAGACGAGGAAAAATATAATTTTGAGGCCTTTTTAAAGGAAACGTTTACGGACATCAACGCCAAAAGTATTCAAAATTTGATTTTGGATTTGAGAGGAAACGAAGGAGGAAAAGATGCCTTTGGAGCACTACTGTTGTCCTATTTGGTAAATGCCGAATTTAGGTATTATGACAAACTGGTATTGGCGACCAATGAAAGATTTACATTTGTGGAGCATGCCCAATTACCTGAGGGTTATGAGCAGTTAAGGGCTTTGATAACCCAAACCGAAGATGGGGAATTTCGTTGGGAGCATAACGGTAACCTGGCTGTACAAACACCACAAGAAAATCCTTTTAAGGGGCGGGTTTACGTATTGATAGACGGAGCCTGTTTCTCTGTCACTTCCGAGTTTTGTGCCGTGGCAAACCATCTGGATAGGGTTAGCTTTATAGGCGAGGAAACAGGAGGTGGATATTATGGAAATAATAGCGGTGCCTTTGCTATAGTTACCCTTCCCAACTCCAAGATGAAACTGGGGATTCCTTTGATGGCCTACTATACTGCGGTTAAAGATTATGAATTTACAGATAGAGGTATTGTGCCCCATTACCAGGTGCAACCAACGATAATGGGTATTTTGTCCGGTAAGGACGAAATTATGGAACGGACCATGAAAATCATGAATAAAGGATAAATATGGTTGCTGTACAAGAAATAAGGTAGAAACTTAATGAAGTATGGTAGCTAAAATGGTCATAGAAACAGAGAATTTAAGGTTGGTCCCTTGTGATGCCCAATTGCTTAAAATGGCAATTAAGGGAAATAAACAACTTTCCAAATTTCTTGGAGTGTCTCTAGCGGACCAGTGGACTACATTTGGGGTTGATGCTTTACAATATGCTCTGGACCAAATATTGGCCAGGCCGGGGGAATTGGGGTGGTGGACCTATTTTCCAATTCATAAACTAGATAATACGCTGATTGGAAGTGGAGGATACAAGGGAAGTCCAACTGAAGATGGTACTGTTGAATTGGGTTATGAAATTGCTTCAGGATACTGTAACAGGGGGCTTGCTACTGAAATGGCAAGAGGATTAATTATGAAGGCGTTTATGGATAATCGGGTTAAATCCATTTTGGCGCATACCTTGGCACAATCAAATGCATCCACAACAGTTTTAGCAAAATGTGGATTCACTAAAATAGAAGAAGTGGAAAGCACTGAAGATGGCCTCATTTGGAAATGGGAATTAATTAGGCCTTAATTAGTAGGAGGGGCCATTACTTTTTGCTAAGAGCCAATTTCTAAATGAAAAATATCTCCTTTAGTTTTAAATTTACCTTATGGAAAAAAGAAATTTGGTCTTTATAGCCACTAGCTTGGATGGCTATATCGCCGATAGGAAAGGTAGATTGGATTGGCTTACCACCATTCCCAATCCCGAGCAATCGGATATGGGTTATAATGAATTTATGGCCCAGGTGGATGCCCTGGTGATGGGCCGTAAAACTTTTGAAACAGTCTGTGGTTTTGAAGGGGATTGGCCATATGCCAAACCAGTTTTTATAGTAAGCAGAACCTTGGATACACTGGCAGAGGATTATAGGGATAAGGCCGAATTGGTTATAGGAAGCTTAACGGAAATCTTGGAGCAAATACATAACAAGGGATACCATAAGCTTTATATAGATGGAGGGGTAACCATCCAGAACTTTTTAAAGGAAGATCTCATTGATGAAATTACAATTACGACCATCCCCATAGTCTTGGGAGGAGGAACTGCGTTGTTTTCAAAACTTCCCACAGAATTGGAATTTACTTTGGTATCTTCAAAAGTCTTTTTGAATCAGTTAGTTCAAAATCATTATCAGCGGAAGGGATAAATTATAGCGCTTAATTTTATCAAAATAGCTGAAAATATTAAATGCATTTTTCAAGATATTTTTATCTGTGCTTCGGGAGTTGTTAGAAACTCTTTTCAGGAGACCAATCTGTGGTAGAATATATCGTGCAGAAGTTTTAAGGTTTTCCTATCTTAGGACCATAATTTCAATTATTGAATGTAGCTGTTGCAATATAGCTTCTCTAAAAAACTGTAAATGCGTTTAAAATTATTTATTGCCCTAATAATTGGTACTTTATTCAGTACCCAAATTTGTAATTCCCAAGAGGAGATTCCTTATAAAAAAGTGGATACAACCCAGTTGTTTTTGGAAGTGCATTACCCTCCCAATATGGAATCATCCAAAAATTATCCGGCCATGGTTTTCTTTTTTGGAGGCGGTTGGGTAGGGGGCAAAAGGTCCCAATTCCTGCATCAGGCACAATATTTTGCCAAAAGAGGGATAGTTTGTTTTTTGGCGGATTACCGAACTTCAAAAATAAATGGAACAACTCCTTTCGAGTCTCTAAAAGATGCTAAGTCGGCCATCAGGTTTATAAGAAAAAATGCGGCCAAGTTTAACATAGACGGTAACAAGCTTATAGCTTCCGGAGGCTCTGCCGGCGGGCATTTAGCGGCTGCAACGGCTTTAATTGAAGGGTATAATGACCCGGTCGACGATTCAACCATTGATTGTATCCCCAATGCCCCGGTTCTCTTTAATCCAGTGGTGGATAATGGTCCTGGAGGTTATGGTTATGAAAGGATAGGGGACGCTTACAAGGACTTTTCCCCACTTCACAATATTAAAAAAGCGGCTCCCCCAACCATCGTCTTCCAGGGAACCAAGGACCACTTGATTCCAGTGGTGACTGCCGAGTATTTTAAAATGGTAATGGAAAAAGTGGAAAGTAGGTGCGACCTTAAATTGTATGAAGGGGAGGGGCATGGATTTTTTAACTATGCCAATCTTAAAGCCTATAAAAGTACAGTTGCTGAGGCGGATCAATTTTTGTTGTCCCTGGGATATTTAAAGAAGGAACCAATAATAAACATTGATTAATAAAATTATCAGGACAGGGAGGCTGTTGGAAAACATTATTATAAACCACACGGACTAAAGGATTTTTATGAATTGGATTTTTCTAATCATTGCAGGCCTCTTTGAAGTGGCTTTTGCGGCCTGTCTTGGGAAAGCAAAGGAGTCTACCGGTGCAGAGGCGACCTATTGGTACATTGGTTTTTTGCTGTGTTTGGCTATTAGTATGATGCTGTTGGTTAGGGCAACACGGGAATTGCCCATAGGTACAGCTTATGCCGTTTGGACAGGAATAGGAGCGGTTGGTACTGTATTGGTAGGTATCCTGGTGTTTAAAGAGCCTGCCACCTTTTGGAGGATGTTCTTTATTACCACCTTAATATGTTCCATTATTGGACTGAAGTTTGTGTCCAATTAATTTAAGGCGTATTCCCTAACAAGAACTAGGTTGTTGTATGGGTCAATTGTTTTATTTGCTTATAAAATGAATGCAGCGAATCGGCTTCTTTTAATTAAATGGGTACACACCCTGATCTGGCTATTTTTTGTGGTCGTTATTTTCTATATTTTGTATTCAGGAATTTTTAATGATGTCAATATTTATACCTGGGTCGGCATAGGCTTAATTGTAGGGGAGGGTATTGTTCTTTTGGTTTTCAAAATGTTTTGTCCCTTAACCGTTATGGCAAGGAAATATTCGGATTCGGAAAAGGATAATTTTGATATTTTTCTTCCCAATTGGTTGGCTAAATATAATAAACTGATTTTTACTACCCTCTATGTCATTGGGTTGATAATAGTATTGATACGGACTATATTTTGAGACCATTTTATTTTTTGCGCTAAAAGTTACCTTTATTACTTAGGATTAAGACTGTAAATGAAAAAAGGAACTTTCATAATAATACATTGCAAAGTTAGGATTGATAAAAACAGATAACCAATACCTAAACATACAAATCGATCACAAATGATGAATACCAAATTTTTAGGAATACTTCTCTTCTTCTTGATCGGGTCGCAATTTCATGTTAAGGCCCAAAATTCTTATGAAATACCTCAGGGTGTTAAGCGAATACTTTTTATTGGCAACAGTATTACCTATTCCGGACAGTATGTGTCTTATATAGATGCCTATTTTACCTTACGATACCCGGATCGGGATTTTGAAATTATTAATGTGGGTTTACCCAGTGAAACGGTATCCGGTCTTTCGGAACAAGGTCATGCCGATGGTAAATTTCCACGTCCAGATCTTCATGAGCGTTTGGAACGCATTATTTCTCAGGTAAAGCCTGATTTGGTATTGGCCTGCTATGGTATGAACGATGGCATTTATTTGCCCTTTGATGAAGGGCGTTTTCAAAAATACAAGGAGGGAATCCTTTGGTTAAATAACCAAGTTGTGGAATCCGGGGCTTCCATTGTACATATGACCCCACCCATTTACGATGAGCGTATGGGGGAAGCCTATGCCAATGTATTGGACATATATGCGGATTGGCTTATTAGTAAACGATATACTGATCAATGGGAGGTAATAGATCTCCACTGGCCCATGAAAAAATACTTGGAAGATAAGCGTCTTACCGATAATAATTATTTTTTAGCCAAGGACGGTGTTCATCCCAATGATACAGGTCATTGGATTATGGCCCAACAGCTGCTTTTATATCTTGGGGAAGGGGAAGTATCCAAAGCCAATGGTATTGAGGAAGTAGTTTCCCAATTTCACCATGGGGAAGAAATATGGAAGCTTGTAGAGGAAAGGCAAAAAATGATGAAAGATGCATGGCTCACGTCCATAGGTCACCAAAGGCCTGGAATGAATGTGGGGCTTACCCTTGGGGAAGCTTTGGACAAAAAGGAAATACTGCGGAAGGAGATACGTAATTTACAGAGGAAATAATTAAGCTAATTTGCTGTTTTAATGAACATACTATACATACATGGACTTAACGGTAGTCTAAGCGAAGAAAAAAGAACAATTCTAGAGAATTACGGTACCGTGTATTCCCCTTCTATCGACTATGAATCGGACAATAATAGTATCGAAAATATAAGAAGGCAATTTGTAGATGGAAAAATAGATGTCGTAATGGGCAGCAGTATGGGTGGTTTTGTAGGTTATTATCTGTCCATTGCATTAAAAAAACCGGCCTTATTGTTCAATCCGGCCTTGGTTTCCCGTTCGGTATTTCAAAATGTACCGGATTATAGCAATCCCAATCGATCCTTTAAACGATTGGTCCTAGGGGCAAAGGATGAGGTGGTTGATCCAAAGGACACCTTGAAATTTATAGGGGAAAGAATTGCCGAAAATACGGATTACCATATCTCCCTTAGACAGGACTTGGCACATAGGATTCCACAGGACATATTCGAATATGAGGTTCGCTCCTTTTTTTATCATCTATCCACGTAACGACCTACCTTCGTTGAAGATCCAATTTATATATTCAAAACGTTAAATACATGAAAAGCCATTCTGTTGGCTTATTCTTTTTTAATTTTATACTCCAAATTCATATAGTTAGTGTACGCCATAGTTGAAACAGAAACCACAGGATTACGGGGAGAGGATAATAAGATTACCGAGATCTGTATCTTGATTCACGATGGCCAAAAGGTGGTAAGGGAATTTTCTTCCTTGGTAAATCCCGAAGTATCTATAAAATATAGGGTTTCGCGTCGCAATGGTATCAAAGATGATATGTTGCTTAGGGCACCTAAGTTCTATGAGATTGCCAAGGAGGTGGTAGCGCTCACCAAGGATTGTATTTTTATTTCACACCATGTCAATTTTAACTTCAACGGTATTAAAAATGAACTGGTATCGCTTGGTGGTGTTTTTAAGCGCAAGAAGTTATCTACCCTAAGACTGTCCCGCAAACTAATACCCGGCCAACAAAGTTATAGTCTGGGAGCCGTGTGCAACCAGTTGGGCATTACTGTTGGTCATGTTCAAAGCGCCAAGGACAAAGCGGAAGCCACAGTTACCTTGCTAGAAAGACTCTGGGCAATGGATACGGATGGGGTTTTTAATTTCATGTTGGGGCCAAAATCCGGTCAGGCAGGTGTACCTCCCCAATGGCCTAAAACTGTAGTGGCCCTACTGCCCAATGTTACTGGAGTGTATTATTTTAAAAATGCACAGGGGAAAATCATTTATGTGGGCAAGGCCAAGGATATTAAACAAAGGGTGTTGAGCCATGTCTATAGCAAGGTTCACAAGGAAATGAGGTTGTGTTTTGAAACGGTACATATCGATTATACCCATACGGGAAGCGAATTGGTAGCCCTGCTATTGGAATCGGATGAAATAAAAAAGCACCTCCCTAAATTCAATCGGGCGCAAAAACGAATCGGATATAGATATGGGGTAGGTGCAAAAATGGACAAAAACGGAATCACAAATCTGTTTTATGATCGATTGGGCAAACTGAAATCGCCATTGGCCTGTTTTTACAACCAAGGGGAATGTAGGGCCTTTTTGGAGGAATTGTGCGATACCTATGGTCTTTGTCCGCGGTTTTGCAGTTTACAGCATATTTCAGGGGCCTGTTTTCATTTTCACATTAAAAAATGTCATGGTATTTGTCGCGATATAGAAACTGTGGAAGCCTATAATAAACGCGTGGAAAATGCTTTGATGCCGATAGCTGATGATAAAAATACTTACATTATAAAGACAGCTGGAAGAAACACAAATGAAAAATCGGTAATAGTTGTAGAAAATGGGGTTTATAAGGGTTTTGGGTATATGTCCAAAAGAAAAAGAATAAAGGCCCTTATGGATTATGATAAATTTATTACTCCCATGGCCGATAACAATGATGTGCAAAAAATACTTAGACGATATTTAAGGAGAGGGGATGGGGAGAGTGTACTTATTGACTATCATAATGACGTAACTTCCCTTAATGAAATTCCTACATCTAGGGGCCGACAAGCTGAAATGTAACCCAATGGGACCGTTTACATCAAATTAAGGTAACTATTTATTTTAAGAAGATGGGCTTTACATTTCCTTACAGGGTGAAAATTTTAGAAAAAAAATATCTCAACTACAATGTAATCCGATTTTGGATTCAAAAACCCTACGGATATACCCATAAACCTGGACAGGCCATAGAATTAAGTATCGATAAACCAGGGTATGAACTAGCAATTGCCCCTTTTACAATTACCAACTTAAACAGTGATCCTTATTTGGAATTGATTGTAAAGATCAACCCAGAGGTGAACAGCCTTACTTATGGATTGTCCGTTTTGGCAATAGGGGAGACCCTGCAAATCACAGAGCCCTGGGATTCCTACAACTATAAGGGTCCTGGAGTATTCATTGTTGCAGGTACGGGGATAACCCCTTTTTTGCCTATTTTAAAAGAACTTGAAGCCAAAGACGATGATATGCTAAAAGAACATGTTTTACTATATGGTAATAGGACCAGGGAAGATATTTTGTTTTATAGGAAATTAAAGAAGGTTTTAGGAGAGAACTGTATACACATACTTAGTAGGTCAAAATCCCGGAGTTCTATTTTTGGTAGAATAAATATTGATATTTTGCAACAGTATGTCCATGATCTTCACCAGTTTTTCTATATCTGTGGACCTAGGCACTTCGAAACAGATATAACCAAGCAGTTGGTAAGCATGGGGGTTAAGAGGGCTCGGATTCAAACTGGATATAAATTTTAAATTCCCTTGTGTTTTAGGACCCGCTGTTTATTAAATGGACCAATCCAAAGCAGTATTCAAAATGTAGTGATGAGGCACGTATATAGGAACTAGTTCGCAATTCTAGGATGACGAAAGCCTTTAAGCCTAAACCTTAAGTACTTCTGGACATCCTCGTCCAAGACAATTCCCATGAAACCCTTAGTCCATACAAATGCCATAAGTACTTCTCCTAGCACTTTTGTTGGGATGAGGAATCTTTGCAAGTCAATATGAGTATGTTAAAACAAAAAAAATACCCATGAACATATAGGTTTTAGCCTAACGCCATGGGTATTTTCAACATGAACCAATAAGTAAAAAAGAACAACTGAAATTATATTGATTTTAAATATTCCTCAATATCTGTTTTGTCCTGAGCGGATAATTCCAACTTAAAATGGGTGTCATAATGGTTAATGACATCGGTGAGGGTGGCAAATCTTCCGTCGTGATAGAATCCCCCTTTCATTCTGGCAAATAAGCCTCTTAAAGGAGTTGTTCTATACATGCCGGTAGGAGATCTTTTTGCCTCAAAGTCGTCTATGCCAATTTCCTCGGCACTGTGAAGGTTGTATCCTGCATCAGTAAATATAGGTGCAATATGGCAGCTGGCACATTGTGCCTTTCCATTGAACAACACCTTGCCCCGTGCAGCTGCTGTGGCATCGTAGCTTCCTTCTGGAGGAGTTGGAGCTGTTAAGGAGAGCTGATAGGCTTGCAAGCCTGGAAGCTTGGAAGTAATCAAATCCGGATCATTCACAATATTGCCAAAATTGTTTTCCGCAGCTATAGGGAATTGGCTTGCATTATCAAGTCTAGCATCGGTAAAACTGCCTTGACCGTGCATTTCCAAATTGGCTACAAAGGCATTCCAATAGACCATGTCTCCCCAGCCTGTATAGGTCGCTAGATTTACACCTTGTAGTCCGTAGGCGGCAGGTAGTAGATTGGCGGCAATACTCCCGTCCGGACGTAGTGCCTTGCCGTCCACAAAGAGGCCGGCATTAAATTTTCCAGGTCCCCACCCCGTAAGTACTGCTTCCACCGTAGGTTCGTCTACATGAAGTAGATCCGCCAAGAATTTCTTGTTGTTGGTCAAATTAACAATTGCTCCCACGTTGAGGTCCCTATTGGGATATCCGTCCAGCCGTCTACCTATTCCATCGGCAAAAGAGTTGTCTACCGTAGAGTGACAAAGTGCACAATTTATCCCCACAGCGGTCATGGCACCATCTTCATCGAAGGTTCCTTTAACTCCCACAACAGCGTTCAATTGTAATAGTGCAATGGTGGTTGCCGGATCATTTAAGTCCACTTGGCCTGCCTGAATCGCGGCGACCACCTCTGCAGGCAAGGCCTCTGAATCTACCTTTAATCCTACACCCAATGCGGTAGCCGGACTAACCCCAACCCCGTAACCGCCATTGGCTTCTCCCAATATGGCCTTGTCTATATGTAAAATATCGCTCCAAAAGGCTTCGTCGCCGAAGGTGTCATACCTAAATATCTGTTTTCCCTCCGCAACCAGGGCAGGGTCTAGATGCAAGGTCAAAGTGTCCGTCCTGGTTTCAATAATGGTGTCGTTCACTATTTCTGTAATTGTTTCGGTAATGGTTTCTGTCTTGGTACAGCTGATAGTCATGTTTAAAATCAGTAGTAGGCTAAGTAATTTGAATAAATTAGGTGCTTTCATTTGTCGTTATTTAATTGTTTTAAACTTTTGATGTAGAAAGCCCAATGGGGTTACAAAAAAAATAAACTTTAGGAGGTGATGGAATTAAGAAATTGACGTTGGACCTTGCTTTTACGGAATTTTCCTGAAAAATAGCTGGTCTCGGTAACACTATTGGTGTCGCCAACGCCCCTAGATGCAACACATAAATGATGAGCCTCTATGGCTATTGCAATGTCATCTATATCTAATAGATTTTTTAAAACCGTGCCCAGTTCCACTGTTAGTTTTTCCTGTACTTGTGGTTTACTGGCAATAAATTGCACGATCCTATTAATTTTGGAGAGACCAATTACACGCTTCTGTGGAAAATAGGCAATGTTAACTTTACCAAAGAAAGGTACAAAATGATGCTCGCAATAAGAGAAAAGGGTAATGTCCCTTATCAAAATCATTTCATCATATTTGTAATGGTTTCCAAAATAGGATATTTTAGGAAAATTGGATTTGTCCAGTCCCATAAAGGCTTCATTAACATACATTTTGGCTACTCGTTCCGGAGTATCGCGCAAACTGGGGTCTTCTAGGTTGAGTTCCAAAGTTTCCATTATTTTTTTGAAATGAAATGCTATGGCCTGTATTTTTTTCAATTTACCGGCCGCTGTACTTAAAGGCTCCTGGTCTTTGATTTTTTCGGTCTTTACTAATGATCCGTTCGTTTTCATAGTTAGTAGCCAGTTTGAATGTTATCTTCCTTTGCCCCACCTCTAATCAAATCTTTTCTTACACTTTCCATAAATGCATCCGGCCCGCAGACATAGAAATATTGATCGAATACTCTAATTTTTGATACTAGATAGGCATAATCAATTCTGCCGTAATCGTAAATAGCAGATTGTTCCTCACTTAAGATATTGTAATAATGTTCCTTGAATAGGAGGTTGAGTTCGTCTTTTAAAATGATATCCTTGGTCATTCTGTTGGCGTAAATCAACTGATGATTTTCTACAACATTCTTATTCTTTAAATCCCAAAACATGGGTAGAAAGGGTGTTATGCCCGAACCGGCAGCAATAAAAGTACCCTTCCCTTTATATACATATGAATCCCAGGCATCTGTGATGAGCAGGGAATCGCTAATCTTTGCTTTGGACAATGCTTCAGTTAGACCTTTATGCTTGGGATAGACTTTTATGATAAGCCGTAAGTGTTTTTCTTCCGGCGAACCAACCAGGGTGAAAGGTGCAAACTGGTTCCTGAATTGACGGCTATTGAGAGTAAGTTCTATAGCTTGTCCAATGTTGTGGGTAAATCCTTGGGGTTTTTCAAAAACCAATAGCATTACGTTATGGGTTAGCCAGGATTTGTCGATAATTTTTACGGTATAATTCAAAATTGAAATGATTTAAAGGATTTGTATATTCTATAAAAGCACTATTTTGTATATTGTAATAGTTTGATAATGTGTTCTTTATAATGTGTTATTATCATTTTTCAAGACAATTGCCATTAGTTTTGATGAAAATAATGCATTCGGGTTACAAGATTTTGTAACCTTTTTTATCACTTGGCATCCAATATTAAAATAAGAACAATGAATAACTGTAAACCCCTAAGGAAAATGGACATGTCTGCTCTAGGAACCATACCGGATTGTATTGTGGTTAAGAAGGTGCTGGAGGGAGACACGGAATTATTTGAAATTCTATTAAGACGCTATAATGAGCTGTTATTTAGAACTATAAGGAGCTACATGGACAGGCCATCGGATATTGATGATGTAATGCAGGATACTTACATTAAGGCATTCCAAAAATTATATCAATTTAAAAATGAATCCTTGTTTTCCACATGGCTGATACGGATAGGAATAAATGAGGCCTTACAGCGGAAAAGAAAGTCCAAGAGGTACCAAACGGTGGATATAAGTAACGAAAAAGAAATCATTCAAATAGCGGATATGTCCATTATGAATCCAGAAAGAAAAACAATGCATGCAGAATCGGTTCAAATGGTGGAAAAAGCAATAGACCTTTTGCCGGAGAAATATAAGATTGTATACATGCTGAAGGAGGTCCAGGATTTGGAAATTTCTGAAATTTCGAATAGTCTGGGTTTGAGCAACAGTAATGTGAAAGTGAGGCTTCATAGGGCAAGGAACATGATGAAGGATGCTATTATGAAGTTTTCCGACGCTAAAAATGCATTTGAGTTTGGCAATTCAAAATGCGACCGCTTGGTTGAGCAAGTGATGGCTAAGATCCAGAAGCTTACGGGAAATTAGTAGATGTATTTTATTACTTGGATAAGAACATTTTTATAGGTACTCTACAAGGAGTATTCACCTATAATAGGTACAAGGGCTGTTTTTGCAGTTTCAATATCAATTTCGAACTAATTCCCATCAATTTACGGTTAACAATTAAGCTATGTATTGGTAGGTCGCCATTATGGGGCAATCTACTGTTTACCCTAAAAAAAATAAGGAATAATGATTGTTCGTTTTGTAACCCATAGCATCTTATTTCATCAAAAGTTCATAATATTTAAACAAGATAATTATGAATGCAAATGCAAAGTTTGTTAGTACCCTGCTCAAGTATACGTTTGGATTAGTACCTATTGTTGCCGGTCTGGATAAGTTTACAAATATTCTCGTAGATTGGACCACATATTCTTCCCCTGGGTTAATGGATTTATTGCCTATTACCGCCGCTGCCTTTATGGGCATTGTTGGGGTTATTGAAATAGGAGCGGGTATTTTGGTTTTGGTAAAACCGTCCATTGGTGCGCTGGTAGTTTCAGCTTGGTTGGTTCTTATAGCCTTGACGTTGATAATTAGCGGTCAATATTTGGATGTTGCTGTTAGGGATATTGTAATGGCCATTGGTGCATTCTCCTTGGCTAAATTGTCCAAAACAACTACAGCATAGGCCAAATTTAGTTTTTTATTGAAGAGTTAGAGTGCGGATTCAATATTACACTTTGAACTTACTTATAATGAAAGGAGGTTAACAATTAATAGTACCTCATAATTTTCCCCAAAGACATGTTTACGACTTTGGGGAAAATATTGGATATGACTTTCTACCCAATACAAAGTCTTATTTATTTCTATTTGGCTTCCAATGGTTGGGGTGTAGCTAGTATGGCCGCAGGCACTACATTATCAATTGGTTTAATTGTTTTTAAATAGGCAAAAATAGCCTTAAGGTCCTCATCAGGTAAATTCCGATATTCGGTCCATGGCATGGGAGGTAACAGCGGTCTTGTGTTATCCATTCCTTTGAATTTCCCTTCTTTTATGGCCTTTAAGAATTGTGCTTCCGACCAGTTGCCGATTCCGGATTCATCAGGAGTAAGATTAGCGGCAAAAGAGGTTCCCCAGGGTCCTACGGCGGCAGTAAGTCCCATACTGAATAGCACATAAGATTTTGCAGTTTCCTTGTCGTAAGGTGGCAGGTTCTCTTGGGAAGGGTGCCCGGAGAGCCTTCTTTCCGGATCAACCTCCGGACCTCTGTCCGTCATTATTTTAGGGGAATGACAATCGTTGCAACCAACGGATGCAACTAACAGTTGACCTCTTTTTACCTTATCGACGACAGTATTAGGTTCTGCTTTTGCCACTACGGCTTTGGCAATTTCTTTTTGCTTGGGAGAATTACAGGCAACAACGATAATTCCCAACATGCTAAATACTAGATAACACTTTTTCATAATTTTTGATTTAAATAATATTGAACAGATTATTTGTAGAATTTTTCTATATACTTCCAAACAGACATATTTCCTGAAACTAAGGAGGTATGTTAGAACCAACATCCCATTCGTTGGAAGGTGTTGTTGGTTAGGTCCAATAAAAAAATGAATAAAAAAAATGTACAATCGACCAGCCTGAAGAGTGCTGTAAAATAAAATTAATATCTAGAATAAAGAGGGGGGTAAACTAACTATCCAACTTAAAAATCGGATATAAAATACTCGCAAAAATAGCCTTGTTCATATTTAGGCAGTAAGCTAAAATTAATAAAAATTCCAATATGAAATTGAAATATTTTTGACAGTACTGAAGCATTTTTAATAAAAAAAGCCAATAGAACAAATTCTATTGGCTTGGTAAAGATTGGTTGGTTAATTGGTATTATTTAAAGTCGGATACTTTTAGTTGTTTTTCATCCCAGTATTCGTCCTTCCTAAATTCATAGGTGGTAGGATTATAGGAACCTACCAATTCAACATTGGTCTTGGTCGGTACCGGTAGATCCAATGTCCAATATACGGCATTTACGACTAATCTTCGCGTTCCTTCAATAGTGAAATCTACTGCTGAAAAGGCTGTAGATGTAAAGGCCTTTCCTTTTTTTCCTCCAGGAATTTGATAGGTCCTGGTCCATGCTACCGGCATTAGGGGTGAACTAACATCTTTTCCTGCATGGTTGGTTTTGGCTGCTTCATCATCAGTGGGGCGCATACCATAGAATATATCATTCTCGTCGAATTCGCCTTTTCTGTTCATTACCTTACCATAAATTATAGGTTGGGAATCTCCAGACATGGGCAGACGCACTTCATAGACATCTGCAGAGGCCCAAACATCCCCATCTGAGATACTATTTGTAATTCCTGTAGTTTTTCCCGCATCGGTTACAAAACCTTTGGTGCTTTGATGCTTGTGGTGCCCGTGATGGCTCACCCATTTTTCGCCAAGAACAAGTCGACCAAATCCGCCTTCCCATTCTGCCATATCGCCTTTATAGGAGTTTCCGTAATGTTTGTAATTGGAAACATCCTCATCAGTAAAGTTGAAGGCATGCGTTGCCGTTCTAAGTCCAATTACAGGTTTACCTGCCATAAGATAATCATCAATGTGTTTCATTTGGTCATCCGGCAATGCCCTAAACCTTGTAGCAATAATCATTAGGTCGGCACTGTCCAAGGCTTCTAATCCAGGTATGTTTTTACCATAATTAGCATCAATTGTACCAGGGTTGGCCGGATCCTGGGCAAACAGTACGGTACAATTAAAACCATGATGTTTGGATAGGATTTTTGCCAATTGTGGCATCGATTCCTCAGAGCGGTATTCTTCATCGCCTGAAATAAGGACTATATGCTTTGCATTCTTGTCACTACCTTCAAAAGTAAGCCATTGTTGCGGTGTATCCGTGGTTTCCACGGTTGCCGTTTCATTCGTTTTAGCTTCTTTTTGCTCTTTACAGGCGAACATAAAAAGGCATATAAGAATAGGTAATAAATTTTTCATTAATTTTTTTTTAGTTAATTCATATTGGACGTAAAGAACTGGATTAATTATTTAATCCCCATGCCTTCCTTGATCAATTTTAAGCCTTTGGTATAGATTTCTTCAGAAGGAGAGTAATCCCGCCATACGTTAATAGCATTGGCAAACTCCGGGATAATGGTACTAAAAGCTTCTATAGTAAGCCAGCCGTCATATTTTACCTCTTTCAAGGTAGCAAAGACTTCATCCCAGTTTACCTGTCCACTGCCGGGCGTGCCCCTATCGTTCTCGCTTATATGAACATGCTTTAAATGGGGAGCTATGGTTCTAATGGCTTGGGCCTGACTTTTTTCTTCAATATTGGCATGGTGTGTATCGAACATGGCGCCCAAATTGGGATGGTTCACCTCCTTGACCATGTTGCCGAGATCGGCCATAGTGTTGTAGAGATAACATTCAAATCTGTTTACGGCTTCAGGAGTTAGCATAATATTGGCTTTTTTGGCATATTCGGCCGCTTTATACAACATCTCATTGCTCCACTGTTTTTCCTGTAATGTAGGTGGTTGACGTGTAAATAAGGCAAATGTGGAATGAAAAGGTCCGCAGATTACTTCTACATTGGCGGCTTCGGCCATATCAATGGTCCACTTTAATCGTTCCAGGCCTGCCTCTCTGGTCTTCTTATCGGGACTGGCAATATTCTGCTCGGGAGACAGGGCACCTACAGCAGTGACACCCATATTGATACTAGAAAAATGCTTACCTAATTTTGTATAATGCTTAAGATCCCCATCTCCTAAGAACAGCTCAATCCCATCATAGCCAGTTTTTTTTAGGGTATCTACAATATCAAAGTGTTGCTCTGTGACATGGTTAGTCCAGAGCAACATATTCATTCCAATTTTCATACTATATATTTATGTATTTACTAATAGTCTGTTACGGGTTGGCCACTAGTAGCTTCGGCGGCATCGGTATTTTTGCGTTTTTTGACCCAAAACCAAAGTATGGTAAACAGGACGATCAAAATAGCAGGGAAGGCTACCATAGTACCAAGTGTGGCCTGTCCGGATACTAGTTCCAATTCATCCCCTGTAAATCCTGCGGCAGCCGCCTCGGCTTTGTCAGAATCGATCCACCCACCAATAATAGGTTGGAATATGGATGAGGAGAACATACCCACAGCACCAATGATAGACATTCCCAAAGCACCACTTTTTGGTATTTTGTCCGCAACAAAACCAATCATATTTGGCCAGAAATAGGCTATTCCCAAGGCAAAAAAGATGGCAGCAACATAAGCCATAGTTCCAGTTTGAGTGCTAAAAAGATAGATTCCTATTGTGGCTAGAACAGCTGAACCCAATAGTACACCAGTTTGATCGAATTTGTGAACTACTTCCCCACCAAAATAACGGGCTACGGCCATTAGTCCTGTAACTAGTGCCAATATAATCATAGGTTCTGCACCACTCTTGGCCAAGATAAGGCCTACCCATTGTTGTGGGCCAAACTCAGAGATAGCGGTCAAAGACATACAAACAATCATAAAAATGAATAAAGGGGACAACATGGCCTTGAAATTTCCGCTAAGGGTAGCCGCTGCCTCAACTTTGGCTTTAGGCCAAGACTGACCAAAGTACAAATAGGCATAGATTAATGTCGGAATCATTATTACCCAGATTTGTGTTTCCCAACTTAAGCCTGCATCGGTCATAAATTTGGAAATAAGACTACCTATTACAATACCTCCTGGAAACCACATATGGAAGCGGTTCATCATTCTGCTCATCCTTGTGCCGGAGTAGGCATCCGCAATCATAGGGTTACAGGCAGCTTCTGTACAACCATTACCAAGACCTATTAATAAGGTGGAAATAAGTAAGCCTACATAACTACCAGAATAAATAGTCAAAATAATCCCCAGGGCATGGGCGAAAAAGGCAAATTGCATAATGGCCTTTCCACCTACCTTATGGTAGATTAATCCTCCGATAACCATGGATATCGGAAAACCGAAAAACCACATTGAATTGATAAATCCCAGTTGTTCTGCGCTTAAACTTAGTTCTTCTCCCAACTGTGGAAGAATCCCAGCTCTAATACTAAAAGAAAATGCGGTGGTAATTAATGCGAAACAGCTACCGTAAAACAGTCTGTTGGCATTGGTTTTTTGTTGATCATTTGAATTTTCCATTGGATTTAATAGATTTTTAATTAGTTGGTGTATAATTTAATTTTTGATTTCAGCGTATAAGTTTAATCTCTTTTTTACAATAATCATAATTTATTTTTAATTGTTTTATCAAATAACAAATTAATGACCACCTATTTTACGCTTTTATTATCTGACCAATAAACCATTTATTCATGAGCCTTTCGATCCAAAAAATTAAAAGCTGATAAATTTAAACTTTAAAGATTTTTAAAAGTTCCTATATCCTACTAAATAATGGTACTTTTTTGTCTTTGGAATATATTAGTTCCTTGTCTATAAATGTTAAGGGCATTATACCTTATTATATGTATAATATATAAGGAGGAACTATTTTGGTTTATGTAAGCCGGAATTGCTACTTAATAAGGTAAGGATAAAATATGCTTATAATTTGTCTGGACTAAGTATTAAACAACCGTACATATGCTCAGGATCAGTGGTTCCCAAGTTTTACTCACTAGGTGAGATTTGTATGCTCTGATGTTGAGGTCTAAATGTTTTCAGAGGTTTCCTTCCGATGCCTAAAAGGCTCGCTATGAGGTAATTGTGGTTAAATCCTTCAAAATAGTTATATAACCGATAATATGTGGTTCCAATAAATTTTGGGCTACTACGATATGCTGGTTTTGATGTTCAAGAACAATTTGCGATATTCATGGGGGCTCATATGTACAATTGCCTTGAATTGCCTGTTGAAGTTGGATAAGGCATTAAAACCACACTCGTAACTTATCTGCGAAATATTGAAATTATCCTCCAGCAATAATTTTCTTGAATGCCCTATTCGGATTTCATTTACAAAGCGTGTAAAAGTTTTATTGGCCCTAGGTTTAAAATACCTACAGAAGGAGGTGGTGGTCATATTAAGCATTTCCGCTATTTCTTCCAATGATATTTTGGTCTTGAAATTGGACATGACATAGTCGTAGACAATTCGCATTTTGTCTGCGTCATCCCCCTTAAAGACATTGGTGTACCCTGGACTGGATAATAGATGGTATTCTTCACTATTGGCTAGGATATCTATAATTTCAAATAATTTTATAATTCTTCGAAATCCCTGTTCGTTGTTGATCTTAAGCAGTAGTTTATTTATTTTATTTCGGGTTTCCCCATAAAATTCCATGCCCCTGACAGAATTTTCCACAAGCTTGTTGACATTGTAAAATTCTTCCTTGCCCAATAAGGATTCGCTAAAAAGATCGTGGTCAAAATAAATTACCAAACCTCTGGTAGAGAGCTTGCTGTTTTTGTCAAAATAAGCGTCATCGCTCCGCCATAAATGTGGAAGGTTGGGGCCGGTGACTACCAAATCACCTTTTTCAAAAGATTGTACATGGTCCCCAACAAATCTGGTGCCTTTGCCTTCGGCAATTAAAGATATTTGGTAATCTGGGTGAAAATGCCAATTTGGATTGAAGTAAGGGCCAACTATATCCTTGAAAATAAAAGTTTCTTTTGTTGTAAGTGTTTTTTCAATGTTGGGGGTACTCATAAATTTCCGGATTGAATTTTATTTTGGCTAATTTAAGACAAAAAAGTGTCATCTTTTAGTAAGATAGAGGGAATATTCATGCGGATAGTATTTTAGATTTGTAGAGCTAAGTTTTTATAGTCAGATTTTATCACAATAAATTTTAAGAATAGTGTATAAAAAGTGATAATAAATTTGGATATTGACAAACAATACGGCTTAGCGTGGCCATTGATTATCCGTGGAATTTTTAAACATAGATTGCCTCTAGATTTAGAAGGTTCGGCAATGGATTAGTTTCTGCATCGGGTATTTAAGATTTGTATTATTATGTTGGAATCATTAATTTACGGCTATTCTAATTTAGGAAAGAACACTTGGAACGCCATAATGTCTTGGGTTGTGTTTTCGGTGCTCGTTTCCTGTGGAAATAATGAAGGCAAAACCGGTACAATTTTAAGTACGGAACATTCAGAACATCTGGTGGCGCAAGCCGACCTGTCGGATGTAGATAATGGTCGTTCATTGATGATTGGGGAGACCGTTAAGGGTGAAAGGAGTGGGGATGAATATCGTATAACATACAATGGGGAAGAAGGTCCAGGAAAAGGAAAACATATTGTTTTTATAGCTACGGATCATGAATATAGAGGGGAGGAAACCTTACCTGCATTGGCGAGGATTTTGGCCAAAAGATATGGTTTTAGCTGTACAGTGGTATGGGCTCTGGACGAGAAGGGCAATTTATTTCCCGGAGGGTCGGACCTTAAAGGACTCGATGTTCTTAAAAAGGCGGATCTGATGGTAATGTTCACCAGGTTTGCGAATTTTGAAGATGGTCAGATGCAATATATAGATGACTATCTAAGTAGGGGAGGGGCTGTATTAGGATTACGGACTTCTACCCATGCTTTTAAAAATGCCGATAACCCTAATTGGAAACATTATGACTACAAATATGAAGGTGAAAAAGAGGCTTGGCACGGTGGATTTGGAGAGGTAGTTCTGGGGGAGACCTGGGTAGGCCATTATGGTAAGAACCATCAGCAGGCTTCCAAGTTAATAATAGAAGAAAATAATAGGGAGCATCCCATAATGCGTGGAGTACAAAATGCATGGGCGCAATGCGGAGGCTATAATGCCTATCCCCAAGGCAAGGATTTGAAAATATTGGCCCGAGGAAGGGTATTGAACGGAATGACCCCGGATGCTGAACCGGACACTAGTAAGGAGGAGCTACCTGTTGCCTGGGTTAGAACTTACCAATTGGAAACAGGTAAGCCCGGACGGGCATTTACAACTACCCATGGGGCTTCGGAAGATATCCTGGACGAAGGGTTTAGAAGAATGCTCATTAATGCCTGTTTCTGGGGATTGGAAATGGAAGATGAAATTAAAGCGGACAATCCGATAGATTTTGTAGGGGGATACGAGCCAACTACATTTAATTTTGAAGGTTACCAGAAAAATGTAAAACCGTCCGACCTAAAGGGTTGGAAATCGGTAATAATGCCAAGAAAATAATATAACGAATAAAAACTATTGTTATGCCAGAAAACAATTATCCAAAACTCCACAACGCTTCGTGGCCCGGTGTGGTAGGAAAAGGACCTGATTCAGAGCCACCAATTTCGATTGATACCATGATCGAGCTAACGGCCAATGCCGAGGTAGACGGGGTTAAATTTGACGGATTTGATCTATTTGCCGCCGATCCGCATTTGGATATCGATTCCAATGATGACGGTATTAAAAAATTGGCAGATAAGGCCAGCGCTAAAAATTTGGAGATTGGAAGTTTGGTAGCCCCTGTATGGGCCGGAACCGGAGGAGGCTCCGCAATGGGATCCAGGGAAGAGCGCAATCAGTTTGTAACCCAGGTACGCAAGGCTTGTATTATAGGTAAAAAACTGCGCGATCTAGGGATACGTCCAAATGGAGTAATTAGAATAGATTCGTCCGTTGATCCACATAGCTGGGCGGCCGATCCCGTGGCCAACACGAAATTAATTGCACAAACCTTCCGCGAAGCATGTGATGTGGCCGCCGATTATGGTGAGTCTCTAGCCGCCGAAGGTGAAATTTGCTGGGGCGGGATGCACGGTTGGAAAACCATGGTGAACACCCTCGAGGCCGTAGACAGACCTAATATTGGGTTTCAGGCCGATATGGCTCATACCTTGTTGTATCTTTTAGGTTATAATAAGGAGGACGAAAGAATATTGCCCAAAGACTTCGATTGGAGCGATCGGGCAACGTTGACCGAAGGTCTTAAGACTGTAACAGCTGCGCTTCGCCCATGGACGATTGATTTTCATGTAGCCCAAAATGATGGCACGGTGTTCGGTTCCGGATCCCATGATAAAACAGGAAGGCATTGCCAGGCTACGGATCCAAATGGAAAATTGGACATTGCTGTGGATGCAGGACATTGGTTGCGCGATGAAAACGGTATCCTTACCAAAAAAATAAGACATATCTGTTGGGATGGTTGTATGTTCCCAAATGATGTTATGATGCAGCCTAAAACCTGGAACGATATCTTAGGAGCCATGATCAAGGTGCGTCAACAACATGGATGGTACGAGGCGCCTTAATATAAAAGGCTGATTATACATTTATTAAGCTGAAATTTTAATTTAAAATAAAAAAATAGAGTACACATGTCAAGTAAGAAAGAATTACGAATAGGAATGGTAGGTTACGGATTTATGGGGAGAACCCATTCCAATGGTTATCGCAGGGTGGGCAATTTTTTCCCTGAACTGGAGTATCAACCTGTATTAAAGGCAATTTGCGGACGCAACTTGGAACGCACCCAGGCCTTTGCCGATCAATGGGGCTATGAGTCCGTAGAAACCGATTGGAGAAAGCTTATTGCCCGTGATGACATTGATGCCGTAGATATTTGTACTCCCAACAATATGCACGCCGAAATTGCAATAGCAGCGGCAGAAGCTGGAAAAATGGTTTTATGTGAAAAACCTTTGGCACGGACTGTTGCGGAGGCTCAACCAATGGTTGATGCCATTGAGAAAGCAGGAGTGCCCAATACTGTCTATTTCAATTACAGGAGATTGCCATCGGTTACTTTGGCGAAACAACTTATAGATGCCGGTAAGCTGGGTAAAATTTTTCATTATCGCGCCAATTTTTTGCAGGATTGGACCATTAGTCCAGAACTTCCACAAGGTGGGGAGGGCTTATGGCGATTGGATAATGATGCAGCTGGATCTGGCGTTACGGGCGACTTGTTGGCACATTGTATAGATACTGCTATGTGGTTAAATGGGGGGATAAAGGATGTTTCCGCCATGACCGAAACCTTTATCAAAGAAAGAGTACATACCGGTACAGGTGAAAAACAGAAGGTAACCATTGATGATGCCTGTATGTTTCATTGCCATTTCGATAATGGCTCTTTGGGCCTTTTTGAATCTACAAGATACGCTAGAGGTCATAAGGCTTTATATACTTTTGAAATAAACGGGGAACATGCCTCCATAAAATGGAACTTGCATGACCTTAGTCGCTTGGAGTATTTTGACCATAGGGATGAATCCCAAGAGAGAGGATGGCGTTCTATCCATGTTACCGATGGTGACCATCCTTATATGGATAAATGGTGGGTACCGGGACTATCAATAGGATATGAGCATAGCTTTGTACATCAAATAGCGGATTTTCTAAAAGCACTACAGGAAGGGAAACCCTGTTCCCCTACATTTAGGGAGGCCCAAGAAACGCAGAAAGTTTGTGAAGCCGTATTGGAATCGGCAAAAACGAAAAGCTGGAAAGACACCGGTGTTAACTGGTAACTTCAAACTTTTCCGGATAAGGGAAGTTCAATGTTTAGAATTGAATTATCAATTTTTAAACTTTTTTTTGAACAAGAAATTAAAATTAACAAATTAATGCTATGAGTAATTCTATAAAAGGATTCTGTCTTCAATCCAACGAAAAAATATATCCAAATACCGGTCAATCGGTCCTTAGTAATTCAGCGGTTGTTGACATGGAAATCCCTCCTTTAAAGGAAGGGGAAATATTGGCAAAAACACTGTATACGGGAATTTGTGGTTCGGACAATAGCGCAACTATTGGCAAGGCCAATTTTGATTGGGTGCAGCGTCCAAGGGTAATTGGACACGAGTTTAGTGCCGAAGTGTTGGAGTTGGGTCCTGGTGACCACGGTGACCTTAAGGTTGGGGATATTTTTACGCCCTTGGCCATGTTGGGATGCAGGGAAGAAGATTGCCCTGCCTGTAGTGTGTCCAAATGGAACTTATGTCCCAAAAAGGAAATAATCGGTTTTCACAGAAACGGCGGATTTGGACAACAAGTAGTGTTGGAGTCGGATCGTGTAGTGCCTTTAATGAAAGGCCTTACCCCGGCCCAAGGTGCCTTGGTGGAACCATTGTCCATCATTACCAATGCCCTATATAATAAATGCGACATTAAACCTGGTCAGGATGTTGTGGTAACAGGCTGTGGCATCATAGGTATGATGTCTGCCGAAGTTGCACGGGCAGCAGGCGCAAGGGTTGCCGTAACAGGTATTGCGCACGATCGTGATATCCGTTTAAAGAGAGCAAAAGAAAGAGGTTTTATTACCATAGAAGTGTCACCGGAAAATTCCTTGACCACCCAATTGCAAAATGGCATTACCGATGATAACGGTATTCCGTTTGGAACTAATGGAAAAGTAGATCTTCTTATAGAATGTTCCGGCGTTCCACCTGTACTTACAGAGGCAGTAGGGGTTGTTAAGCCTGAAGGGGATATATGCGTTATTGCCACCTACGGAACGGATGTACAGATCAATGCCACACACCTTACCCGTACCTCCTTAAATATGAGAGGTTCCATGGGATCTTGTAGGGCAGACTATATGGCCGCACAAAAATTGATGGTAACCGGTATTTTTCCTTCTGAACACTATACGGATTACTATGATTTTAAAGATATCAACCAAGCTTTTGAGGATTCGATAAAGGCAAATAATATGAAGGCCGTTGTAAAAATGAACTGATAATTTATTAGTTCTTGTACAGGCCTACAACCTAATATTAAAAAAACTAGCATTAAGAATTATGCACAAAATATTTATTACAGGAGGTACCGGCTGTATAGGATCGGTCACTATTTATAAACTTCTACAATCAAAGGAGGTTGGGAAAATTGTTATTGCAACCCGCTCCAACAATGTGGCCCCCTTAAAATTATGGCTCCCTGGTGATTTGGATTCACGTCTGGAATTCGTTACTCTTGATGTTTCCAATTACAAAGAGATTGAAAGGGTTTTGTTCGAAGTGGATCCCACGCACATTATTCATTTAGGGGCATACCAAAGTCCGGATTGTTCTCGCGATCATATTGGTGGAATGGAAATAAATACTGGAGGCACAATGGCACTTTTTGATGCCGCTGAAAAATTAACCAACCTCAAGAGATTTGTTTTCGCCAGTTCGGCGGCAGTTTATGGTATGAGGTCCATGTATCCACAAGATATAATTAATGAGGATGTTCCATTGGCTCCACCTAACCACTATGGCATTTGGAAATTATCCGGAGAACACCTGGCACGTCTATTTCACGATAATACCAAAATACCAACTGTATGCCTTAGGTTGAACACCACCTATGGAAAAGGAAGGGACAAAGGAAAGACTTCTGCCCCCACCAATGCCTTAAAGGCAATAGTAATGGGAGCTGTGGAAGGAAAAGTAATTCCCTTTGAAATGCCGTACCAAGGAAGGGAAAACTACCATTTTGTGGAAGATGTGGGAGCTCAATTCGCCGCCTGTGCACTACAGCCCTACGAAGGCTTTGGAGCCTTTAATATACAGGGGGAGACAATTCCAATTACATCATTCTTGGAACTTATAAAAGAACAAGCTACCGCTTTGGGTATGGGAGAATATGTGTCATTATCTGTTATGGATGGTGCCCCACCCAACCTGTTCGTTTGCGATTTGGATCACAGTAAAATAGCAAGCACATTCAAAGACTTGCCATTGACAGAAATAGCGGAGGGAATACGCAATTCATTGATAGAGTTCAAAGCTATGGCAGAAAAAGGCACATTAAAATATTCGACTGCTGCCTCATGAAAGATATAGGAATAGGATTTATTGGTGCGGGTGATATAGCCGATTTGCATGCAGAAGCCATAAATAGTTTGCCAGGTGCCCAACTTGTGGGTCTTTGGAACAGAACTTTTGAGAAGGGGGCGAAAAAAGCAAAAATATTTGGATGTAAGACCTATAAAACGGAGGATGAATTGTTTCAGGACCCTCAAATCGATGCTGTTTTCATATTGACCAATATGGAAACCCATTGCGATTATACTATTAGGGCGGCAAAAGCAGGAAAACATATATTGGTAGAAAAACCGGCAGCCTCCAGTATTGCTGAATTGGAGTTGATGCAGGAAGCTGTTAAGGCCGCTGGTGTTAAATGTATGCCGGTCCATAATTATATCTATGAATCAGGGATAAAAAGGGCGAAATCCATGATTGAAAGCGGCAAATTGGGCGATATTTCCCAGTTCTACATGATGTACAACATACACCATGCCGAGGAGATCAGAGCCCGCTATCCTGGGGTAATTCGCCAGATATTGACCCATCACAGTTATACCATGCTGTATTTGGCCGGACAACCAAAAACAGTTTCTTGTTTAAAGCATACCGTAGATACTACGATTGCCCCACAAGAAAATGTGGCCATGGCCAATATTCAAATGCAAAATGGAACCTTGAGCCATTTAGCGGCCAGTTTTGCCAATGATGATCACGCAGGAGATCCCTGGACTTGTATTATAAAAGTTATTGGAACAAAAGGTAGTACGCGTTACAGCTATCGGGATTGGGTAATCAATGATCGTAATGGAGCCCATTCGCAAACGTATCAGTGTTATCCGGAATCCATAAAGAATACGGCAACCCATTTTATCAACAATGTACTTAGGAATAATGAGGCGGCCCTTTCAAGCCTTGAAGATGCCATTACATGCCAGCGAATTATAGAGGCTTGCGAAAAATCTGTGAAAGAAGGAATACACGTAAATATCAATTAATTATATACCAATAAAGATGAATATCAATAAAAACGTTGCTAGGGGAAAGTTATTCCTAATGCTTTTCCTAGTCCTTGGCTTTTACAGCTGTAGTAAAGAGGAAGACAACACTTTAAAAATTTCCCCTAACTCCCATATCGTATTGGTGGGTAATAATTTAGGTTCACGAATGATGAACTTTGGGCATTTCGAAACTGAAATGCAACTTCGCTTTCCCAATGATTCATTGTTTATCCGTAATATGTGCGATGGTGGTAATACACCCGGTTTTAGGCCACATCCCGCAAGAAATTCACCTTGGGCGTTTCCAGGTGCTGAAAAATTTGAGCATGAGTCCGGACAGGCCATCCATTTTGAGGATGATGAAAACGGACGTCGATCTGGCCCTATTGGTCATTTCCCTTCTCCTGATGAGTGGATTACCAGCTTAAAGGCTGATATTATCATAGGATTTTTTGGGTATCCTGAATCCTTTGAAGGACCGGAGGGGATTGATAATTATAAAGGGGAATTACGAGCCTTTATCAAGCATACCCTTAGTCAAAAATATAATGGTTCCACTGCACCTCAATTGGCACTTGTTTCCCCAATTGCCTTTGAAGACCTTTCTCATAAGATGGATCTGCCTGATGGAAAAAAGGAAAATGGGAACCTTGAGCTTTATACGGCTGCCATGAAGGAAGTAGCAGCTGAAGAAGGAGTCCTACTTGTAGATGCTTATGAGCCGACCAAGGAATGGTTCCAAACGGAAAGTACGGATTTAACACAAGATGGATTTCAATTGACCGATTACGGCTATCAGAAGTTTGCTAAGCTGTTGGCCGATAAAGTTTTCGGAACCAAGGAAAGTAAGGCAGAAGAGAACCGGGAATTGGTACTTGATGCCGTAAATGAGAAAAACTGGTTCTGGCACAACGATTTTAAAATTCCCAATACTGTTCATGTTTATGGAAGACGTTATGATCCCTATGGTCCGGACAATTATCCTTACGAAATTGAGAAAATACGTCAGATGACCGCCATAAGGGATACTGCCATATGGCAGGCCTTGGAGGGTAAAAAAATGGATTTGGCCAAAAGCGATGCACAGACCAAAAAATTACCTGAGGTAGAAACGAATTATAAGCCGAGTGATAAAAATGGAACACCAGAATATTTATATGGGCAAGACGCCTTGGATAAAATTAAACCGGCGCCGGGTTATAAGGTAGAACTTTTTGCTTCAGAAGTGGAGTTTCCAGATCTGGCCAATCCTGTACAGGTTTCTTTTGATAACAAAGGAAGGCTTTGGGTTGCGGTCATGCCAAGTTACCCGCATTATAAACCAGGGGATAGTAAACCCAACGATAAATTACTGATTTTAGAAGATACGGATGGAGATAACAAGGCCGACAAACAAACTGTTTTTGCAGACGGACTTCATTTGACCATTGGGTTTGAATTTGCGCCTGAAGGTGTTTATTTATCACAGGGTACAAACTTAGTACTTTTAAAGGATACCGATGGGGATGATAAGGCCGATGTAAAAGAGATTGTTTTAAGTGGTTTTGATGACCATGATACTCACCATGCCATTAGCGCTTTTACAACAGATCCCTCCGGTGCAATTTATATGGGCGAAGGGGTGTTCTTGCATACCAATGTAGAAACAGCCTATGGAAACGTTAGGGGTACCAATGGTGGATTCTATAGGTATAGCCCACAAAGACATCATTTGGAACGTACGGCACAATTGCCCATTCCAAATCCATGGGGAATTGCATTTGACGATTGGGGACAACCATTTTTTGAACATACCTCAGGACCATCTGCTACCTGGATGATGCCCGGAACAATTGTACCGCGCTACGGGGTAAGTTCACCATTACCTGAAAATCTTATTGAGAAGAAACATTTGGTGAGACCAACTTCTGGTTTGGAATTTGTGTCCAGTAGACATTTTCCTGATGCGGCACAAGGCAATATGCTGATTGCTAATACAATAGGATTTTTAGGGATTAAAGAACATTCCATGGTGGATGATCCTAAAACAGCTGGCTATTTAAGTAAGCACCAAGAAGATCTGATTTCTGCAAGCGATAAGAATTTTAGACCTGTAGATATGGAATTTGCCCCAGATGGCTCCTTGTACTTTATAGATTGGCACAATGTACTTATTGGCCATATGCAGCACAATGCACGCGATCCGCTACGTGATCATGTTCATGGGAGGGTATACCGCATAACCTATCCATCCAGACCTTTGGTAGAACCAGCCAAGATCGTTGATGCAAGCATTGATGAACTATTGGATAATCTTAAACTTCCGGAATACCGTACCCGTTACAGGACCAAAAGGGAATTACGGGCCAGGGATGCCTCCGAAGTTTTGTCTAAATTAAACACATGGGTAGCAAACTTGGATACCAAGGACCCGAGGTACGAACATCATGTCTTGGAAGCCCTTTGGGTTACATGGGGCTTGGATAAGGTTGATGGGAAATTGCTTAGACAAGTGCTTAATGCCAAAGATTTTAAGGCACGTGCAGCCGCAGTAGGTGTACTTCGTTATGCCGGACATCAGATTCCAGATCAGGCCGAACTTCTTATGCAAGCGGCTAAAGATGACAATCCAAGGGTAAGGTTGGAAGCCTTGGTTGCAGCTTCATGGTTGGGTAGGGATGTTGGAATTCCTATTATAACCGAAGCTGGTAAAAAGGGATTGGACAAATGGATGGAAAAGCCTTATGAATCTGCGCTTGCCCATTTAAATGGTCACAAAGCTGGGGAAGAACCCAAAGAAGTCATAAAGACCGATCTTAAGGGTAAGGATTTGGAACTATTGGTTGCAGGAAGGGAAATATACATGAGGGATGGTTACTGTGCTACTTGTCACCAAGCAGATGGTCAAGGTCTGGAAGCTTCCGGTTTTCCTCCCCTTGCCGGGTCCGAATGGGTTACAGGTAATGAGGATAGACTTATAAAACTAACCACCAAGGGTCTTATGGGACCAATTGTAGTGAATGGTAAGACCTATCCCGGACAGGTACCTATGACACCTTTTGGAAATTTACTTACTGCAGACGAAACTGCAGCCGTATTGACCTATGTTAGGAATACCTTCGGTAATAAGGCTGCTCCAATTTCACCCGAGAAAGTGAAAGAGGTACGGGAGCAGATCAAGGACAAGCAAGGATTTTATTCGCCCGAAGAATTGTTAAAAGAGCACCCGCACGGCAAATAATAAGGTAAGAAGTTAATTTAAATATTTGGTTTAAAAAGGCTGGTTATAGGATATTCCTTATACCGGCCTTTTTACATTTCAAATGGTTTTAGGTTTTTTTTGGTAGGATAATTGGGTATTTCCATAACTGTGCCCAGAAGGTTTCGAACTATAATTCAATGGAATCAATTCTTGGTTACAAAAGCTGATAGTCGTTTTTGAAGCCAATTTATATTTTGCCAGAAATAAGGTCTTTTTCTGCTAAGTTTATGTTAAAAATCATAGTTTTTTAGGTTTATACATTAATAAGCCATATTATTCCTAATTAATGTGTTAAGTTTTCATATGTTTATGCGACTAAGGAGATTTAGTACACTTTGAATTAATAGTTGAACAGTAAAAACTAGTTATTAAATATGGGAAGGCCGGCGACAAAACCAACGGAACTTAAGGACGGATATTATATTGAAGTTCGAAATAGAAACCAGAAAACTGGGGGTATAAAAATCAGAAGGGACACGGAGGAGCAAATGCTTCTTGCTCTGGAAGAATATAAAAAAAGCAAGGACGTAACAGTTCTTGGCGAATTAAAAAACGGTAAAATGCTGGATTTGGCAGGTTAGTCCGCCAAAATTCAATGCGGTAATAAAAACCCTGCTTTCTTTTGGGCAGGGTTAATTTTTTGTCAAAAGCATTTCTGTGTTTTTGCTTCAAAAATAATGCAGTTGTCAAGAACAGCACTGAGCAAAAATTTATCATAAATGACTTCATATAATGCTCTGGAATCTGTTGGAGACTCTTGACATTTTACGCTCCAAATATTTCTAAATTCTACTATTTGGGAGGAGGGTGAACCTAAAGCATCAATTAATTAAAATAAAGACCAGGATACCTGAAAAGTAGCCTATTAAGGCCAACCAGGCGATACGGCGCAAGTACCATAAAAAATCAATTTTCAAAATTCCCATGGCCGCCACTCCTGCAGCTGAGCCTATAACAAGTACACTACCTCCCGTACCCGCGCAATACGCCAAGAATGTCCAAAATTCATGATCATGGGGAAAGGTTTCCATAGAATACATGCCCATGGCACCTGCCACCAATGGCACATTGTCTATTAATGAGGATAAAAGCCCCAATAAGGTATTGGTGATATGAAAATCATTGAAAGAGCTTTCCAGGGCGCTTCCCATAAATTCTAGGGAGCCATTCGTTTGTATGGCGGCGACCGCCAATAAAATTCCCAAAAAGAAAAGAATACTGGGGGTATCAATTTTTTGAACCGTAGACGCCACGGATAAATGATGTTTTAGTTCAATAGGCTTATTTTTATGTAATATTTCTGTGGTCAACCACAAAAGACATAGGCTCAATAGCATACCCAAAAAAGGTGGTAGATGGGTAATGGCCTTAAATACGGGTACCATTAGAAGTAGGCCTACACCTAAAAGTAGAATGAAATTACTTTCCTTCGGGCTTATTTGTTGGATCTTAGGGGTTGTGGGTACTTCTGCTTCAATAGTTTTGCCCTTAAAATGATATGAGGCAATCAGCAATGGAACCAATAAACAAACCAAGCTTGGTAGAAATACCTCGGCTATTATGGTGTTTGTGGAAACTTGACCACCATTCCAAAGCATAATGGTCGTGACATCGCCAATGGGTGACCAGGCACCACCTGCATTGGCGGCAATGATGATAAACCCTGCAAAATACCATAGGTCCGACTTGCTGGTCAAAAATTTCCTTAAAATGGCCATCATTACAATTGTAGTGGTGAGGTTGTCCAATACAGCAGATAGGAAAAAGGTCAGTAAACATAGTACCCAAAGAAGCACTAACATGCTTCTGGTCTTTATGACTCTAAGAATAATTTCAAAACCGTTGTGGATGTCTATTAATTCAACGATGGTCATTGCTCCAAGTAGAAAGAAGAGGATTTCAGCTATTTCTTCAAAATGCTCCTTAAGCTTTGTTATGGTTTCTGAAAAATCTACTCCCGTATGGGCAACAATAACCCATAATACTACCCCTATAAACAGGGCAGTCGCCGCCTTATCTATTTTAACAACATGCTCCAGGGCTATTATCATGTAGCCGGCAATGAAAAAAAGGGTTGTAATTAGCATGATAGTTTATTTTGAAATCTATTGTTTGTTCTCATAACATTTTCAGTTTGGCCTGAGTTGGGTCAGGGAATTAATTATTGTAAATTATTCTGATGTATATAGGATTTTTTTACCTATTGCAATTGATTAATGGAGGAATTATGTCTTTGGAATAGAGCTAATGCCCCTTCTTATTTTTACAAGGCCAGATGGCACTTGCTAAATGATACATTATGTAGATGCTATGTGCATAGGAAAAAATAGAATTATATAGAGGCATGATAATAAAGAAGGAAAGGCATTTGCCTAAATTCTATTTTATCTGATTACCAATTCTAAGGTATAAATAATAATCGATAATAGATTGTTAAAAATGAATCCTTGGGAATGCTGTAAAATGGGGATTTAAATTGTTTTATCAATTTTTGTTTTTACTATGACCGTAGTGCTAAGATGTAGGTTTTTTATTTGGTCAAAAAGAAATTCCTAAACCTTTTTTTGAAGGGTACGATAAAAATAAAAAGAGCTTGACTCCTTGGCTATCTATCATGCAAAATGCCTAAAACAAATATTTTATTTTCTTTACCAACTTCATAGGTAGGTTATAAGGTGGATATCGAAGTGGTGCATCCAACCAATTAGCTTTTTTAATAATGGCCTTTTGATGTGAAAAAAGGTCAAAAGATCTTTTGCCATGATAGGCTCCCATTCCACTTGCACCAACTCCGCCAAAAGGGAGTTTTTTATTCGTGATTTGTATTACAGTGTCGTTGATAGCTCCTCCGCCAAAACTGTACCTATTGATTATCTTTTTCTGGAAGGCTTTTCGGGTGGAAAATATATAGGTAGCCAAGGGTTTGCCATAGTTAGTTATATGCCGCTCAATATCGGCTTCATTTATATAGGCAATAATTGGAAGTATGGGTCCGAAAATTTCGCCCTTCATCAATTTACTGTCCAATTTAGGCTCATTAACTATAGTTGGGGCCAGATAATTATCTTCATCATTACTATTGCCGCCAAATAGAATTTCCTCACCCTCCAACATATCTTTTAAACCTTCAAAATGAGCTTTGCTTACGGTGCGCGAAAAATCCGGAGATTGTTCTATATTTTCTCCGTAGCATTTGGTTATGTTTTGTTTTAATGCCGCCACAAGTTTGTCCTTCACTTCTTTGTGAACAAGTATATAATCCGTCGCAATGCAGGTTTGGCCGGCATTTAGGAATTTGCCCCAAACAATGCGTTTTGCGGCCAGATTGATGGATGCCGTTTCATCCACTATGGTAGGGTTTTTCCCCCCTAGTTCCAAGGTGACTGGAGTAAGGTGTTTTGCTGCTGATTCATATACTATTTGCCCAACACGGGTACTTCCCGTAAAAAATATGTAGTCCCATTTTTGGGCCAAAAGGTCTTGGGATACTTTCACACCGCCTTCCACAACGGTAACATGTTCCGGTAAAAAAACTGCGCTGATAATTTCGGAGATGATCGATGACGTATAGGGTGTAACTTCTGAAGGTTTTACTACAACTGTATTTCCTGCCGCAACAGCCGCGATCATAGGGGCAAATGCCAATTGAAATGGATAGTTCCATGGAGCAATAATCAATACAGCACCATAGGGCTCCTTATAGATCCAATCAGAAGAGGGCCAATTCATTAGAGAGGCGGATTTTCTTTCAGGACTGGCCCATTGGTCAATATTTTTTAATGTCAATTTTAATTCCGCCAAGACGAATTGCGTTTCCGCTGCAAAGGTCTCAAACTTAGGTTTTTTGAAATCTTTGTAAATGGCTTCCGCAATGTCATCCTCACGCGCAATTATTTCTTTTTGCAATCGCTTTAAGGCCTCATTTCGGACTGAAACATCCTTGGTCTTTTGAGTTGCAAAAAAATCGCGCTGTTTTTCTAATATCTTCATGGCATTAAATTAATATAAAAAACATCCCCAAACTTATTCGTTCGGGGATATTATAAAAATTATGTTCTAAATTACATCAAAAAGAAAGTGAATATTGGAACTAATTCAATCGTTATATTTTGTATTCAGTTCTAACTTTAATGTAAGAATGATAAGGGGAAATATATTGATGTTGTTATTTTCTTAGTCTCTTTTCCTGGTTCAATGCTTCAAAGCCAGAATATATTCGGCAACCGCCATTTTAGCTTCCTCCGATAAATAATTTTGTGGCGGCATTTCCGGATAGTCTTTCCTAAGGTTTTTTGGAGCAGTGATATAGTCTACTATGCCTTGGGGATTGTCATGGTGAATTGCCTGAAGGATTTCGGTTGGCGGCCCTATCAATCTGGTACCAAAAGCGTGACAACCTGCGCAGACCCCATAATAAGTAAGCTCGCCCAGTTCTTCTTTTGATACGGACCTTGGGGGTACAGGGGATGGGGTCATCATGGTAGCAATGTCTTCTGTATCCTTAATCTGGGACGCACCATAGCCATCCAAGCCAAAGGTTCGGTATTTGTTCTTATCCCTGATGGTACTGCCCGTTCCACCGCCATAGGCAAAAATATCGGGCCCCTTCGAGTCCATTTGTGTAAGCATGATTGCCTTTATTTCACCTGTTGGGTCATTGCCGTTATTGAACATGATATTATCCAGTATAACGACTCTGTCCGGATTTCCTTCGGAATTGGGGTCATTTGCCTTGGGAGCACCTGTAGCGAGATCCACTATGGTAATCCCTGTGTTATTATTTCCCGTAATAATATTGTTCTCTACAATGACATCATCGGCGGCCATAATTAAAATCCCAGTACCCGATGGAATTCCGGAAACTGTTGATCCAGGGGCACCAAAATTTTCATGGTTGTTGTTTACGACAAAGTTATTCCGCAGTATAACATCAAAGGTGGTCTTTATGGGAAGGCCAGGGGTTACAAAGGCCAATAGTCCACCTGTATTGTTGTGGGCATAATTGTTTTCTACCAAGCAGTGCCTGGAATTTTCAATCTCAATGCCCGCAACATTATCAAATACTTCGTTATGGCGCACATCTACATTATCGCACATGCCGATATATATGGCTGCATCCGCAATTTTACTCAGTACATTATGTTCCACCAGCCCATTTTTACCATACTGTGGAAAGATGCCATAAACCCCGGTATCAATAATCCAGTTGTTGCGTATTACAAAATTGTTACCGGCTTGGCCCATTATGCCATTGCCTTTGTAGTTGATTATTTTAAAATTCTCTATAAGAATTCCATTACCGGAATAGAGGAAGGCATCGTTTATTTTCTTTTTGCCATCCAATGTTGGCCATTCTCCTTTGATTACTACGCCTTGCAGGCTAATGTCATCCTTATCAATGTATACGTTCTCCGAATAGGTTCCTGGATATACACGTATTAGATCCCCTGGATTAGCCTCTTTTACGGCATCCTGAATGGAGGAGCCCTTTTTGACTTCTATAATTTTTCCTGTAAATTCTCGATCGGAAGCTACTTGTGTGGTGTCTTTGGTATGTCCCACATTTCTATATTTCATGGAAGAAGGAATGGGGACAGTCTCCATATTTTTTTGTCCGAAGAACGATTTTCCTAGGAACACCCCAATACCCAATAGTACTATGGATCCGAGGATTTTTAAAAAAGGTGATTTTTTCTTCATTTTTTAATTGATTATTAATTAAGAGGGTATATGAAGTCCTGAAGGCAGTACCTTCGGAACTTTTGGTTTAAATGATTCGTCGGTCAGGGTTTTAAGAAAATCCACTAAACGGTCCAATTCGTACTCGGTTAAATTGGGTTCCCATATGTGCCAATGGATCAATAAGTTTTCGCCCTCAGGTACCGCATGACCCCTACCGTCCGTATAAAATTGAACGGTTTCCCGAAGGGTTTTGAATCTTCCGGAGTGCATATAGGGAGCTGTTTCTGCTATATTTCTTAGACTGGGAACCTTAAATGCCCCTCTCAAGCTTTTGTCAGTAAAGGGAATTTCGGCCCCAGGATCTAACGGTAATCCATCAGGTTCTGGAGTGCCGATAACGGCAAATTGTTGGTTGGTAAATAGGGGAGGGGTATGGCACTCAGCACAGCGTGCCACGAAAGATCTAAATATATTAAGCCCTTCTATTTCGTTTTTGTTCAGGGCTCCATCATAACCATGCGCATATTGGTCATATTTACTATTCAAGGAAACCAATGAAGATTGGAAGGCCGCTAAGGCGTTGGTGATTTCCTTGAGCAAAATGGGCTCATCCTTATGCCTGTTGGGATAGGCTTCAGCAAATAATTTTTTATAATTTTCAATATCATTGATGGTCCTGAGTAAATTTTCTGGTGTATTTCCCATTTCTATCTCGGAAAACAATGGTTCCAGCATTTGCTCTTCCAAGGTCGAGGCACGACCGTCCCAAAAGAGCTTTTTTAGATAGCCGACGTTATAAAGTGACGGTGCGGCCCTTTTCAATTTATTATTATCTATACCTCGGCTAACTGCGAGTCCATCACTTAATCCTTTGTTGGGATCGTGACATGAGGCACAGGGGACGGTTTGATCGGCAGACAGGACGGGATCAAAAAACAAATACCTTCCCAAATCGATTTCCTGTGGAGAAAAACCATCCCTAATTTCCGGTAAGGCCGATTTTAGACCACCTACCCCGGCCTTGTTGGTTTTTTCGTATTGACTATATAGATTTTTTGCAATGCACTCATTGTTTTCGTTCAGCTTAAATCCGGGAGGGCAGGAGCCTTTTAAAAGTGGAACGGGATAATAGCTTGAAGGTCTTTGGCCCGCAAAAAATGCCAATGCCAAGATTCCAAGAATTACCACCGGTAGAATTGCTTTTAAAATGACCTTACTGTTTATCATCTGGTCTTAATTTATACTTCAGTTGTTCAATTATATTTTGGACTGTATATGTGTAAATGTATATGCCCTAGATCACATGTGGATTTCATTACCGTATTTAAACTAACAGGTCCCACTTGTGTGTGAAAACAGATGTGTGTTACCCCGTTCATTGGTATAGACAGATACACTATTGGTACAAATTAACAACGGTGTTTCAACTAACTATTATGTCTACTATACTTTGTGATGAAATATCCCTATTTGGGATTAATGGGACATTTTTTTTGGTTGTAGTATTTTTTCAAACTCGGTCTTGTAACCAAATGAAACGGGGATTTTTTCTTCTGGGATATATTGGATATTAAGGGCATATCCTTTTTTTGTTTTCTTTGCAGAGTTGATGTATACCGTATTTACCATATAGGATCTATGGACGCGGATGACCTTAGGGTCCGAGATAATTTCATCCAACTCCTTGAAACTCATTCTAATAAGTTCCTTGTTGATTTTTTCTCCTGTAAAGTAAAAGAGTTCCAGGTAATTTCCTGCAGATTTGATGTACAATAATTGGTTGTATTTTATGGCCAATACCACTTTATTGTTTTCCCCATTAAAAATCAATAATTCGCTGTTTCCTTCGGTGTTTGTATTTTTTATGTTGTATTGTATTTCCTCTTTGAAGGAGGATAATTTTTGTTTGATTTGGGCATACCACAAAAACAGTGTATAGGGCACCACCACTACTAAACCTATTTGCCAAAAGGTAAGTAGGAATTCGGAAATTTGTTCTTGAAGCGTTCGCATTGGCGGACTATAGGCAATCTCGAATATAATGGCCATTAATCCCATTTCCATAAGTCCCCAAGGGAGTAAACTATAGATTTTAAATCTTTTGGGCCCAAATATTGTTCGCAGGATAAAATGGGTAAAAATAAGCACGCTAAAGCCTATGAGTATAAACTCCCAATAATAATTTTCGCCCCATTTATTAATGTTGTAAGGGGCATATATATTGATGAAAATGAAAGAATACAGACTAATAAAGCCAATCAATAACAGTTTGCTTCCAGCGGAATCCAGATAGGGGATTTCCTGCCTTAATATTGCTTCTATACGCTTCCTCATATGTTGGACCGGTTACAAAAACAAGACATGGTAATTTTTGGTTTTACTGGTTGGGTTATTTTGTTACATCGAATCTAATGAAAATAGTTTTTATAGGAATGCCCTCACGAAATTATCTTTTTAAAAAGGGCTGTTGATTTTGTTTTTTAAGTAATTTATAATTTCATTCAAGAATTATCCAGGCACACGGTAACCCTTCAAAACACTTGACTCTAGTTGGTAGGGGTTGAATCCATTGCTGGCCATTTTTATAAACTATTCAGGGCAGCCAAATAGATCCTGTTTTATTTATTATTAGAATTATGCCTTAATACACTTGTTTTCATATCGGCATACCTAGGATCTGGAATATAATCCTGTTTTTGCATTTTTATGACCTCTATGCTCAAGAAGCCAAATTCACTTACCACTTTTCCATAAAAGCGATAGATGCCTCTTCCCCTGAAAAAGTATTTTGCAGCTATTGGAGGAAAAAGTACAGTGTCAAATACTTCCCCATGTTGATCTACCAAGGTGGCAAAATTCATTCGGGTTCCCTGATGGGTCCTTGTATTTTTTACGGTTACCAGATAGCCGTAAATATCAATGTTCTTGCCCAGATAAGCTTCAAGGTCTCTTTTTCCATGTGTGTTACTGGGCGGTTCCGCCAAAATATCGAACGGACTGCAAAGGGTAAATCCCATAAGTTCCAATTGGGTAAAGGCCATTTCCAAATCGGTGGCGTATAGTTTGGGAATTTCGAAGTGTTGATGGGTAGCATTAAATAATTTTGGATGGTCCAGTTTGGTATTTTTGGATAGAGATAGATGAGCTTGCCATAACAGTTCGTGCTTATTTACCCCTGTGAATCCAAAGGCATCGATACGGATAAGGATACCCAATTGTTCTATGGAAATAAAGACCCTATCCAGAAAATTGGTCAAAGACAAATATGGTCCATTTGTGTTTCTTTCAGTTATAATGTGCTCTACCACCTTTCCTTCCAAATCTCTGAGGTACATGTATCCTAGGTATATTTCTTTCCCATAAATGCAATTGGCCATAAAGCTTTTGTTTATGCATGGAGAATTTATTCTGGCTCCTAGCATGCGTGCTTCGTGGATATAGAATTCGGCACTGTAGAAGCCGCCTCCATTGTTAAGTACGGCCACCATATATTCCAAAGGGTAATAAGCTTTTAGGAATAAGGTCTGATAGCTTTCAACCGCATAGGAGGCCGAATGACCCTTTGCGAAGGCGTAACCAGCAAAACTCGCGACCTGGTCCCATATTTCAAAAATAAGTTTATCCTCATAACCTTTCTTTCTACAATTGTCCACAAACTTGTCCTTTACTTTTTGGAACTCTTCCCTAGAGCGAAACTTGCCGCTCATTCCTCGTCTTAGAACATCTGCCTCTCCCAAGGTAAGATCGGCAAAATAGTGGGCTACCTTAATTACATCCTCCTGATACACCATTACGCCGTAGGTTTCTGGCATAATGGAGAGCATAACCGGATGTGCCCTTTCCTTGGCACGTTGTGGGTCCCGATGGCGAAGTATGTATTCCCGCATCATGCCACTTTTGGCTACCCCTGGGCGTATTATGGAACTGGCAGCTACCAATCCCAGATAATTATCCACTTCCAGTTTCTTGAGCAACATCCGCATGGCTGGTGATTCAACATAAAAGCAACCCATACACTGGGCGCTCTTAACCAAGTTGTTGATGGTGGGGTCAGTTTTAAATTGGGCAATATCATGGATATCTATGCTGCTTATTTGCTCTGGTTGATTATAGCTTATGATTTCCAAGGTCTCTTCAATTTTGGCCAGACCACGTTGGGATAGGATATCAAATTTAAAGAGACCAACATCTTCTGCTATCACCATATCGAACTGTGTGGTAGGATAACCTTTGGGAGGGAGGTGGGTGGCGGAAAAATAATGAATGGGTTTTTCGGTGATAAGGATACCACCAGCATGGATACTTAAATAATTGGGCATTCCTTTAAGTAATTGCCCGTACTTAAGTACCAATAAGGCTACCTTATCCAATTCAGGAACATTATACTTTCTATCGCATAGTATATCTATTTCCTCTTTGGGCAGTCCAAACACCTTGCCCAGTTCTCGCACAACCCCTTTTTCCTGAAAGGTAACATAGGTGCCCAAGAGTGAAACATTGGGGAAACGCTCAAAGATATATTGGGTCATGGCCTCCCGGTCTTTCCATGAAAAGTCTATATCAAAATCGGGAGGGTTTACCCGGTATAGGTTAATAAAACGCTCAAAATATAGGTCCAATTCAATAGGGTCTACATCGGTAATATGGAGCAAATAAGCTACTATACTGTTCGCTCCACTTCCCCGGCCCACATAAAAGAAGCCCTGTTTTCTGGCATGGGAAACTATATCCCAATTAATAAGAAAGTAGGATACAAATCCCATTTTTTTTATCAGGTCCAATTCCTTTTGGAGACGATCCAGAATTACCTTATCTATTTTGATGTGTTTGTACCTTTCGGGCAAGCCTTTCTGACATAATTCTTCCAATAGGGCCTCGTCCTTTTTAGCGTCACCTAGATATGAAACAAGGTTTTGGGGCTTTCTGTCTTCTGAAAAATCAAAATAAATATTGCAGGACTGCATTAATCGTTCGGTGTTTTCCAAAATAAATTGATACTCGGAAAAAGCGGATAACAGATTATCCATAGGAAGCATTTTTTCTTCAGGATCGGCTTCCTCACTAGGGGGTAATTTACTTAAGAGGATGTTGTTGTCAATGGCGCGAAGCAGACGGTGAGCATTAAAATCGCGCTTATTCCGAAAAGTAACAGCTTGTTGAACTACTAATTTATCCTTATAATCCATTATTTTGGTAAAGGGTAACCTCCTAAGATCTCTAATAGATATACCTATAAACTCATGCTCCAAAAAAGTATCAAGTTTATTTAGCAATACTTTTTCAAACGGATATATTACGAAAGCATGGTTAAAAATTGGAGCTCGGGAATTAAACTTCTTGTTATGGTGGAGGTGTTCGGACAAGAAATTGTTCAATTCCTTGTAGCCATGATTGTTTTTGGCCAAACCAATAAAACAAGGATCTACACAGTTTCTAAAATCGATTCCCAGGATAGGTTTAATGCCTTTTTCCTGTGCTTTCCTTACAAAGTTTAATCCTGCCGAAGTGTTGTTGATATCGGTTAGTGCCAAATGATCTATGTGGTTCTTTTCGGCCAGTTCCAGCAGTTCCACCTCGGATAGGGTTCCGAAACGAAGGCTGTAATATGTGTGGCAGTTTAAGTACATTTAATGGCTTTAGGATAAAAAGGCACAGTATTGGCCAACGACACAAGGACTTAATTGGGAATCTTTATAAAGGAACAGCTGTACACCAAGTAAAATCTTTGGTAGGCTTGCCTTGGCCATTAAATGGCACTTGGGCATTGCCTACAAAATTTAGCTTATGCAACCGTTTAATTCCTATTGCTAAAGATAAGATTTATTAACCCATCTTACTGTACGTGGGGTTATTTTAATTGCTTTTTCCGCCTTAATAAATTCCACAAAATGAAGTTGAATAATTTATGAAAAAGAATTTGGGTCTTTAATGGCCCCATTGGCTGGGCAAATACCCATAGCTAAAAGTATACTAGTTGGCTTTACTTCTATTTTCCCACTTAAGGTCTTGTAGTATGGAGCTTTTTATTCCTATGAAGAAATACCAACGTTTATAGGTTCCAAAAGGAGTCCAGTTAAAGTTCATTCTAAAACTTTTAAGGTCCCTTTCAAATCTTAGTTGGGTTAGGGTAAATCCTTTATTTTTGAAATCGTAACCGGAAGAACCTCCAATTTTCCATCTAGGGGAAAGCTGAATATTTCCGGAAAACATTAAGGAATGGCTACCAATAGTGTTTTGTCTATTGGAATTGCTATAATTTACAGCATATGCCAATCTTAGGTCCCAAGGTAATTTTGTGCCATAAACCGGGTTTTCAACGTCTTCGGAATCTTTGTCCCTTTCATCTTCCGGTCTATTTTCGTTAAAGTCATTGGCCCTTCCAAAAAGGTCATCGTCCCTACCACCACTTGCTGCTACATAGTCGTATTCATCTTTATTGTCCTCTTTCTTGTCCTCTTTCTTTTTTCCAAAAGTTTCACTGCTTAGGGAGTAGCTAAGGTTGGCTCTAGCAGTTGTAAGCCTAAATAGGCTTCCGCCGTTGTCCACATTGAAGGTGTTTATACGGGTTCCATTATTATCTATGGCATAGGGGTCGAAACTGGCGCCAAAGTTAATGGCCATTTTATTGTTGAGTATGTTGGTTCCCCCACTAAGGTTCAACGGACTTAGTTTTAAGGAATCTGCTTCAAAATTATAACCGGTCGACAGGTTAAGATTGCTTAATAGTGATATTTTTTTCGGTTTAGTGGCCGTGGAATCTTTGTCGCGAACCTTTGCTTCAAATTGGTTGCCCAGGGAAAAACTCATTGAACTAGATTTGTTTAGTCCGGGAGCCCCATTCAAGGTGCCTTCAAACCTACTATATAATTCCAATTCATCATCGGCACCTATATAGCTGTCATAATATTGATCGAATGAGGGGGTGTAGCCATAACTAACAGATGGCCTCATTACGTGTCTAATGGCCTGTATTTTTTTATCCTCCCCAAAGTTTACCAAACCGTATAAAGTGGTTCCGATACTTGCACTAAAGTTATAGGTGCCATAGCGGTCAAATCCATTGATGGTATCCGTTACAACTTCACTTTTGGTGTCCGCGTCATAACCCCTTTCATAAGTTTCTATGGCCCAAATATCCTCATAGGAGCCACCTACACTTACGCTAAAATGTTTGGCCACTTTAAAATTGGTACTTAGGGGAATAGTATTTCGGGCGCCAAAACGTGCATTATCGAACATTCTACTCGTTAAAAAATCGTCTTCTGTTGTAGTAATGCTATTCCTGGCGTTTAGGTTATATTGAAAGTTTACATTTTGAATGATTCCTTTTTTTATGCCTTCACGTGGAGCGAAAGGAAAAATACGTTCCATACTGGCCTGCAAGGTGGGCAGGGTTACATCCACTACCCCGGTATTGGTGTTTTGGTTATGCGTGGCCGTTAAACTTAGGTTTACTGACGGATATTCCGGGAACGTCTTGGAATAGGATATGGAGGATGATAAATTGTTTACCTGGGTGTTGGGCAGGTTCTGTTGCAATAGGGAATTCCTGTAATAGGAACTACTCCCTAGGTTTACCGAGGCTTGGAACCTGGAATTAGGATTACTTTTGGCATCTTGGGCATGTGAAACTTGAATATTGTATATGGTAGATCTACTATAATCACTAAATCCTTTTTGACTGGTGACCAGATTTTCATACCTAAAATTTACATTCCCTCTATATTTATATCTTTTGCTATATACGGATTGAGATCTTAGACCATAACTGCCATTGGCATATAGATCTCCGGTTAGGGTAAGATCTACATAATCGTTTATGGGAACATAGTATCCTCCGTTCTGCAAAAAATATCCCCTGGTAGGGTCGCTTCCAAAAGTAGGCATCATTACTCCTGCCGTTCTGCCAACGGTCAAAGGAAAATAAGCAAAAGGAAGGGCCACGGGGGTGGGCACGTCGGCTATGTATAGGTTGCTGAATCCAGCAATTACCTTCTTTTGGGGTACAAATTTGGCTTTTTTTACACGGATGTAATAATCCGGGTTTACAGTATCCTTGGATGTTGTTAGCTTGCCCTCGCTAAGGAAATAAACAGAATCGTTTTCTTTCTTGGTAATCTCGGCATAGACCTTCATGGCATCACTGCCCAATTGCCCCAAACCGGCCTGTTGTTCGGTTCTGGAATTCCATATAATCGCCTTTTGGGTGTCAAAATTAAACCGTATGGAGTCTGGAATAACTTCATTTGTACCCTGTTTAAAAAATGGCAATTGTGTATAATTCCCTAGGGAATCTTTTAAACGCCCTGCATAGACTTCATTCTTTATGTAGTCCATTATAATGATCCCGGCCTTTAATTCGGTATCCTGATAATAGAGTTCAGCCTCGTTATATAGATATATTTTTTGATCTTTTTGGCTCATCTTTACATAATCCTTGGCCTTGTATTTTATTTTGTCCAGGAGAAGCGGCTTTTTACCGTTTAAAGAGTCTACTTTTGTAGTATCCGTTAAAAGGGTATCCTGCAATTTGGGATCGGGCAAAAGAGGGGCTTTTATAGTATCCCTAAAAGCAACAATGGGCAGGGGCTTAATTAGATCTTCTTGGGCAGATGCAGTAAATGCACCATATAATAGGAGCAATAGGAAAAGTACATGATGTTTATTTGATTGCAAAGCTATATATCCTATTTTTGTAACGGTTTAGCTACATTTTGGGTTCAAACTTACATATATTTTTTGTTCCGCTTGTAGGGTATTGCGATAAATTTAACCTAATTAAAAGATCAAATTATCTCTAGTTATATGAATATGAAACGGTTTTATATTATTCCATTTATAATTTTAACATATTTCCTGACTTCTTTCAGTAAAAATATGGAGACCGATGACAATGACGGAAAATTTGTCGTTGTTTTGGATGCGGGGCATGGGGGGCATGATCCTGGCAATTTGGGGAACGGATATTTGGAAAAAAATATAGCCTTAAAGATTGTTCTAAAGGTTGGGGAAATTTTGGAAAGGAATCCCAACATCAAGGTCATTTATACGCGTAAGGACGATACCTTCGTGGATCTATACCGCAGAGGCGAAATAGCCAATAAGGCCAATGCTGATTTATTTGTTTCAGTACATTGTGATTCGCATAGTTCCGATGCCCATGGGGCAGGTACTTTTGTATTGGGATTGCATGCCAATAAACAAAACTTTGAAATTGCAAAGAAGGAAAACTCGGTAATATATCTGGAGGATAATTATGAAAGTAGATATGCTGCTTACGATATTAATTCGCCAGAATCCATAATTGGTCTTACCATTATGCAAGAGGAGTTTCTGGATCAAAGTATCAACCTTGCAAAATTGATGCAGGATAATTTTTCGAATAAGTTGAAGAGAACCGATAGAAAAGTGAAGCAAGCTGGTTTTATTGTTCTTCACCAGACCTTTATGCCCAGTGTTTTGGTAGAAACCGGTTTTTTAACGAATAGGGATGAAGGCGCCTATTTAAATTCATCAAAAGGACATAACGAAATGGGCAAGGCCATTGCCGATGCCATTTTAGCCTATAAGGGCGAGATGATATCGGGAACAGATCAGATTGCTATGAACAATACCCCAGTTGCCCCTGTACCTAAACAGGAGGAGGTTAAGAAATCGGCCGACAAAGCAGTGGCCAACACTGGAGAAAAGAAATCTGAACAACTGGTCCTAGAGCAAAAACCGGTTAAGAATATACCCAAGACAGTGCTAGTGGTAAAGAATGAAGCGGATAATACCACCAAGGAAATAGCAAAAGAACCCATTAAGAAAGAAGAGCCCAAAACAGTTGAAAAGGAGCCCAAGAAATCTGAAAATATTATTTTCAAAGTGCAAATTTTTGCCAGCTCAAAAAATATTCCATTGAACTCGGAGAATTTTAAAGGTTTAAATACCTTGTCCAAAGAGCCTTACAATAATTTATATCGTTATATGTACGGCAATACGGATTCCCATTTCCAAGCCACACTTTTAAAGAGCAACGCAGATGCCAAAGGGTATAATACATCTTATATAGTAGCCTATAAGGATGGGGTGCGTATTTCTGAAACGGAGGCTCTTAAATACGTTTCGGAATAATAGTCACTCTTCTAAAAATTATTTCTAATTTTGTTAGAAACTGAAAATAAAAGCTTTTGAAAATATCTAGGGAAATAAAAACGGGTATTATAGTCTTGGGGGGTATCCTTTTGTTCATACTTGGTTTTAGTTATTTAAAATCTACACCTCTTTTCGATAATAGCAAAACTTTCTATGCGGTATATCACCATGTGGGAGGATTACAATCCGGAACACAGGTTACTATAAATGGTTTCACCGTTGGGAAGGTAAATGATATTAAATTCAATGATGCCTCAGGGAATCTTTTGGTAACCTTTACGGTAGACAACAGCTTCTCTTTTTCCAAAAACAGTAATGCAGAATTATATGATACCGGAATTATAGGGGGAAAGGGTATACAGATAAAGCCTGTTTTTGATGATGCCGTCATGGCAAAATCAGGAGATACCTTGCCTTCCAGTACCAGGCCGGGACTTACCGAATTGGTACAGCAACGCTTGACTCCCTTGCAAATGAAAGTGGAAGGGGCTGTAACCAATGCCGACTCTCTATTGATGAACTTTAATGATATTCTGGATCTAAAAACAAAAAAGGATCTAAGGGAAAGTATTGCCGGATTGAACCAATTGGTGAAAAGTTTTCAGGGCAGTGCCAATTCCCTAAACCAAATTCTAACGAATAACAAGGATGATCTGGATAAGTCCATTAGTAATTTGGGTGTTATAACCGATAATTTCAACAAACTTTCAGATACCCTGGCCAATGCTGGTTTGGGCCAGACCATAAAAGGGCTGCAGTCTACCATGGGGAAAATTAATGATATGATGGTGAAAATCGAAGGTGGTGAGGGTTCCTTGGGAAAATTGGTCAATGACAAAGCGCTTTATAACAATCTAGCCGACGCCTCTAGGGAACTTGATTTGCTTTTGCAGGATTTTCGCCTAAATCCAAAGAGGTATGTAAATGTTTCCGTTTTTGGTAAAAAGCAAATAGATTACGCCATTCCTGAAGAAGACCCGGCCGAAAAATAGAGAATCACAATATGGAGTATATTCCTAATATAATTTTTGCAATTATACTTTTTGCGGGAATTGGATTTTTTGCAAAAAATATTAAAAAGCTCTCCCGAAATATAAAATTGGGTAAAGCGGTCGACACCAGCGATAATAAATCCCAACGGTGGAACAATATGTTCAGGATAGCCCTGGGACAGACCAAAATGGTGGTACGTCCTATTGCGGGAATTCTTCATATCATTGTCTATCTAGGTTTTATCATTATTAACATTGAGGTACTGGAGATCATTATAGATGGCCTTTTTGGTACCCATAGGATATTTGCCTTTTTAGGTGGATTTTACAGTTTCCTAATCGGATCTTTCGAAATATTGGCTTTGTTGGTCATTATAGCGGTTGTTATCTTTTGGATCCGCAGAAACCTCATTAAGTTAAGGAGATTCCTGAATCCGGAGATGAGCGGGTGGCCAAAGAAAGATGGAAATCTAATTCTTTATATAGAATTGGTCCTGATGATACTTTTTTTGACCATGAACGCCTCGGATTATCAATTACAACAAATGGATGCGGCACATTATACCAAGGCAGGAGCATTTCCTGTAAGCCAGTTTATTGCCCCTTTGTTCCAAGAGATGTCCATGTCGACCATAATCATGATTGAACGATCTGCATGGTGGTTGCACATTGTAGGTATTCTATTGTTTTTAAATTATTTATATTATTCCAAACATTTACATATTCTATTGGCATTTCCAAATACGTATTTTGGAAAGTTAAGACCCAAGGGGCAGTTCGAGAATTTAGAGGCGGTGACTAAGGAAGTAAAGCTAATGATGGATCCAAGTGCAGATCCCTTCGCTGCTCCCGATGAGAATGCACCCATACCTGAGAAATTTGGAGCTTCGGATGTTATGGACCTAAAATGGGTACAATTGCTAAATGCCTATACCTGTACGGAATGTGGGCGATGTACCAGTGAATGCCCGGCCAACCAAACGGGTAAGAAATTATCCCCTCGTAAGATTATGATGGACACTAGGGATAGGTTGGAAGAAGTTGGCAAGAATATTGATGCCAATAAGGGAGAGTTCGTTGCAGATGGTAAACAGTTGTTGGGAGATTATATAACTAATGAGGAACTTTGGGCATGTACCTCCTGTAATGCTTGTGTAGAGGCCTGTCCCGTTAGTATTGATCCTTTGTCCATTATAATGGATATGCGTCAATATTTGGTTATGGAGCAATCTGCTGCACCATCGGACTTAAATAATATGATGGGAAATATTGAAAATAATGGGGCGCCTTGGCCATTCAACCAAATGGATAGGCTTAACTGGTCCAAGGAATCATAAAGAAATTACCGTTATCATGGAAAATGAATTGAAAGTACCCACAATGGCTGAACTTTTTGCAGCAGGACAACAACCTGAAGTATTGTTTTGGGTGGGCTGCGCTGGAAGTTTTGATGATCGGGCAAAAAAAATAACAAAGGCCTTTGTCAAGATTTTGAATAAGGCGAATGTTAGCTTTGCTGTTTTGGGTACCGAAGAGAGTTGTACGGGTGATCCAGCAAAAAGGGCTGGTAATGAATTTTTGTTTCAAATGCAGGCGGTGACCAATATTGAGGTTTTAAACGCCTACGAGGTGAAGAAAGTGGTAACAGCTTGCCCTCATTGTTTTAATACCTTAAAAAATGAATATCCTGGCCTAGGAGGTAATTATGAGGTGGTACATCATACCCAATTTCTAAAACAGTTATTGGATGAAGGCCGCATCAGTCTGGAAGGTGGTCAGTTTAAAGGCAAAAGAATTACTTTTCATGACCCATGTTATTTGGGGAGGGCCAACAATGTGTATGAAGCTCCACGCGACTTAATACGCAAGTTGGATGCCGAACTGGTGGAAATGAAAAATTGTAAAAAACGTGGGCTGTGTTGTGGTGCAGGAGGGGCTCAAATGTTCAAAGAGCCGGAAAAGGGAAATAAAGATATTAATATTGAACGCACGGAACAGGCCCTGGACATTAAACCGGAAATAATAGCTGCTGGTTGTCCTTTTTGCAACACCATGTTGACCGATGGTGTGAAAAATAAGGAAAAAGAATCCTCCGTGGCGGTAATGGATATTGCGGAGTTGATTGCCAGCGCAGAGGATTTGTAAATTTGTCACAACAATAACCGTGATATCCTTGCATTACTTTGAATAGGTAAAGAGGTATCTATATAAGCATATAACCACACTTTAGAATTAGACAGACCAAGATCAAGACCAGGTAGAATAGTACTGAACGATATACTAAATAAGAGAATCGTTTGGGTGAACATTAAAAATTTAATAAATGCTCGTAGAATTTAACACATTGCCGGATGAATCTAGAGTTTGGATCTTTCAAGCCAGTAGAAGTTTTTCTGAAGAAGAATTACAGCAACTAAGGCAGGAGCTGGATACCTTTATTGCGGAATGGACTGCCCACGGAAGCGATTTGCGCGCTGGCTATGAAATTAGGTACAACAGGTTTATTATCCTGGCCCTAGATCAAACCCTCAACGCTGCCACTGGGTGCTCTATAGATGCTTCGGTACGCTTTATTCAGCAGCTGGAGCAGAAGTACAAGGTGGAACTCTTGGACAAAATGAACGTTTCTTATAAGCAGGGCGATTTTGTGGCTTACAAATCTTTGGTCGACTTCAAAAAAATGGCCAAGCAAAAAGCTGTTTCCAAAAATACCATTGTCTTTAATAATTTGGTAACGAATAAGCACGAATACCAGAATCATTGGGAGGTGCCGGCAGAAGAAAGCTGGCATGCTCGTTTTATGTAAGCTACACCGCTTGAAAATACAGCTAAACCAAAGGTTTGGGTTGTTTTTCGGATAAGTATAATAATTCAAATAATTCTTAGTTACCATCAAAGATGGATTTTTTTATGCGCCTAAATTACCTAGTATTACTATTTATAATATCAATATACACTGTTCAAGGTCAAATAAACCCTTTGGTTACCAAGGATACTTTGGTTCAACAAAACTGGGTAGAGACTACATATAGTCAAATGTCCCTGGATGAAAGATTGGGGCAGTTGTTTATGGTCATGGTTACTTCGGATCAGGATAAGGCCAGTACAGAAAGAACAAAAAAGTTGATTAAGGACCATCATATTGGTGGGGTCATTTTCTCTACTGGGGGTCCCGTCCGCCAGGCACAATTGACCAACGATTTTCAAAAGAATTCGAAAGTCCCGCTCATGATAGGTATGGATGCCGAATGGGGTCTGGCCATGAGATTGGATTCTACCTATGCCTTCCCTTGGAATATGACCTTGGGGGCTATTAAGGATAATGCCATAGTGGAAAAAGTAGGAAACCGGATTGGCAAACATGCAAAAAGATTGGGAGTGCACATTAATTTTGCCCCTGACATAGATATCAATATTAATCCCCAGAATCCAATTATTGGGAATCGTTCTTTTGGTGAGGATCGTGAAAACGTAGCCCAAAAAGGGATTGCTTTCATGAAAGGTATGGAAAACGCCGGAGTTTTATCGAGTGGAAAGCATTTTCCTGGCCATGGTGATACCGCTGTGGACTCACACAAAGCTTTGCCGGTAATAGATTTTACTAGGGAACGTTTGGACAGTATTGAGCTATATCCCTATAAGAAATTGATCAAGGAGGGCCTCAGTAGTGTAATGGTAGCACATTTAAGTGTGCCAAGCTTGGAAATAAAGGAAGGCTATCCATCGTCCTTATCCGAACAGATTATTGGGGATGTATTGCAGGAACAGCTTAACTTCAAGGGATTGGTCTTCACCGATGCGCTAAATATGAAGGGAGTATCCAATTTTGCTAAGGAAGGTGAGGTAGAGCTCTCCGCATTTTTGGCAGGGAACGATATTCTATTAATGCCTTTGGATGTTGCCAAGGCCAAGTCCAAACTTTTGGAAGCCTATAATAAAGGTAGGATTACGGAAAATAGACTGGCTACTTCCGTAAAGAAGATATTGATGGCAAAGTATAAGGTAGGCCTTAATAATTACAGACCTATAGAAACCAAAAATCTTTATGAAGATCTAAACTCTTTGGAGGATGATGTACTTTATGAGGAGGCTATCGAGAATGCCATCACCGTGGTAAAAAACGATTTTTCTTTGATGGCGATCAAGAAGTTGGAAAATAAGAAAATTGCCTATGTAAAGTTTGGGGATGCAGAAAGTGATCCCTTTCTGAAGGAATTGAACAAATACGCTACAGTAACACAGATTAATGGTAAGGATATAACCACTTTAAAGCAGAAGTTGAGTGAGTACAATTTGGTAATCATAGGTCTGCACAAGAGTAATGAAAGCCCTTGGAAAGCCTATAAATTTACCAAAAATGAACTTTCCTGGTTAGGAGAAATAGCGAGGGAACGTACCTCCAATCTTATACTTGCCATATTTGCAAAACCCTATGCTCTTTTGGATGTGCCGTCTTTTGAAAGTATCGACGCAGTAATCGTAGGGTACCAAAATAGTGAAATAGCCCAGGAAAAAACGGCACAGATTATTTTTGGGGCCCTTCCGGCAAAAGGGATTTTACCCGTTACCTCCCATGCCGACTTTCCTGTCAATACAAAAATTCCTTTGGAGTCCTTGATGCGCTTGGGATATAGTTTTCCGGAGAGGGTTGGAATAAGTTCCAGTAAATTGGCAAGAGTGGATGAAATGGTAAAGAATGGAATTGACTCCTTGATGTTTCCAGGGGCACAGATTGTCGTAGCGAGGAAGGGAAAAGTAATTTACAACAAGGGGTTTGGAAAACCGACCTATGATTCTGACGAAAAAATAACACCGGACCATATTTATGATTTGGCATCCATAACCAAGATATTGGCAACCTTGCCCATGGTAATGAAGATGGAGGAAGAGGGTAAAATTGCTTTGGATAACACCTTTGAGGAACTTATTCCGGCCTATGCGCATTCCGAGTTGAAAAATGTGACAGTTCTAAAGGCGTTATCCCATTATGGTAGATTACCCGCTTGGATTGCCTTTTATATCGATACTTTGGATGACAAAAGAAAGCCTTCAAGTGAATTTTACAGACAGCAGCCAACCAGCGGTTATTCCGTTAAGGTGGCAGATCAATTGTACATAAAGGATGTTTATAAGGATTCTATATATAACCGGATTGGTAGACAGCATCTAAAATCGAATAGATATCGTTACAGTGATATAGCTTATTATGTTATGAAAAAGTTCATTGAGGATACCTATAAGGAGCGATTGGATAGTTTGGCTGAGGAGTTTTTGTACAAGCCTATAGGCGCTACGCATACTGGGTTTAATCCGTTGGATAGGTTTTTAAAGGGAGATATAGTGCCCTCTGAAGAAGATAATTATTATCGATACCAAACCGTTCAAGGGTATGTACATGATATGGGAGCGGCTATGCAAGGTGGAGTAGGTGGACATGCCGGACTTTTTAGTAATGCCAATGATGTAGCAAAAATTATGCAGATGTATCTGCAAAATGGTTTTTATGGGGGACAACAGTTTTTCGAGGGCAGAACAGTGAAGAAGTTTAATACTTGCTATTTCTGTGATCAGAATGTTAGGCGGGGTATAGGTTTTGACAAGCCTGAAGTACATGGTGGGGGACCAGCCTGCAGTTTGGTTTCCAGAAAAAGTTTTGGGCATAGTGGCTTTACAGGAACCTACACCTGGGCCGATCCAGATAAGGATTTGGTCTATGTTTTTTTATCCAACAGAACTTACCCCTCGGCTTCAAATACGCTATTGGTTAAATCTGGGTTAAGAACTCGGATTCAGAAGGCTATTTATGAAGCCATAATAAATTAAATCCTTACTTTGTAAATATATAAACGGAGGTTTATTGGAGGAAGTTTCATTTTGTTTTATGCATTCTGAAATTTTATCCATATTCGTTCGACTAAGGTTTTTTAGGGCCAAAAGTTCAGGGGTCCGTGAGGCTTGACTAAGATATGCAACCTCTAAAATGAATTAAAAATAAATAGATGAAAATAGCTATAGTATGTTATCCAACTTTTGGAGGTAGTGGGGTGGTGGCAACAGAATTGGGAATTGCCTTGGCAAATAGAGGGCACGAAGTTCATTTTATTACTTACCGCCAACCAGTGCGCTTGGAGTTGCTGAGCAATAAGATATACTTTCATGAGGTACATGTACCAGAGTATCCCTTGTTCCATTATCAGCCATATGAATTGGCTCTTTCCAGTAAATTGGTAGATACTATTAAGTTGTTTAATATAGAGTTATTACATGTACATTATGCCATTCCGCATGCCTATGCTGGCTATATGGCGAAGAAAATGTTGGAGGAGGACGGAATTTATATCCCTATGGTTACCACCTTACATGGTACGGATATAACCCTGGTGGGCAAGCACCCCTTTTATAGGCCTGCAGTTAATTTTAGTATTAATCAATCCGATGTGGTTACCTCGGTTTCCCAAAACCTAAAGGAGAGTACTTTGGAGTTGTTCGATATAAAAAATGAAATAGAGGTTGTCCCGAATTTTATTGATAAAAGGAAATACAGTATGAACTTCACGGACTGTCAGCGTTCCTTGATGGCCTCGGAAGATGAAAAAATCATTACCCACATCAGTAATTTTAGGAAGGTAAAGCGTATTCCTGATGTGATACAGATTTTTAATAAGGTTCAAAAACAAATTCCCGCCAAGTTGATCATGGTAGGGGAGGGACCTGAAAAAGAAGGAGCAGAGCGTTTGTGCGAGGAGCTTGGGATTGCCAACAAGGTGATCTTTTTGGGAAATAGCAATGAAATTGATAGGATTCTATGTTTTTCGGATCTCTTCCTTTTGCCGTCGCAAACAGAAAGTTTTGGATTGGCGGCTTTGGAGGCAATGATTAATAGGGTGGCCATTATTTCTAGCAATACGGGGGGAATCCCAGAAGTTAACCGTCAGGGAGTTACTGGTTATTTAAGCGATGTAGGCAATGTGGATGAGATGGCCGAAAATGCGCTCAAGATATTGAGTGACGACCAAACTTTGGAAAAGTTTAAAAATAATGCGGCAAAGGCGGCAATGGATTTTGATATCATGAAGGTATTGCCACTATATGAGGCAATATATGAAAAAGCCCTTTTGGCGAGACACGAAAGTTTACAGCAGAATTAATGCGATCATTACTACTCTTCTTATGCCTTTTGGGAATTTCTTGTTCGGGGCAAAAAGGTGTGCCCAAGAATAACGCTGAAAGCTCCTTGCAAAATTCAAAGGAACTTCAACTGCTGTTAACGGATAATTATAGTGGGGTGGAAAAATCGGAATTTCAAGTTGTAAGGGATTCAAAGACATTAAAAAACTTTTTCCTTCAGATAAACAAGACCAGAAAGCCAGGTCTTCCCATTCCGGAAGTGGATTTTAGCAAGGAACTACTCTTGATATATTGTGCAGGAACTACTGTGGGTATCGGGGGAGTGGAGTTGTCTGTAGTTGAGGGTCCCCACAATATTGTAGTTGCACCAAAAGAGCGGACACCTTCCAAGAAGGAAGTCGCCAATGTAACCACCACGCCTTTTAGCATTTATAAAATGCCCCTAACCCTTAAAGAAATTAGTTTCCAACAATTGGAGTAGGGTTAAGCCATCCTTGTTGTCAATTAAAAACTGTAATAGAAGATATTTCAAATTCCCTTATTTATCCAAGGAGCGTAGATTTTCTCTCTGGTGATATGATAAGCCCTTTCCGTCGGTTAAAATACCGTTTTCTTAGATGAAAAATTATTAGGATTTCGAAATCTTAATTACAGGTTTTGTAGGAAACCGCTTAACGATTTTTAAGGCTTTTTGTAGAATTTAAATGGTCTCTATTTAACATTGCCATAGCTTTGGACAAAGATTTAAAAGAATCCCAAAATTACATTGTTATGAAAACCTACGCGTTTGCTATTACCTTTTTAAGTGCTCTCACCTTTAATTTTAGTGGTGCCCAAGAATTACAACTTACCGCCAAGGATAGCGTTGTTACCAGTTCATGGGTATTAGGATTGGGCTACAATATTGTAGATGATTCGGCTAGACCGGTAGCTGATGATTTATTTAATATTAAAGATACTTGGAACGCACTACCTTATCCGTCCTCAATTAGTATAGGTAGATTTTTTAAAAATGGCCTTGGCATAAAGGCTGTTGGTTCGTACAACAAATATGATGTTGGTAAGAAGGTTGACGGAGTGATTAATACTGTTGAGAGGGATTATTACGCTATTGATGGTATGATCAGTTATGATCTTAATAAAATCATTGGTGAAACTGGCTGGTTCGATCCATTCGTTCAGGTTGGTGCCGGATATAGTGATATTGGATCTGTAGGCAGGACAACTGGAAATGCCGGTTTTGGATTTAATACCTGGTTCAATGATAAGTGGGGCTTAAACTTTAATACCATGGGTAAATGGGGCATTGAGGAAGGATCCACCAAACAGTTGCAACATTCCGCTGGAGTAGTATACAGGTTTGGAATTGAAAAGGAATTGTCCAAAAAGGGATTGGAGAAGTTGGCGTTGATCGAAGAAAACCAAAGGGTTTCCGATTCTATTGCTGCGGCCAAAAAGGCAGAGGAAGAGGCTAGGCTTATGGCCGAGCGTTTGGCCCAAGAGAAAGAAAAAGCAAGATTGGCTGCAGAAGAGCAGGCTAGAATAGATGCAGAGAACAAGAGAAGGACAGATTTGGAGAATAAAATCAAGGATCTTGGTAATGTATACTTCAGCCTCAACTCGTCCTACTTGAGCAAGCCATATAAGGAATTGTTGGACAAGTTGGCCGTGTTAATGGAAGAAAATCCTGCATTGACATTAAAAGTAGGCTCACATGCCGATTCCAGAGGAGCTGAGAAATATAACCAATGGCTATCTGAAAAGAGGGTAAAACAGACCTTGGACTATTTGATCGGTACCAAAGGAATAAGTGCCTCCAGATTAAATGGGGAAGGTTTTGGGGAAACCCAATTGACGAATGAATGTGACAATAATACCTACTGTCCAGAATCCAAACACAAACTAAACAGAAGATCTGAGTTTGAGGTGGTGGAATTTTAGTCACTAAGAATATTTATAAGTAAAATGCCCATTGCTGATGCAATGGGCATTTTTTTTACTGTAGTTATTTAAACTAACTTAATTTGTTCTAATGGCTTATCTGGATATATAATTCAATTCAAATTATTTCGAGTAAAAGATAAGGTTAAATCTTTGAGAGGGGCTCTAAGCTATTAGTTAGGATTTGAACAGTATAAATCATGAACAACACCAGCAATAGGGTCATGGTTTATAAGGATAGTCTATATCTATCTACAATCTAACTGGTCTTGCTACATTTGTTGGGACACTTAGTTAAGGGCAATATTGAAAAATCCTTAACTTGGTAAAACGATGAAAGAAAACAGAAGAATCTACAG
>NZ_JALKBB010000109.1:0-496 GCF_023016025.1 Arenibacter sp. S6351L | reverse complement strand
CGGTAGTATAGGTGTAAACCGGGTTGGTAGCAGACGAGGTATCGCCGTTTCCGAAATCCCAAGCATAGACAAGTCCATTTGGATTTTCTGGGTCGTTAGATCCACTGCCGTTAAAGTTCACTTCCAATGGCGCCGTACCGGTCAACGGAGTAGCTGTTGCCTCTGCGGTAGGGGCTTCGTTTTCTTCTACGTTGCCAATGACCTGAACATTCTCGTATACTGCATTGGCAAGTACGCCATCGTTATGTGATGTTGTCGCCAGACCTACAAAGATGCTCTGTCCCATAGGTATGGAAGCACTTCCTACCTGTACCCAGCTTCCATTGGTCTCGGATACGTAAGCTGTGAAGGCATTGCCCGAGCGTACCAACCTGAGGTAATGTGGGAATCCTCCCGGAGCTAGGGCTGGGGCGGTAAAGTTGCCGCTGCCCATATTTGCGCCTTTGGTAGGTCTATGTTGGAAACTGTATCCAGGACCTCCAACACTGTTGGGGTT
>NZ_JALKBB010000108.1:0-503 GCF_023016025.1 Arenibacter sp. S6351L | reverse complement strand
GGCAATAATACTTTATCAATTACATGTACTACTCCATTACTAGCAGCGATATCAGCTGGTGCTACAGTTGCGTCCACATCGGTTTTATCCTGAATGAACACCCCACCTGTTAAATTAACAGTTACAGATTCACCCTGGGCAGTCTCTACCATTTGTCCATTGGACAGATCTGTGGAATAGGCCGCTGTTCCGGCAACTACGTGATATTTTAAAATCTGCGCCAACAATGCTTTTTCCTCAGTAGTATCAAAATCGGCCAAGCTGTTGTAATCATCACCCAATGCTTCCAACAAGGCTGCAAAGGCAGTATCGGTAGGTGCGAACACTGTAAAAGGACCATCTGTCTGTAACAGGTCTACCAAACCGGCATCGGCCTGTACCAAAGCTCCTACCAAAATAGATAGAAAATCGGTGTCCATTGCCAATTCCACAATATTTGGTGTTGGTGGCATTAGAGCATCCAATGCCTCCTGTGGCAATAATACTTTATCAATTACATGTAC
>NZ_JALKBB010000107.1:0-506 GCF_023016025.1 Arenibacter sp. S6351L | reverse complement strand
AACAAGGATAACTCAGTGCCTTTATTCATCAATGTAATTTAAAGTGCAAAGAAATAAATTATTCACTTCAGACCCAAGTTTTGTTCTTGATCCGAAACCAGTTAAAGAAACCATAAAAATTGTCTACTACATAAAGGAATATGTGGCTAAGATTAAAAAGCTCGTTGGAAAGGATATTAAAATGGGCACATGGAATAAGTACAACTATGCATGCTCAAAAGTTGAACGATATGTCAAATGGAAATATAAGAAAAATGATATTCCTATAGGAGATTTAACATCCCAGTTTTTAATTGATTTTGAATACTATTTAAAGACAGAAGAGGGACAAAGCCAAGTTACTATAAACAAGGTGATACAGCGCTTTAGAAAGCCTATTCGGGTGGCTGTAGCGGAAGGATATTTAGATAAGGTGGATATTCCGGTCATAGTGACCACCCCATTCCGGAGTATGTTGACCAGTCATTTTCAGGTTTCTAAAAGAACGATTTGTGAGCTATCATATT
>NZ_JALKBB010000106.1:0-542 GCF_023016025.1 Arenibacter sp. S6351L | reverse complement strand
AATGCTAAATTGGCAGACGATGCGGTACAGACAGAAAACATATTGAACGGTACCATTTTAACAGAGGATATTTCCTCAGGTGGTAACGACAAAGTGTTGGTTACCGATGTAGTGGGTACGGTAGCCTGGGTGGACAAATCCAGCTTCGATGCCATTGCCGATCAGGTTACTATTACAGGCGTGGGCACAACCTTAGATCCCTTTAAGGTGGAGGATCTTGCCATAGTAACGGCCAAACTGGCCGATGGAGCGGTTACTACCGTAAAATTGGGCGATGATGCCGTGACCAATGCGAAGTTGGCCGATGATGCGGTCCAAACAGAAAACATATTAAGTGGTGGAACCGATAAAGTTTTGGTTACCGATGCAGTGGGTACGGTTGCTTGGGTAGATAAATCCAGCTTCGATGCCATTGCCGATCAGGTTACTATTACAGGCGTAGGTACCACCTTGGATCCCTTTAAGGTGGAGGACCTTTCCATAGTAACGGCAAAACTGGCCGATGGAGCAGTGACCACCATAAAATTGGGCGATGATGCCGT
>NZ_JALKBB010000105.1:0-580 GCF_023016025.1 Arenibacter sp. S6351L | reverse complement strand
GCTTTGTACAAACTCGGTCTACTTAATCCAGTTTCTTCAGATATTTTAGTCATTCCAATCGCTTTTGCAATGTGTCCAATTGCATTTATCACATCGTCATTATCTCCTTCTTCTAAAACAGTATTGAGATACTCTGCAATCATTTCTTTGCTGTCCAAATAATCCGCTATGTCAAATTTTGAAGTTCCCATTTTATTTATTTATTTAATTTGTTCCAGATTTCTTTCGCTTTTTTTATGTCTTTCTGTTGAGTCGACTTATCTCCACCAATGAGTAGAACAATTATTTTACCATCTTTTTCTTTGAAGTAAACTCTGTAACCTTTTGCGAAATTCACTCGTAATTCCCTAATTCCGTCACCGACAGGTTTGCAATCCCCAAAGTGTTCGTCGTTTTCTAGTTTCTGTATTCTAAACAGAATCTTGGCTTTGCCTTTCAAGTCCTTTAACTTTCTCAGCCACTTATCAAATTCGATTGTTTTTTCAATAAAGAACATAAAAACTGTATCTACTTGGATACAAATTTAAGATATTTATTTTTAATCCGCAGTAAATTTTTGGAATTTTCGACTTGAGTGAGA
>NZ_JALKBB010000104.1:0-596 GCF_023016025.1 Arenibacter sp. S6351L | reverse complement strand
AGGAGATACTGGAGCTCAAGGAATTCAGGGTATACAAGGAGAAACCGGGGCCACTGGTGCCACTGGTGCTACCGGAGAACAGGGTATCCAAGGTGAGAAAGGTGACAAAGGAGATACTGGTGCCACTGGAGACAAGGGTGACAAGGGTGACAAGGGTGAAACTGGAGCTCAAGGAATTCAAGGTATACAAGGAGAAACTGGAGCTACAGGAGCAACAGGCGCTACCGGAGACAAAGGCGACCAAGGTGACAAAGGTGATCAGGGAGATACTGGTGCCAAAGGTGATAAAGGTGATACCGGAGCTCAAGGAATTCAAGGTATACAAGGTGAGACCGGAGAAACCGGAGCAACTGGTGCCACAGGAGCAACAGGAGCTCAAGGAATTCAGGGTCTAAAAGGTGACAAAGGTGAAACCGGAGCTCAAGGGATCCAAGGTGAGACCGGGGCCACTGGTGCAACTGGAGCAACTGGTGCCACTGGAGAAAAAGGAGACACCGGTGCGACCGGAGCCACAGGCGACCAGGGCGTCAAAGGAGATACTGGAGCTCAAGGAATTCAGGGTATACAAGGAGAAACCGGGGCCACTGGTGCCACTG
>NZ_JALKBB010000103.1:0-629 GCF_023016025.1 Arenibacter sp. S6351L | reverse complement strand
AGTCTTTTCTTATGTTTTCTGCGCAGCTTTAGCCCCATCTTCCTATACACCCGCAGTACACGTTTTCGGTTCCATTTATGGCCTTCACGACGAAGCCGTTTGTAATAAACCTCAAATCCCCTTGTCGGCAATTCTTCCGCCAATCTTGATAGTGCATCGATTACCCCGGTATCGTCCTTTTGCGTGTGGTAGTACCACATTGAACGGGCCAGCCCGATCAATTCACAGGATCGCGATACACAGACCGAATACGTCTCTTGGAGATATTTGGCACGGTGCTTCTTGTCGGAAGGCCCTAGAACTTTTTTGACAGTACGTCCTTTAGCATACGTACATCCAGACTTACATCCGCATACATCTGCTTGAGCTTGCGGTTTTCATCCTCAAGCTCCTTCAACCGTTTCATATGGGCCACTTCCATGCCACCATATTTCTTGCGCCAATAGTAAATGGTACTCTTGTCAATGCCGAGTTCCCTGGCAACTTCGGGCACTCCGCGTCCCTGTTCGATCTCTTTGAGGGTCTTAATGATCTGGCTTTCGCTAAACTTGCTTTTCTTCATGTGACAGTTAAAATTTAAAATTAATAAATTCGAATTTTATACTGTCCTATTTTTAGGGAAGGCTACA
>NZ_JALKBB010000102.1:0-631 GCF_023016025.1 Arenibacter sp. S6351L | reverse complement strand
TAACATCGTTTAAGGTCGAATTTGCTCCACCGGTTACATCTATATCACTTGAAGTAATACTACCATCACCTGTAATATCCGTTGGATCTACAGTGATCGTATATTCTGTATTGTTCCCTGTCGTGGACGAGGTAACATTTACACCACTACCTTCTACCACCGTTGTTGTAAGTTCATTTGCCCGTATTGCAGGGGTAAGGTCCAAGGCCGTAGAAGCCACGCCATTTACGGTACTTACCAATTCATCACTACCATTTAGACCCAGTACATTACTATTTATCATAGTCACGCCTGCTCCAGTAACTCCGTCCACCGTTGTCGTCAAAGTATTTGCACTGCTTGTATTGGACACCGTAGTGGCCGGTATCAACGTACTTGGGTCTATATATTCCCAATCAGTTCCGTTCCATTGGATCAGATCTCCCGTATTACTGCCATCCGCCAATTTACCCAGGGTAACCGCATCTGCAGCCAATTCTGTGGTTCCCACGGCCCCGGCAGCTATCTCTAGGGTAACATCACCCAACAGGGCATTTGCATCACCACCTACCGTTAGGTCGGAGGATGTGATATCACCGTCACCAGTAATTGCCGTGCCATCAACTTCCAATGCTCCGGTGGTCGCGTTCTG
>NZ_JALKBB010000101.1:0-639 GCF_023016025.1 Arenibacter sp. S6351L | reverse complement strand
AACTTTCAACATTGAACATTCAACACAAATCTTTAGTCTAGGCTCCAGATTCTAGTTTCTCAATACTAATTGCTGATTACTGAAAACTGTTTGCTTTAAGAAGCAGATTGCCGCGCTATGCCTGCCTAACGGCTAGGCAAGCTCGCAATGACGTCAGTTTATAATGTTGAAGACAGAAACTATTGGCTTTTACCTAAAGAGCTCTGACCACTGACCACTGCTTACTGAATACTGCGATGTCTTCTCGTTACAATTTTATTGTGCTGCGCTAAATAAAATCACCCGCCTTACGGCCGGGCAGGCTCAATCTCCGCAAGGATTTCGTTATTGCGAGGTGACGAAGCAATCTCTTCAGAGGAAGAAGCAGATTGCCACCCAGGCTACCCCTTCCGTCTTCTCCTACGTCGAAGCCACCTTGACCTCCCGCGGAAAAAGCGGGAGAGGCTCTCTCAAGAGGGGAATTGTTCAGGTGCTAATATTGTATTTATGAAAGAATTATTCCCCCTCCTTGCTTGTGCAGCTTTTTTGCAGTAGGAGGGGGTTAGGGGGAGGACTTTTACTTTGTTTATTGCTAATTGTACAATGTAAGAAGCAGATTGCCACGCTATGCCTGCCTAACGGCTAGGCAAGCTCGCAATG
>NZ_JALKBB010000100.1:0-653 GCF_023016025.1 Arenibacter sp. S6351L | reverse complement strand
GAGTGCTTTTTAATTTTTTTGTTGCTTCCATGGCTACTCTCAATCGAGAAAAACGATTGACCGCCATACGCAACAAAACATACACCCCAGACGTTGTGCTGTAATAGGGCATCGAGCCCCGCAATCAAACCAGTAAAATAAAAACTACACTTTTACAGAAGGTAGCGCCATCCAATAGTATATTTCATCCTGACTTATTTGTAAAAATTCGTCATTTGTAGTACACTCTACAAACTTTTGGTCTTGGTAATTAGAAGGCATTGTCCAACTTCTACCATCAGTAGTTTTCACGCTTATAATTACAGTTTGGTACTCATTCGGAGATTGTTGATTAACATCTATCCATTCCATAGGTTTTTATTTTAATAGTTTAAAAGATTGCTTTAATTACAGCACAACGGTCAAGGTAGAATACGCCTTGGCGATGTACCGCGTTTATTTATTCAGTTAATTACTAATCGCTGCCCAACTACAGACAACACAGTTTAAATGCCATAAGGCGTATTTCATCGTGCCTATTGTAAGGTGTGAAAAACACCTTACGGCACTTACACCTTGACCGTTGGCAATAATTTAATAGATGGACAGGAATTACTCATTGGCACTTTTAATCTTATCTTTTTTAGTGCTGATCGGTTGTGAAAAAAAATACT